>JAHFEW010000022.1 GCA_023248215.1 Nitrospira sp.
TGGCGCTGACCGAGGATATCCCTGATCGCGGCTTGCTGCGCGGACAAGTGGGGACTGTGGTGGAATCGCTTGGTCCAGGTGTATTTGAGGTGGAGTTTGTGGATAATGAAGGCCGAACATACGCCATGCTCCCGTTGAGAACCAATCAATTATTAGTCCTGCACTACCAGCCGGCGTAACGAGCCCTCAAGCGTCTATCAGAAGACACAGACAGTGCCGGCATCTGATCTCCTCTCCCTTCCAGCAATTCCTACCAGTCGCAATGCCTCAGCCTGCAGGCGATTCGACAGCATGTTGGTACCAGCCTAGGGGTCTCCACTCCTTCCTCATTTCTGCAGTGCATGAGCCGCGTCTATCTTCACCCACATCACCCCGCCACAGAAGGCGATGAGCGCGGCGACCAGCAACGACGCCGTCCAGCCCCAGTGATCGGCGAGCGAAAAAGCGAAGAAGCTACTGCTAGGCCTTTCTTTTTGTCTCTGCAGTATGATTCAAGAGCTACATACCCTTGATCAAACAGCTGTTCTCCGCCTGCCATATCACCTCTTCAATGCCATTCCCACCTCACGCGACCACGCAAACCAACACTTTCCAAACCATCCTCGTCGATGTATCCTGCCGCGGCTGCTTGAGGAAAAACACTCGCAGTGTTTTCATTTTCAGCCACAGCTTCCAGGAATCACCTTCATGAATTTGGATTGTCCTTATCTGAACACTCACGTCGAACTGTCCGAGGAGCGCGAAGCGCATATTCGAGATAAGCATCCGGATCTCTTGCCCGCTCATCGTGATTATTTGTCCCAAACCGTTCGGGATCCTGATGAAGTGCGAAGGGACCCGCGTTTCACAAACAGCCTGCTGTTTTCGCACTGGTTTCCTGACCTCAAAGGGGGTAAATTTGTCGTAGTGGTTGTAGTTGCCGATCCCCCTCCCGCCGATCGCTATTGGATAGTGACTGCGTATGTGGCACGGCAACTCTCAGGAGGAACTGTGACATGGAAACGTCCCTGACGGTTGAATACGACAAGACCGGTGACATTCTCTATCTTGGGAAGACCAAGCCTTATCCAGAACAGGACTCCGAGGAATTGAGCTATGGGGTCGTCGCTCGACTCAATCCCGAGACGCACGATCTTGAAAATCTGGAAATCCTTTTTTTCTCTTCCCGGGTTGCCAAGGGGGAAACCTTCCAATTGCCGGTGACTGCAGAGTTTCATCTACCGAAAGCTGGATGACGCATAGCCAGGATATTTTCCTCACTCCTCCAACTTTTGGCTCGCGTCTATCTTCACCCACATCACCCCGCCACAGAAGGCGATGAGCGCGGCGACCAGCAACGACGCCGTCCAGCCCCATTGATCGGCCAGCCAGGGGGTCAAGCTGGGAGACACGACGCCTCCCACATTCGCGCCCATGTTCATCACGCCCGACAACGTCCCCGCATGGGTCTTGGAGAGGTCGGTCGTCACGCTCCAATAGGCCCCGACCGTAAAATATAACCAGCCGGCGCCGAGGGAGAGACAGGCGATGGCGACCGCTTGCGAATCCACCCAGGCGCCGAGTGCAATCAGCCCCCCGGCTAAGACCATGCCGATCATGCCCACCGTCATTCTGGCCCTGGTCAGACCGAGGGTCGGGACCAGACGATCCGTGGTCCACCCGCCGAGCGGGCAGAACACAAGAATTGCCACAAAGGGCGCAGCAGCCAGCCAGCCGCCTCGCAACAGATCGATCCCTCGCACATTTACCAGGTAGAGATAGAACCAGGACATGTAGATGTAGGCCACGTAGCCGAGGCAGGCATAACTCACCACCAGCCAGCGAAGGGACGACGAACGGACGAATTGTCTCCAAGGAATCGCTGTACGCAAAGGAGCTGATGAGCCTCCGTCCGCCGCCACCCGTTCGCGAGAACAGAGCACCCACAACAGGGCCACCACGATGCCCACCAATGCCGAGAGGTAGAACACCGTCTGCCAGCGGTAGTTCACCATCACCCAGGAGGCGAGGGGAGGCGTGATGGCGGCTCCGACTCCGATACCTCCGATGGCAATGCCGATCCCGAGACCGCGTTGCGCCGGCGGCATCCAGTCGGCCACGGCCCGATTGAAATTCGGCAGGGCCACGGCTTCTCCCACACCGAGAAAAAATCGCACCAGGATGAGCGCCCCGACCGTCCCGACCATCGCGGCCAGGGGAAGGGTCGCGGCCAGTGCCGTCAAGGCCGTGAAGAACGACCACCAGAGCAACGCGCCCGTCAGCACCACTCGGGCACCCCAACGATCCCCCAGCCACCCGCCGGGAATCTGGCAGAGGGCATAGCCAAAGACGAAGGCGGAGAAAATGTATCCCATGTCCTGATCCGTCAGGCCGTAGGCCGGCATCATCTGTCGCGCCGTCACGGAGATGTTGACCCGGTCCATGTAGGTCACCGCGCTGATCGCGAACAACAGGCCGAGAATGCCCCATCGCGGTTGTCGCACGGATATGCCCAGGTCCACAGTGTCCTCCTGATCTCTTAACCCGGACCATTCATGAATACCTGCTATGTCGTCCGATCCTCTCGCCCGGCGGGGCTTTTCTCGTTCGGCCTCCTCGACGGACTGTCAGTACGCCTCCGTCGGCCTTACTTGTGAGAAGTCCCGGCGGGCTTCGGTCTCGAACGTCTCGCGACGGCATTCATGAATAATCCGGGCTCTTACCGTGCACGAAAGCTGCGCATTATAGAGCGCGCAGGGGAGCGCCACCAGTCGTACCCCAGAAGGCGACCGGACAGGCACTGTATGGATTTCCCTCTGGCTCATCCAGTACACTAACCTTTTGACCTAGTTCGTGGAGGTGGAGTGAGGGTTCGTCCGCGCGCAGTGGTGTTGTCTCTGCTCGGCCTCCTTGTCGTGGGTGCGCTCCTCCTCCTGTATTCCCGGGAACTCTTCGGCGTCGACGTCATCAAGAATTTCTTCCTGCAACAACTCGAAGCAAGCCTGCGGCGCAAGATCGAGGTCGATCGGATCAAGCTCGTGCTGCTGCCGAGCATCCGGCTTGAACTCACCAACATCGGCGTGTATGGCCACGACGACCCGACGCACATCGTCTTCAAGGCCAAGGAAATGGACATCGTGTTGCGTCTGCTGCCCCTGCTGAAGCAGCAGGTCGTGGCGAAGCGGTTATTTCTCGACGAGCCGACCGTGACGCTGATTCGCAATCGTTCCGGCCATTGGAACATCCTGGCAGGGCTTCCGTCCGCGGCCAAAGACGAATCGGCCTACCAGATGTTCAGCCGGTTGCTGCAAATCCGTGAAGCGACGATTCAAAATGGCCATGTGACGATTACGGATGAAGCGCGGTCCGACGGCGCCCGGACCGCCATGCTCGAGTCGGTTGAGATGGCCTTGAAGGTCTATCCGGGAAAAGCCCAGGGAGATTTGCATGTCTCCGCCTCCTTGCCCGCCGAGGGGGCTCCTTCAGCTTTTTCGCTGACCGGCACCATCAGCTTGAGCGAGTCCTCATCCTCCTTAGCCGCCGAGGAGCCCTACTCGGTCCACCCCGCCTTTCAATTCGATGGGGAGATCGAAACCGCCAACCTCCGCCTGCGCGAAGCCGCCGATTTCTTCGGACCCCGGCCCGTGCCTGATCAACTGCAAGGCGGAGCGAATCTGAAAAGCCGCATCCGCGTCGCGCCGGGTGTCGCTGGTTATGACGTGGTCCTCACCGAGATCGCGGCCAATGTGGATCAGCTGGCGGTCACGGGCAAAGCCAACCTGGCGGGACTCCTGACCTCACAACCCACGTTTTCGATCACCTTTGCCTCGCCCTCGATCGATCTCAAGAAACTGTTCGCGCGCATGCCCGCACAATGGATTCATCCGCAATTGCCGGGAATCGTCGAGCAGCGCCAGTTGGGAGGGACCGTTGAAATCCTCTCCGCCACGTTGACCGGCGCGACGGAGCCAAGCCCGCAATTGTCGCTCACGGGTGATTTTCGCATTGAGAAGGGCACCGCCCTCATCGGGAGCGACCTTGTCCCGACGCAAGATTTGGCCGCTACCGTCTCCGTGGAGCCCGGACGCATCCGGGTAGGCAAGGTGACGGGCACCTACGGCACCCTTCAAATGACGGACGGCAAGGCCGTCGTGTCCTTCCTTGACGAAGGTCCTTGGATGGAGTTGGATATCAGCGGCAACATGACGGCGGCTGATCTGGTGAAGTTTCTGATTAAAACGATTCGCGCAGACCGGCTCACGTCGCTCCTGGCACAATCGCACGAGATCGAGGGTCAGACGCATCCGACCTTCCGCCTGGTCGGACCGCTGGACCAGCCGGAAGGCATTACCTTCGCAGGTGGGGAGGTCCTGGCCGAGCAGGTCAGTCTCACGAACCCCTCGTTGCCGCAACGGCTCACCGCCATGCGAGGCCGCATCGTCTTTTCACAAACCGGCGGCGCGCAGTTCGATCAGGTCACGGCCAATTTGGGAGAGGCGCAGCTCCAGTTCAACGGACAGATCAGCGGAGGCACACCGAGCGTCTTTCAGGACTTTGTCATCCGCGCAAAGGGCAACGCAGCCCAGCTCCGCCAGATGGTGTCCGCCGGCACGTTCCCGGACGATCTGCTTTCCGGTATCGTCAACGCCAAGGTTCAGCTCTCCGGTCCTTCCGGCGCCCCGCATTTGCGAGGGGAGATCGGCCTGAACGATGCGAAGCTGGTGCTTCCATCGGTGGGTGAAAAGCCGCCCGGTTCACCGGCTTCATTGGAGCTCGACGCCGATGTCACGCGCGGAGTCGGCCTGACGATTTCGCGTCTGGAACTCGTGGTACCGCCGTTGCGACTCCCGCTGAAGGGACGCATCACCCTCGGCGACCGGTTTACGATCGACGCCTCTCTCGCCTCGGGCACCGTGTCGATTTCAAGCCTCCCCGAATGGATTTACAAGAGCGGGCTTGAAGCCGGGAATCTTGAAGTCTCCATGGACGTGAAAGGCACGGATGCCGAGTGGAAAAATTGGCGCTCGAGCGGGTGGCTGGCGCTCACCAACGGATTGATGACGGTCAAGGGCGTGGAGGGCCCCGTCGAGGATATTTATCTCCGGCTGAAGTTTTCTAAACACATCGCCGACATTAAGCAGCTCTCGTTTCGCATCAAGGACAGTGATGTCAGCCTGTCGGGAGCCCTGAAGAACTGGACCACTAAACCGGTCATTGCGGTCAAGCTCGAATCAGCCCAAATGGACCTCGACCTGCTCATCCCGAAAGGGCAACGCTCGCCGATCCGGGAACTCCTTGAGACCTTGGCCTCGACCAGTCAAGTCAGCGCGACCGCCACGATTGAGAAGGGACTCTACAAACATTTGCGGTTCGGAGGGCTCTCCGGGCGGTTGACGATCCAAGATGGCCTGTTGGATCTCGACCGTGTTGTCGGCCAGTCGGGAACCGGCCATGTAGCGGGACGCATGGTCGTCCGGCTTCCCAAGGGACAGCCCGCCGAAACCGAAACCTCGGTCAGGATGACGGGCATTCCCTTTGAAGCCGTGCTGCCGCTGCTGGGCGCACACGACCAGCCGCTCACCGGCGACCTGAAACTCACCGGCGCCCTGCGCGGGCATGGGCGCAATCCCCATGGTGTTCTGCCGACCTTGAATGGGAAGACCGAGCTGGTGGCGCAAGAGGGACGCATTCTCAAAACAGAGAAGCGCGCCATCTGGAAGATTCTCTCCATTCTGAATCTCCCGGCCGTGTTGCAAGGCAAAGTGGATCTGGAAAAAGAAGGATTGCAGTACAATCGAATGACCGCAACCGTGACGATTCAAAACGGCCTGATGAAAACGCAGAATTTCATCCTCGATAGCCCCGTGCTCAAAATCTCAGCCGTCGGAAGTTATGATATGCCCACCGACCAGCTGGACATGATCTGGGCCGTCAGCCCGTTCGGTTCCTATTCACAGTTCTTGAAATCGATTCCACTCTTCGGGCGACTGGTCGCCGGAGACCGCAAGGGCCTGGCCACGGCCCTGTTCCAGGTCAAAGGCTCCATCGACGATCCGCAAGTGACCTACATGCCGATGAAGTCGTTCACCACAGGACTGACCGGTGTTGCACAACTCGCGTTCGACTTGCTCAAGAACACCGTCATGCTGCCGATCGATATGCTGGCCCCGCAGGAGGAAAAGGATCCCATGTTCGACCCGTCGCTGGAAATCCAGACACCTCCTTCGCCGCCCCCCGCTGAACCTCCCATCGCACCGGCACCGGCCACGCCTTGACCACCTCCCGCACGCGTGATAGCATCCGAAATACGTGACCGCATCCACTTCATGAACCAGTCCACTGTGCACAGCACCCATCCAGACCAGACCGCGACGCTCTTCGTAGCCGCCAGCGAAACAGACTCGAATCTGTATTACGCCACGCGGTTCATTGCGCCCGATCCCTTCATCTATCTCGAGGTGAAGGGCGAGCGGCTCATGATCATGAGCGACCTGGAAGTCGATCGGGCGCGCCACCAGGCGACGGTCGATCGCGTGTTGTCCTATTCCGATCTGGAACGGCGCGCCAAAGCGCAAGGCCTGAAGGATCCCGGCACGATCGACGTCATCCATCTCGTGTTGCAGGACGCCGGTCTCACAGATATTTTGGTTCCCTCAACCTTTCCCTTTCTCCATGCGAGCCGGCTGCAGGAACTGGGCTATCGACTGCGCACCAAACGCGAGCCTTTTTACGAACGCCGTGTCGTGAAATCGGACGAAGAGGTCCGGCACATCGAAGCCGCTCAAAGGGCCACTGAAACGGCGGTCGCCGCCGCGCACCAGAGCCTCCGTCGCGCCGAGATCCGCGACAATCGCCTCTGGCTGGACGGGGAACTCCTCACCTCGGAGCGCATCAAGAAACTGATCAACGTCGCGTTAATGGAATGCGATTGCGTCGCCCAACATACCATCGTGGCAGGCGGGGAGCAGGCCTGCGATCCTCACGACGAAGGCAGCGGACCGCTTCCGGCCCATCGCAGCATTATTTTTGACGTCTTTCCTCGATCGGCCGGCTCACGCTACTTCGCCGACATGTCCCGCACGGTGGTACGGGGGCAGGCCTCTCCGGAATTGACGCGGCTCTATCATGCGGTCAAGGACGCCCAGGAAGAAGCCATCACCAAGATTCGTGACGGCGCCGACGGCGCGGCGATCCATCAAGGTATCTGCGATCGCTTTGAGAAAGCCGGTTACAAGACCGGCCTGGTCAACGGACGGATGCAGGGCTACTTTCATGGCACCGGCCACGGCGTCGGATTGGACATTCATGAGTCGCCCCGCATCAGCCGCACCGGCTCGTTGCTCCAGGAGGGGCATGTGGTCACCGTCGAACCGGGGCTCTATTACCCAGGACTCGGCGCAGTCCGCATCGAAGACATGGTCCTCGTCACCAAGGACGGCTGCCGGAACCTCACAAACTTTCCGAAAGTCTTCGAACTCGACTCTACCCGGGGCTGAGGACTGTGAGGTTATTGAACATCGACCATTGAACATTGAAAATTTTCTAGTTTCCGCCCCAGTCCCAACCTGACATGCGTCTTACCTTCACCATCCAGCGCTTCAACCCCGAAACAGACCAGCACCCGCATCAGGAAGACTATCGTCTCGACATCGGACGAGGCATGACCGTTCTTGAGGCCTTGATCCGCATCAAGAACGAACTCGACGGCAGCCTGTCCCTGCGGTATTCCTGTCGCTCCGCCATTTGCGGGTCCTGCGCCATGCGCATCAACGGCACGGAGAAACTGGCCTGCCGCACCTCGATTCGCAAAGAATTCGAGCGCCACGGCAGGATCTCGATCGACCCGCTGCCGAACCTCCCCCTCATCAAGGATCTGGTCGTCGATATGTCCCCGTTCTGGGACAAGATCGGCGCCGTTACCCCCTGGCTGACCGCCGTGACGTATCCCAGCAAGCGGTACGGATCATCCGGGCAACTTCGACTCCTTCCGGACACCTATCAGTTTCACAATGTGGATGCCTGCATCATGTGCGGAGCCTGCGTGGCCGCCTGCACCTCGCATGAAGTCTCACCGGGTTTTCTTGGCCCGGCGGCACTCGCGAAGGCAGAACGATTCGTCGCCGACCCCCGGGAGCCGGCCGGCGCCAAGCAGGCGCGACTGACGGCCCTCCAGGAGAGCCATGGTATCTGGGATTGCACCCGCTGCAACATGTGCGTCCAGGTCTGCCCCAAAGATGTCCAGCCGATGGAGGCGATCATCCGATTGCGCCGCTCCGCACTCCAGCATGGCTTGACCTCAACCGAAGGAGCCCGCCACATCACCGGCTTCGTCGACCTCGTCGGGCATGAAGGACGCCTGAATGAAGCGCTGATGCCGTTGAAGGTCGTCGGGGTGAATATTCGGCGGCTGCTCAGCGTGATGCCGCTGGGCATACGGATGTGGCTGAAAGGCAAGGTGCCGTCGCCCTTCGGCCAGGCCATCCCGGGCATCGAGCAGATCCGCGGCATCTTCGCCGCCGCACGCCGTCTGGCTCGACGCGTCTGACAGGCATGCCCGGCACGTTCAGATTCCTCGACGATATCGCGCTGGCCGATATGGCGTTCGACGCCGAAGGAGATTCTCTCTCAGCGCTCTTCGACGCCGCGACAGAAGCCCTCCTCGAAAGCCTGGCTGATCCGACCAGCGTTGCCCAAACCTGGCGGCACGCGATCGATATGGAAGAGCCGGACATCCCCACGCTCCTCTTCGAGTGGCTGGGACGACTGGTGTATCTGAAGGACGCACATGGCGTGGTCTTTCACCGGGTCTCATTGTCTCTGGAGCAGCGGCCCAAGCAATCCTCCTGGCATCTCCATGCCGACGTGATTGGGGCCCCGGTAAATCCTGCGACACAGGAATTACGATCCGATGTAAAAGGTGTCACCAAACATCTCTACGCCGTGACCCAGGACGGAACCACATGGAAGGCAAGGGTGGTGCTGGACGTATGAGCGATCACCACGCGACACACAACCTTCAATGAGAAGATGCTCAAAAAGGATCGCCAACTAGGCCGCAGGGAACGAAGGCCCTGAGGCGTACCCAGTACCGTACGTCGAGGAGGCTGGGCGACTGAGAACGACGTTGGAGGCCTTTTTCAGCATCTGAAATGGACGTATGAAGCTGCAAACAGACATGCAGGTCCATCGGATCAACGACTACCTCTGGGAAATTCCGCCGTCGGAAAAACCGGGGATGCTGGTCCCGGCAAGGATCTATGCCAGCGCAGCCATTCTCACGGCGATGGATCGTGGAGTCTTCGACCAGGTCACTAACGTGGCCTGCCTGCCCGGCATCCATCGTCACGCGCTCTGCATGCCGGACGGCCATTGGGGCTATGGGTTCCCCATCGGCGGCGTCGCCGCGTTCGACCCCGAGGACGGCGTGATCTCTCCCGGCGGCGTCGGGTATGACATCAACTGCGGCATGCGATTGATTCGCACGGATCTCTCCCTCTCGGAAGTACAACCGAAACTCGAGCTCTTGATGACGGAATTATTTCGCCGTGTCCCGGCCGGAGTCGGATCGAGAGGCTTTGTCAACCTGACGCGACGCGACTTTCGAGACGTCATGCAGCAGGGTGCCGCCTGGTGCATTGCGAAGGGATATGGCTGGGACGAAGACCTCGAACGGATTGAGGAACGAGGTCGTTTGCAAGGGGCCGATCCCTCGCATGTCACGGACTACGCCGTCGAACGCGGCATCAATCAACTCGGCACCTTGGGATCCGGCAACCACTACCTTGAGGTGCAGGTGCTCTCCGACAAGGGCCTCTTTGACCGCACGGTGGCCGCCGCCATGGGTCTAACCGGTCGCGACCAGATACTCATCATGGTCCATTGCGGATCGCGCGGCTTCGGCCATCAGGTCGCCAGCGACTACCTCAAAGTGTTCGAAAAGGCCATGCGCCGTTATGGCATCGCGGTGAAAGACCAGCAGCTCGCCTGCGCTCCGTTTCGCTCGCCGGAAGGGCAGGACTATTTCGCGGCCATGAACTGTGCCGCCAACACAGCCTTTGCCAATCGACAGGTCATCACCCATCAAATCCGGGAGGCATTCACGGCAGTATTCGGTGAGAGCGCCCATGCACTCGGCATGCACCTCGTCTACGACGTGGCGCACAACATCGCTAAGGTCGAGCGTTATCCGGACGGGGAGTGGCTCGTGCACCGCAAGGGCGCCACACGCGCGTTCGGGCCCGGCAGTCCCGAACTCCCGGACTGTTATCGCGCGATCGGCCAGCCGGTGATCTGCGGCGGTTCGATGGAAACGGGCTCCTATCTCCTGGTCGGAACGGATCGCGCCATGCAGGAGACCTTCGGTTCGACGATGCACGGCTCCGGCCGGACCATGTCTCGCGCACAGGCCAAACGCACCGTGCGGGGAGACCAACTGCTGCGCGACATGAAACAGCGCGGCATTCTGGTCAAGGCCGTCTCGATGTCAGGCTTGGCCGAAGAGGCCGGATTCGCCTACAAGAACATCTCGGATGTGGTCGACAGCGTGGATCGCGCGGGAATCACAAAAAAGGTGGCGGAACTGAAACCGATCGGCAATATAAAGGGCTAGCTCTTTATTCCCGTGACATCACTATGGACCAACGCCGGCATCCGCGTTTTCCCGTCCGGTTTCACAGTTCTTTCAGCTCCGTAAACCTGGTCGCAGGTGACGGGATCGTTGTCGATCTGTCGTTACGAGGATGCGGCATCCTCAGTTCTATCGACATCCTTCCAGGCACTACGCTCGAACTCCGCATTTATACGCCAAGCAGCGAGGGGCCACTCACGGTCGGGCAGGCGGTGGTCCGCTGGTGTCGCAGCGCCCGTGTGGGCCTCGAATTCCTCTCGCTGCAACCAGGGGAGTGGGCACGCCTCCAGGAAGTCGTGAAAGAACTCAATCGACAACCCTACGAACGGACCAGCGAGGATGGGGAAGGCGCCGGCACCTAACAGGCTGCGGAAAAACTCTATGGGCATGCCGGAATTTCACTGGTCAGCACGTCTGGGATGAACAGAACCACCACGCAGGATGCTCAAAAAGGCGACCTTCTTACCCGCCCAACCCTGGCACGCCAAGACGCGCCTTGTCCCAGGCAAGGCCGCAGCGAGGCGCAAGGCGAGTGGATTAACGAGCGCCACGTTTGCGCAGGGGCGCGAGTCGGTGAGCGCCCAGTGTCTCCACAAGGCTGGCAGATTTTTTCAGCACCTGCTAGACGCACCCCTGCGTATTGAGGAGGATTCAGAATGGCTCATGCGCCCGTCAATACATCCGGATTGCCTCACACATGGCTCCCGGCGATGCTGATCAGTTTCGTCGTCTCCATGCTGTGCGCCGCAGCACTCTACTACGTGCTGGCTCAACATGATCGTTCGCTCGTCACCCAGCGCAATGCGGCTGCGATCACGGCTGTCGAGCAAAGTGGGCGGGCCATGGCGCGAACGGTGGCCTGGTTCGGTGAGTCGCTGCTCAGCGAACATCTCGCCACCGTCCAGCAGGCTCTTGAGGGACAGTCCTCACAAATCGATCTCCTCGATGCCGCCGTGATCACGGAAGACAACCTGATTGTGGCGGCACGCAACCCTGCCGCAATCGGTCGGCGGCTCCAAGACCCCGGGTGGTTGGCCGCGCGCAGAAGTCCGAACGGGTCCATTACTCCAGGCCTCGAACAGGGACGCCACGCGCTGATCGTGGTCGAACCATTCCGTCAACAGGAGCACGTCGTCGGATGGATTCGAATGGTCTTCGCCACCCCTCCGGACGTTGCGACACTGAGGTCGACCGACGACCTGGCGCGCGACGTGGCGCTCGCAGTCGTGCCGCTCTTCCTCCTGATGACCACGCTGCTGATCCTCACCCTGCGCGGGATCATGAGCCAGGTCCGATCACTCATCGGCCGCATCCTCCTGGAGTCGATGGACGAGTCTCAAGACCCGGAAGGGAGAGCCGCCGAGATGTCCAAAGCTGGATGATTGCCTCCGAGTAGCGCACTTCCCTGCCGCGTCAGCACTTCCAGCCTTCCCTCCGACCGGCTCACTCTGCTTGCCTCAGACGTCTGTCTTACCACTCAGTAAGTGCTATTTATGTAGCGCTTATCCGGAAGTTTGATACTCTCACATCGGAGCGAAGCAGGCCGAGCGAAACGCCCTCGACCGCACCGTCGGTCCTTGGAAGCAGGGGGCAGGCCCAGCTTGTGCCTCTGCTGAGTGTTCACGTTCAGCCGAAGACAACTCCATGACTCAAGCTCGTCCCGTCATCCTGGTTATCGACGACGACCCTGTCGCGCGACTCTTTGTCCGAAGTGCATTGGAACCGGCCGGGATGGTCGTGACCGAGGCCGCGGGGGGGCGAGAAGCGCTGGCGATGTTCGAGACCCTCAGTCCCGATCTCCTGGTGCTGGATCTCATGATGCCGGAGATGGATGGTTATCTGACCTGCTCACGCATCCGTTCCCTTCCTCGCGGCAAGCGCATCCCCATTTTGATCATGACAGGGTTGGACGACGCGAACTCCATCGCCCAAGCCTATGAGCACGGCGCCACGGACTTCATCAACAAACCCGTCAACGCCACGATTCTCTGCCACCATATCCGGTACATGCTCAGAACCAGCAACGTTCTCCAGGCGCTGCTCCGAAGCGAGTCCCGCCTGGAATTGGCCCAACGCATTGCGCGTATCGGCAACTGGGATTGGAATCCCCGAACAAATCGTTTTGCCATGTCGAATGAACTCTGTCGCATGGTCGGCATTCGTCCGCAGGATTTTTCCGGTACCTTTGAAGCCTTCCTCCGTCTCGTCCACCCGGACGACCGCTTGAGGGTGAAGGATGCGGTGGAAAAATTGATCAGCCAGCGGACCCCCTGCGATATCGACCACCGCATTGTCCTGCCGAACGGAACGGACTTCACCATTCACCTGCAAGCTGAGGGGGTGCGCGAAGAAGGGACGGAAGAACTGACGGTCATCGGCACGGCACAGGACATTACCGAACGCAAACAGGCTGAACGGGCCATCCATCGCTTGGCCTATTTTGACAGTCTGACTGGCCTCGCCAATCGTGTGTTGTTCAAAGATCGATTATCGAACGCCCTGTCGTATGCCGAACGCCACCACCTGCACCTCGCAACGCTGTTTATCGACTTGGATCGTTTTAAAGTTATCAACGATACGTTGGGACATACGGTGGGGGATCTCTTGCTCACCCATGTCGCGGAGCGGCTCAGTGAATCCGTTCGCCAGAGCGACTCGGTCAGTCGTCATGCCGACCATGAACCGTCGCATGCGCTCGCCCGCCTCGGCGGGGATGAATTCACTATTCTCCTGACGGCGTTGCCGCACCCGGAAGATGCCGGTAGAGTGGCGCGGCGGATTCTCGACGCGCTGGCCCACCCATTCAGCATCGACGGGCATGAAATCTTTATCTCGGCCAGCATCGGCATTTCAATTTATCCGTCGGACGGCGCCACGGTGGAGGCCCTCCTGAAGAATGCCGACACGGCGATGTACCACGCCAAGGAGCAGGGTCGAAATAATTGCCAGTTTTATTCGTCGGGCCTGAACGCCGCCGCCGCTGAACGGCTAGACCTCGAAAGCGATCTCCGGCGCGCCTTGGAACGACAGGAATTCGTCGTCTACTATCAGCCCAAGCTCAATATCCACTCTCGAAAAATATTGGGCGCTGAAGCCCTGGTGCGCTGGAAACATCCGAAGCGCGGCCTCGTGCCACCCGGGGTCTTCTTGAATGCGGCGATTGATACGGGACTGATCCGCCCGATGGATGAGTGGGTGCTGCGCGAGGCCTGCCGCCAGGTCAAGGCTTGGGAGCAGACCGGACTGCCGGCTATTACTGTGTCCGCCAACGTCTCAAACTCCCTGTTCCACGGGCGCACGCTGCCTGGAACGGTGGCCGATGCCCTTCGCGACTCCGGCCTGAATCCATGCCAGCTTGAGCTGGAATTGACGGAATCCATCGCCATGCGGGACGTCGAAGCCTCCGTGACCATGCTGGAAGGACTTCGCACGATGGGCGTCCGCCTCTCCATCGACGACTTCGGAACCGGCTATTCCTCCCTCAGCCATCTGCAGCGGTTTCCCCTCAGCCGGTTGAAAATCGATCAGTCGTTTGTCAGAGACCTGTTGACGAACGAGAACAACGCGAAGATCACCAAGGCCATCATCGCGATGGCACACAGCCTGAATCTCTCGGTGCTGGCGGAAGGGGTGGAAACAGAAGCGCAGTTTGCACGGTTGCGAGAGGAAGGGTGCGATGAGGTGCAGGGGTACTTATTCAGCCGTCCTGTCTGCGCCAAGGATTTTGAAACCTTGCTCAGGATCGATGTCGATGCCCGTACAGCAGCGTGATGTTGATACGCCGGTTGGTCAACCCTTCCTTGAAGGCGATGTCGTCGGTCTCGTGAAACAGATCTGAGTTGAATACCACCGCTCGGTTGGCACGATAGGGAATCTTGATTTCCCGTGCCCCCTGTTGCGTCAGCCATTCGTAAATCCTGCTTCGATTCTTGTCGCTGTTGTACGTTTTGAAGTCCCACTCCCTCGGCGCCTCTTTGTCCCACACCACCAGGCCACCGCTGTCAGGATTCAGGTTCGCGTCGTCCGGCGTGATCCAGAAGTTGACGTTCACCGCTGCGGCATCGGCGTGAATATTCAACCCGCGCCTGGCGCTGTCATGTTTGAACGCCCAGGCCTGGGTCAGGCGATGCTCGCCGAAAATGCGCGGCAACCGACGCCGCAGCTCATCCGCAATTTGTAGCAGGAGGGGAGACGCGAACCCATCGCCGAGAAAGGCCCCGATATACCCATTTTCATAGTCTTTCTTCCAGATCGTCGAGGCCCAGCAGAAATGCCGCAACCGCCGCAGCGCTTCATCCGTCAGCAGCCCGTCGATGTATGTCACTTCAGGCTCTGTCGCATGGTACCGAGCCTCGATCCCAGCGGCATCAAGGCCGGCATTCAAGGCGCCTCCTGCGATCGCCTCACAGGGCGCAACATAGAGCAGGCGATTAAAGGAGGCCGCGATGGGCTGAAGATCGGCAGGCGCCAGCGGCACACGATTCGGAGCCGCAGTCGCGCCGGTCGACGAAGGCTCCACGTTCGCCCGCACTCGATTTAACGCCTCATAGTAGGGACGCCATGCGTCGCCCACCAGCCCTGACTCGAAGAGAAACTGGAGTTGTTCGGCATCATGCTTGAGACGAGAGCGAAAGACCGCTGTGTCTGTGATCGGGCGACCATGATCGTGTTTGGTCCGAGCGGTGTCGGCAAAGCAGCGCAGGGCACGAGGAATATCCTCATGCCATATCGCTGCGATCCCAAGATTGTAGAGAGCCGTGCCATAGCCGGGGAGAATCTGAAGGGCCCGCTCGAAACAATGGATGGCTTCCTCCAACCGACCTTGCTCCATCAGGACCAGCCCTAAGTTGTTCTGGGCCTCCGCATGGGTCGGCTTCAATGCGATAGCCCGCCGGTATGCTTCTGCGGCGGCATCCAAGCGGCCCTGTTCTTTGAGGACGACGCCGAGATTATTGTGCGCTTCCGCATGATCCGGGTTGATCGCCAGGATCTGCTCATAGGCCGCTTGCGCGTCCGCGAGTCGGCCCATCTCTTTATAGGCATTGCCGAGATTCGTACGGGGTTCAATGTAGCGTGGATTGAGCTGGATGGCCTTGTTATAGGCCTCGATGGCGTCGGCGAGCAGACCGGCACGTTGCAGGACGACGCCGTGGTTGAACCAATAGACCGGATTGCGAGGACCGGCGGCACAGGCTTGGGCGAGCCACCCGATGGCATCCTTGACGTTGCCCCGCCGGTAGGTCAGCAGACCCAAGCCATGGAGAGCCTCCGCCTGCGCCGGCACGCGATCCAGAATCAGACGGTAGCCCCGTTCCGCCTCGTCCAACCGACCGGCCTGATGATGCATCTGCGCCTCGCGAAGGAGTGCTAACGCCGCCGCGCCATCGGCGCTCCCGGCTCTCCTCGCGAGCACCTTTTCCTCGCGACGGCGCTCCTCGCGATTCACAGTGACTCCTCCCAGCAACGGTGTGACCGGCCGGCTCAGAGAGTATCGTACATGCTGGGTCAGGGTCAAAGTGGGAGACTGGAGGGGAGACGGCCCTACGCGGCTTTGGCGGCGCTGTGCTGCTTTCGGCGTTGTCCGAGGATATCGAGAGCAGCGACACGATAGGCTTCGGCAAAGGTGGGGAAGCTAAAAATGGTATCGATAAACCGATCGATGGTCGCACCATCTTGTAAGGCCATCTGCCCGAGATGTATCAACTCGGTCGCATCCTCGCCGACAATCTGCACACCCAGCAGGCGCTCTCCGGAAGGGTCGGCGATGAGCTTTAAGAGTCCGTCGCAGGCGCCTGTGATCTGCCCCTTGGCAATTTCCATGAAACGCGCGCGGCCCACCAGCGGGCTATGATAGCGCGCACTGGCCTGCTCCTCATCGAGCCCGATAGAAGCGAGCTCCGGAATGGTATAGATCCCGATCGGCACCTGGTGGCTCGAATCTCCGACCGGAAGACCAAGCGCATAACTCACGGCGCGACGACCTTCCTCCATCGCCTGAGACGCCAAGGCCGGGGGCCGGCCCAACATGTCGCCCGCCGCAAAAATATGCGACACCATGGTTTGTCCGTATTCGTTGACAGGGATTCGGCCCTTGTGATCCAGCGACAATCCTGCCGCCTCAAGATTCAACTCTTCAACATTCGGCTGCCGACCTAACGCCACCAGCATTTTTTCACTTTTGACCGCCATCCCGTTCTGGAGCCTCGCGACGACGGAAGACACGCCGTCCCAGGCCACCTCTTTGACGGTCTGTCCGACATAAAATCGTCCGCCTTGCCGTTCGAGGCTGCGCTGGAAAACCTCCACGACCTCCTTATCCAGGAAGGACAGCGGTCGTTCGGCCCTGTCGATGACCGTGACTTCGACCCCCAGCAGCGCAAACGTCGCAGCATATTCGCAGGCAATGACGTCGCCGCCCAAGACCGTCAGCGAGCGCGGCAAGTAAATCATCGAAAGGATCGAATCGCTATCGAGTATGTGTTCATGGTCGATCGGGATCTCAGGAATCGAACGCGGGCGCGACCCCGTCGCCAGCACGATGGTGTCGGCCAACAGCGTCTGACAGGCGCCATCCACCGCCTCTAACTGGACCTCATGCGGCGAGAGAAGCCGGGCGCGGCCGTGCCGGTAGGTGACGCCATTGCGCGCGAGTTGATTGGCCATGTAACACTCGTGCGCCTTGACCACCTCCTCCAACCGATGCAGCAGCACGGACATGGGCAGATCGAGACGCAACCGTCCTTCGAACACCTCAGTCGACCGTTTGAGGCGCTCGAACTGCACCGCCGTTTCACGGAGTGTCTTGCTGGGAATCGTGCCCCGATACACGCAGTTTCCGCCGACGCCCTGTTCCTGCTCGATCAACACCACTCGTTTGCCGGCCTTGGCGCCTTGAATGGCAGCCTTCTGGCCCGCCGGACCGCTCCCAACCACGACAATGTCATAGGCGTGGGCCGGCATCACAACGGCATCGCCTCCACGACCTTGCGGACCTGCTCCTTGAGGGCCAACAGGGCTTCGATATCTTTGGGATACAAGTTCAGGTCGGCGAACACCCCATGGTCTCGCACCGCCTCCTCATTGAACCCCTCAGGATCGAGAAAATGCCGGGCCAGCCGATCGGCCAGACAGGTCGTCATGCACTCTTGCTTGGCCGTTTTGGCATATTGGTAATCGGCGTGAAAACCAATCGACTCCACCACCGGCGGCGGGAGGCCCCAGTCCTCAGCGACGAGCAGGCCTACCTGTGTGTAATAGCCCTCCAGCAGTTGGTGCAGCAGCTCCTGCGACAAGGTACTGCCTTGTTCCTTGGCCAATACGACCATCGTCTGCAACACGACCGGTTTGCCGATCCCATGCAAGAGTCCGCAGAGATAGGCGCTTTCGACGTTGAACCGGCGCATCCGCGCAATTTCTTTGGCATAGGCACCGCTGGCCAGCGAATGCTGCCACAGGCGCTTCACGTCAGCATCCCACCCCGGCACCTTGAATGCGCTGCCTTTGAGCGAGGCGGAGAACGCCAGTTCCGACATCAAATTCATGCCCAGCATCGACACCGCATGTTGCAGCGAGACCACCGGATTGCGTGTCATATAGGCCGGCGAGTTGGCGATTCGGATGACGTGGGCTGCCAGGGCCTGGTCCTGATGGATGAGGGCAGCCAGTTTAGCCGCTTCCGCATTCGGATCGTAGACCATGCCCAAAATCCTGCTGGCCACCTGAGGCAGCAGCGGCAGCTCAATGGCTCCCTTCCGAATGCGCTCGATTAAAAGTTGTTCCAACGGTTCAGTCGATGCCGCGTCCGTCGCCTGGGGAATTTCAGGGCTCATAGGGCTCACATCACACGTAAGGGTTGTTGGATTGTCTGCGTTGTAGATCCTTGTCGGCTCATT
Source organism: Nitrospira sp. (assembly GCA_023248215.1). Taxonomy (GTDB): domain Bacteria; phylum Nitrospirota; class Nitrospiria; order Nitrospirales; family Nitrospiraceae; genus Nitrospira_A. The sequence goes on from JAHFEW010000022.1 coordinate 18,499, forward strand.
CCGCTGAAAACCTTAACCCGGACTATTCCTGAATACCTGCTCCGTCGTCCGATCCTCTCGCCCGGCGGGGCTTTTCTCGTTCGGCCTTCTCGACGGACTGCAAGTACGCCTACGTCGGCCTTACTTGCGAGAAGCCTCGGTGGGCTTCGGTCTCAAACGTCTCGCGACGATATTTATGAATAATCCGGGTTCACCGCCCATCCTGATCGGTGATGCGAGAGGCAGCGCCGAGGTCATGAATGTTATAATGCGACCCGCCATAGAGTGATCGCTGTATGCCCACTGAAACCCTGGAGGATGGACCCTATGACCGCTGGAAAAATGGTGTTGACGCTGTGGGCGACGGGAACTCTGCTGACGATCACGCCCTGGACGGCGACCGCCGGCGACCAGCCACAGCCCTCTGCGACCGACAAGATGGTGCGGGACACCAAAGACGCCGTCGAGGCGACGAAACAATATACGATTCAGCAGAAAGAGGCCTTCCAGAAAGCCATTCAAAACGAACTGAACGAGATGCAGGTCAAGATTGCGGACCTGCAAAAGAAAACGAGCGCCGCTTCCGTGGAAGCCCGCGCAGAGATGCAGAAGGCGATTCAAGACCTCGAAAAACAGAAGGACGAGGCGAGAAAGAAGCTCGATGAAGTGAACGCATCGACCAGCTCGGCCTGGAGCAAACTGAAAGACGGCATGAACACGGCGGTTGCAGACCTCAAGAAAAGCTACAAGGAGGCCGTCTCAAAACTCCCTTAGGCAAGACCGCTTCGCACAATTATTGAACCGGCCCATCGAGAATCATCGGTGGTCCTTCCTCCGTACCCAACAGACCGAAAGACCAACTGTATGCGGCGTAGCCTGCACCAAACATGCAGCCTGTCGACAATCATGGAATCCAGCTGCATGCTGTTCATCGAGGGGTGAAATACGCTATGGTGGCAGGCACAGGCCAGATTGAGAGGCGACCGAACTGATGCCGCTAAAATTTGCCCTTTACCCCGGTTGCGCAGCCAAGGGCGCGACCCCTGAACTCTATCAATCCACCATGGCCATCATCGGCCGATTGGGTATCGAGGTGGTCGAACTCGCCGCCGCCTCCTGCTGCGGCGCCGGCGTGATCGGCGAAGCCGATCCCGACCTGGCACTCGCCTTAAACGCCAGGAATTTTGCGCAGGCGGAACGGCTTGGACTGGACGTGATGACCATCTGCGGCACCTGCCAGGGTGTGATGAGCGCGGCCAACCGGCGCCTGAAAAATGAACCGGCCACGCTCGATCGGATCAATCAAATTCTGTCGCTGGATGGGATTGCCTACCATGGCGGCGTCCAGGTGAAACATCTCCTATGGATTGCCGTCCGGGATATCGGTCTCACGCGCGTGACTGAGACGGTACGATCTCCATTTCGGGACTTTCGCATCGCCCCGTTCTATGGATGTTATATGCTACGGCCCTCCTGGGAGCTGGGGTTTGACGATCCGGAAAATCCAACCTCACTGGAAAAGATCATTCGCGCGGTCGGCGGGGAGCCGGTCGCCTATGCGGGTCGGACGAAGTGTTGCGGGTTTCCCATCATCCTTGAAAAGGAGGCCATCGCGGTCGCCATGGCCGGGACCAACATGAAGGACGCGCGGGACCACGGTGCCGACTTCATGGTGACACCCTGTCCACTCTGTCATATGAGCTTGGATATCTACCAGGAACGGGCCGGACAAGCCGTCAAGACTGCCCTTAACCTGCCCATTCTCCATCTCCCGCAACTCCTCGGTCTCGCGATGGGAATCCCCGCGCAGGAGTTGGGACTCTCGCGCCATCTGATCTCGGTAGAGAGTATCGTCACACGCATGCAGACACAAGACACACACCATTCATCATTACCCGCGGAGCCCACGATATGAAGGCGATCTCACTGTCCGATTTTCAGCAGTTCAGCCACGAGAAGATGAAAAAGAATAACCTCTTCCAGACCCCCCGATTTTTCTGCGACATCTATTGCTTCGAACCCGGCCAGGAGCAGAAGGGCCATATTCACGGCGAACAGGATAAGGTCTACATCGTGCTGGAAGGAGAAGGGACATTTCAGGTCGGGTCTGAGAAACAAGTACTGGGACCGGGCCAAGGCACCATGGCTCCGGCCGGCGATGAACATGGGGTGAAGAACCATACCGGCCAGCGGTTGAAGGTGCTGGTGTTCGTCGCGCCAAACCCGTAATCGACGTGCCTCGCGAAGCGTAACGCGCTGGCGCCTTGAACCGAGCAGCGCTCCATCATCAGAATTTCGCAGTCAACGTGTTTCACGCAGCGGCGCGGTCACCGTGATGGCCCCGGCGAGGTCGCCTTCCTTGTGCCCTTCCTTCGGATAGCCGGAGATGTCGAGGTCGCCCTTCGGTTCACCATGACAGGTTAAACAGTCTTTGGCATAGTAGATCGGCATCACCACCCGCAACGTGCGCCCCTCCTCAGTCAACTCACTGACATAGGCTTCTGCGCGCGGCCGGCCGGCAAGCCACTTCAACACCGACGCCTCATATTCATCCGGCTCGTTTTTTGGATTCCTCGGCTCAATGGTCGTCTGTTTCAGGCGCACGTGGGCTGACTTCGAGAACCGGGCCGAGGCCTGGCTGCCATAGGTGGCCGGAATGAAGTTTTTATACCCGATGCCGCGCTGGTTGATGACCACTTGCGCGTCGCGGATGACCTCCCGGCTGGCCTGCACCAACGCGGGCAAGAGTTCCTTGGCCAGCGGCGGGATGATGATGGAAACCGGTGCCTTGGGCAGCGCGGTCAGATCAATCCCGGTCCTGCTCCGGAACTCCTGCACCAGTTGTTGTTCGAACAGCTCCGGCGTGAACCCCTTCTCCCCTTTGTGGGGGTCATCGATCAACGATTGGTTGCGCTCGATCACCATGCGCCCGGACTGCAGCAGTTTGGCCAGCAACCTAGCGGTCTCCTCCGCTTCTGCCCGCTCGACCGCATCCGCTCTGAGCGGCTGACCGATCATCAATAGAACCGCGATTGCCAGGATGAGAAACACGTGACCGCTCATGATCGTCCTCCCGTCTGGAAAATTGAGTAGGCTGCGGAATAACTATTCTGCACCCCTGTGAACGCGACGTGTCGGACATCTGAAACCACGGATCAATTTCCCCGCAGGATGCTCAAAAAGGCCGTCCAGCAAGGCCGCAGCGAGGTCCACGGCGCGAAGAATAATGAGCGCCACGTGTGTGGACGCCGGCGAGACGGTGAGCCGGCAGTGTCTTGAGCCGAGCCGTGACGTTCTTACCCGCCCGCCCCACGCCTGCCGAGACAGGCTCTTTTCCCATGGGGGGTACGGTGAGGGTCTGAACGAGGCGAGAACGCCGCTGGCGGACTTTTTCAGCATCCTGTTAGGGCTCCGGCTTGATGCGGCAGGTCCCCTGGGTGTAATGGGCCGCCATCTTCTCGACATCGAAGGGCAACCCCTCCAGCGAAGCCCGCCGCGGAAACGCATACTCCTCTTCGAGCCAGCGCTTCCGCATCTCATGAAGCCGGCCCGACTCGTCCAATTTCAACAACAGGTCGTTCACCAGCCAGCGCAGCCGGTAACTCTCCTCGGCCATCGCAACCGCATAATGTCCCTTCGTGAAGAACAACGGGGTTCCATTCTCGCGAGTCAGCAGGGACCAGTCTTTGCGAACTCTGGTGACCATGTATTCCAGCACCGGTTGAGCGCCCAGAATGACGTCGATTGGTGGATTCGCCTGCGAGTCCGCATATTCAAAGGCGGCCGGAAGAGAATCACAGACGATCACCCGGCTGGCACTCAGATTCGCCGCCGCATAATGATGCGCACTGGTGCCGTCCTGAACCGCGATCGCCACCCCGTCCAAGGCATGCCTGGTCGCTGCCAGCCTGTCGGGATACGGAGGGATCGCCTGATCCCGGAGATTCGCCTGCACCCGGTCGAGCACCTCACGATGCCTCGCAATGCCGCCGATCCCACCATCATAGAAATAGGGAATTGAATAGGCGACGCCGGCTCGATCCGGCGCAGGGATATTGGTCGCCACCGCAGATACGAACCAATCCAGCTGCCCCTCGTTCAGTAATCTGAAGAGATCTCTGAACCGCACCAGATGCAAGACGGGAATCACAGGACGACCACATCGCCGGGACAATTCGTCGGTCATCGCGCGCACGAGTTCGACATCCAGGCCGGTAACGCGAGCCCCCTCGTCGGTCCAGATGGTCGGAAACACGAACGGGCGAAAGGGTTCCATGGCCAAGCCGACCTGCACCCGCTCGCGGGTACAGATGGCATCGACTTTGTTGCCCGTCACAGGCCAGACCTGCTCGACGGCATCGATGAGCAAGCCGCAGCCCGGCAGGAGCAGGCAGAGGACCGCCGTACATCCCAGCCAACCTCTCGAAGCACCCGTTAGAATCGAACGCCGGTCAGGAATACCCATTGTTGCGCCTGTCCCGCCTCGCCGCGAAAATCCACGCCGTACTGCGTATACTGTACGCCGATATCGACCGAAAGACTGCGTGCGACCGGAAACCGCACCCCGACTTGACCTCCGATCAAATGGCCCGGCGCATGGTTTCCCGGTCCGGGCAGCACCCCTCCCGCGAGGAGCCCCACATACGGCACCGCCCGGTCTTCCAACGGACCGAACAACAGATGCCTGATGATCCGGTTCAAAGGTTTGTGTGTGGGAAAGTCCAGAATATCGATGAAGTTGTTCCAGCGCGGGTTGAGAAAGACTGAATGTTGATCAGTTCTGAACTCTTGAGTATGAATGCTGAAGTATTGATAGCTGGCTCGAACTTCCAGATTACCATACCGCAGCGCCGTGATCCCGACTTGCACGCCGATCTCTCGATCGTCAGGTGCAAACGTCTGCTGCCGCAGCATCACATCCACGTTGAAGGGCCGGATGGGGAATTCGAGCATCGCCTCTTGGGCAGACAGGGGAGCAACGGGCAGGAGAGACGCCCCTCCTATCACGAACAGGCACCACACCAGACCTGTCCTTCTTTGGCCCATGATGCCAGTAGTCCGCATGACAGATCTTCGGGTGAGCGTTGCCCAGTCTGTCTGAATAGTCGGACGGTCGCAAGCGCCGTCTAACGATCCGACGGGAAGGGGTTTGCGGAGATACAGGACTTCATGATCTCAACTTGGCACTGTGTGTTGGGCGCCAAGCGCCGTGCCACAGCCGCCATGAGCTCTTCGGGCGTGACAACGCCGGTGACCACATCAACGAGCGCATGGTCCGGAACGCTGTCCAGATTCACGTGCGTGACGCCGGGAACCTGTGCCAACTCCGCAGCGATGGTCTGGCGGAGAGAAGAACAATCTTGGCCTGACAAGGAGAGCGCCACGCGCTCGTGCGAGATGTCGGCAATAACTGGGCTCACTGGGCATCCGACGAACAGGAGCACACAGCACAGCATCATCCCACGATATCGCATCAGCATCTCCCAGAAACCACAATGCTTGGGTCAATCGAGCTGTCATCATGACTCTTCCTGCAAGGTCCGGCCGGCCCGTCTGGGCCGGCCGGATGTCTCGGTGAAACAAATTGACTTACTTGGCCGGCAATTCCCAGGGCACCATCGGCATCAATGGAGCCGTCTTCGCATCCGGTCCTGCCAGCAAGACCGCAATGGCGCCTCGCAGCGCACCCGTCAGTGAATGGGTGACCAACGGATAGGCTCCGGCGGACTCCACCACGACATCAAAGGTCGCCGCGCTGCCCGGACCGACCACGTAGGTCTGGACGCCCTTCAGGTTGTTGGCAGGATTGCCGCTCTCGTACACATTGTCCCAAATCTCACCGATGGGGTGAAACGAGGAAAACTCGTTAGGACCGGCATTGACGAAATAGATCCGGACGCGTTCGCCGGGCTTGGCATCGAGCTTCCCCCCGCCGGTCACGAACGGGTGGTATTTGAAAATCCCACCGTTGAACAGCATGCCGTCGTACTTGCGATCGAACATCGCCTGCACATCGTTCGGATTCTTGAAAAACTCGGACTGCACCAGAACATATTCACGATCAGCCTTCGGCCAGACCTTGACATCCTTCGGATCGACGATGATCGCCCCGAACATGCCGCGCGCCACGTGCTGGATCATGGGAGGCGCGCCGCAGTGATAAAAGAACACTCCGGGCTTCTTGGCTACGAACGTGAAACTGATCGTTTCACCCGTATTGACCGCCCGATAGTTTTTTAAGAAATCGATCTCCGCGGCGTGGAAGTCCATCGCGTGCGGATTCTTGTTGGTGGTAGGGTTCGTCAAGGTGAAATTGATGGTATCGCCTTCCGTCACCCGCACCACCGGACCGGGAAACTGCCCGTTAAACGTCCAAGCGGCATACTTTTCACCGCCGCCGTCGATGATGATGTCCGTCTCCACCGCCGTCATCTGGATGTCGTGGGTCTTGGCCTGGACGGGCAATGCCAAACTGGCCATCACCCCCAGCGCCATCCCTAACAGCGACGCCGTCTTGCACCGACCGCGTCCTTGATTGTGCTGCCCTGCTCGCTCTTGCATGTCTGCCTCCTATGATTGAATCCGCGCTTCCCAGCTATTCGTTTCCCTCTCACATCATTCGTAGCGCTCGAATGCTGCTGATCTGCCTGCACCATACGGCAGACCGATATCAATAAAACATGACAATTGTCATGTTTTTAAAGATAGTCTATTTGTCGTGAAACAAATTACGTGGAAGCCAGGTGTTTGAGCCTAGCGAGGTCGCGAATGACGAGGCGAGCGGCGGTTCCGGACACCAGACGATCCTTCTTGAAGCGCGCCATGATCCGGATGGCGGTTTCGGTCGTCACCCCCACCATATTCGCCATATCCTGACGAGTGAGGCGAACGGAGAGCCGAATCCCGTTTGGCTCCTGCACGCCAGTACGCTCGGCCAAACTCGCCAGCAGAGAGGCCAATCGTTGATCCGCACGATCAAGGGCGAGGATCTTGGCTTTTTCCTGCGCTTCGTTGAGGCGGTTGCCCAGATAGCGGATGACTTCCATCGCGGCATCGGGGTTACCCCGCAACATCTTAAAGTAGGCCTCTTTCTTCATCCGTAGCACACTGACGTCGCCCATCGGTTGAGCCGTTCCCGGATGAGAAGCCCCATCGAATGCCGAGGCATCGCAACAAAATAGATCGCCCGGCATGAGCACTTTCAGCGTGCATTCCTTCCCGTCGAGAGAAGATTTGACACACTTGACCGACCCTTCTTTGACGATATGGAAGTATTCGGTGGGATCACCTTCGCGGAAAATATACTGACCCTTCCCGTAGTGGGTTTCCGTCATCTCGCCCAGGACCTGTTGGCGGTCCTGGGCGCTGAGGATCTTGAGGAGTGGAATCTGGTTCAATCCAAGAGGAAGCCCAGAGGTGGGCTGTTCAGCGGAGGATTTCTTTGGCCGCTTCGACAATCGTGCGTACTCCAATTCCGAAATGATCGACGAGTTCCTCCGGCTTCCCGCTACGCGGAATCTCACGCACGGCCAACTTATGGACCCGCACGCCTTCTAACGCCAGCGCACTCAGGACAGTGTCGCCGATTCCACCATGGGCGTAATGATCCTCGACAGTCAAGAAGCGCCCACCGGTCGCCCGCGCACAGTCGAGGAGCGTCGCCCGATCCACTGGCACGATGCTGTACAGGTCCACGACGCGCGTCGCAATCCCGGCGGCCTTCAACTGGTCGTGCGCCTTCAAGGCTTCGAACAGAGTCACGCCTGCGGCGACGATCGTCAGCTTATCGACCGCACTCTGCCGGACGACCTTGGACCCGCCGATGCGGAAGGTTTCGTCGGGACCATAAATAACCGGCGTCTTCGGACGGCCTGCCCGGAGATACACCATCCCCTTGTGGGCCGCGGCGACTTCGACCAATTTGTACATCGATAGGGCATCCGAGGGATAGAGCACCGTGACACCAGGCTGCGTCGACATCATGGCTAAATCTTCAAGCCCCATCTGTGAAGGGCCGTCTTCACCGATGCTGACGCCGACATGGGTTCCCACTAGCTTGATGTTCGACTGGCTGATGGCCGCCATGCGAATGAAATCGTAGGCTCGGGTGAAGAAGGCGGCAAAGGTGGCGACAAAAGGAATTTTTCCGCAGGCGGCGATACCGGCCGCGGCGCCCAGCATATTCTGCTCGGCGATAAAGTTTTCAAGGAACCGGTCGGGGAACCGTTTACCGAATTTGTCGCTATAGGTGGAGTTCTTCACATCGGCGTCGAGTGCGACCACGAGCGGGTTCGCCTCGCCGAGCGCTAGAAGCGCAACTCCGAAGGCTTCCCGAGCTGCGGCTGAGTCACCGAGCTTGTAGGGCGGGGGCGCCATCGTTCCCTTGGAGGTGGCGGGAACCTTACCCGCCGTAGGCAGTTTCATCTGAGGCTGCGCCGACGTAGGCTTCAGTTGACGCGTCAATTCATCCAGGGCCTTCTGAGTCTCTTCCCCCTTCTTCAACGGTTTCCCATGCCATTCCGGATGATTTTCCATAATGGAAATGCCGCGCCCCTTGAAAGTCTTCGCCAGCAGGACCGTCGGCCGGCCTTTGGTCCGTCCCGCCTCGTCAAACGCCGCCACGAGCGCACCGACATCATGGCCATCCACCACAATGGCATGCCAGCCGAATCCAGCCCAACGGACTCGATAGGCTTCCATATCGTGTTGCAGCATGGTGGGATCGCTTTGTCCCAGTCGATTGACGTCTATGATCGCACAAAGGTTGTCCAAGCTGGCATGGCGAGCGACTTCAGCCGCCTCCCATACCGATCCTTCGGCGGATTCGCCATCGCCCATCAACACGTAGGTGCGGTAGTCGGTCTTCTCGATAGACTTCGCATTGAAGGCGAGACCGACTCCGGCCGGCAATCCCTGGCCCAACGATCCGGTCGCCATATCCACGAACGAGAGGCGGGGAGTCGGATGGCCTTCGAGATCGGAGGCAAGAGTGCGAAGTTTCAGCAGCTCCGACTTTGCAAACAGGCCGGCCTCCGCCCAGGCCGCATAGAGCAAGGGGGCCGCATGGCCTTTCGATAGGACAAATCGATCACTGTTGGGCAACTTGGGATTCTTCGGGTCGTACCGCATCACCGAGAAAAATAATACGGCAACGATGTCCGCAGCTGAGCAACAACTGGAGGGGTGACCGCTCCCGGCCTCGCTCGTCGCCTTGACACTCTCGATGCGAAGTTGTGTGGCTTTATTAGACAGGACGGTCAGGAGCTCAGGCGTGGCTGCAGTAGCGGTAGAGGATGTCATGCACGATCCTTTCACGGTCGGAACCGATGATGTTGGATGACGAGAGGACAGACCGGCTCTCAATGGCACGAAGCTAACAAATGGCATGCAGGGAGTCAATGAAGAGCTTGCACCAGACTTACTCGCTGAGCCATCCCGCGATTCTTGACACGGTACAGGCAACTCGTTAAGATCTCATCGCCTTTAATGCTCATCCTGTGAGGTGGGTAAGGAGCTCATGATCATGGTGCACGGCAGCGAGCCGTCGGGCAATCAGGACCTTCTCATCCAAACCGGTGGGAAGGTTTTTTTATGTCTCCAGCCGGGAGATCATCCATGACCAACCAACCCCCCGCAGGCAAACGAGAGGAACGGGTCGTGATGGATGCCGGCGATATCGCGCGCGCATTGACCCGCATCGCTCACGAAATTCTGGAACGCAACAAGGGCATCAAGGATCTGGCGTTAGTGGGAATCCGGACGGGCGGAGTGCACCTCGCCCATCGACTCGTGCGTCGCATCCACGAAATCGAAGGCACTCAGATCCCGATCGGAGAACTGGATATCACGCTATATCGGGACGATCTCTCGCTTCGGAAGGACCAACCGATCCTCCGGAGGACCTCGGTGCCGTTCAAGATCTCCGATCTTAAGGTGGTCCTGGTCGACGATGTGCTCTTCACCGGACGGACGATTCGCGCCGCCATGGACGGCCTGATCGATCTGGGACGGCCGGCTGAAATTCAGCTGGCGGTGTTGGTCGATCGTGGCCATCGGCAACTGCCGATCAAAGCGAATTACATTGGGAAAAACATTCCAACGTCACGTGAGGAAGCCATTCACGTCTCTCTCGAAGAGAATGGAGAAGAGGATCGCGTGGTCATCCTCAAAGCGTAACCGGAGACAATGTCGTGGGGCTCAAACGGAAAGACCTGCTCAGCTTGACCGTCCTTTCGGCGGACGACATCATGTTGATCCTGGACACAGCGGATTCCTTCAAAGAGGTCTCCGGGCGAGAGATCAAAAAGGTGCCGGCATTGCGAGGCAAGACGGTGGTGAACCTCTTCTTTGAGCCAAGCACAAGAACCAGGACGTCCTTTGAGTTAGCCGCCAAACGATTGAGCGCCGATGTCATCAATTTTTCTCCGTCCTCCAGCAGTGTCGTGAAGGGCGAAACGTTATTGGACACGGCCCGCAATATCGAAGCCATGCAGGCAGACATCATCGTGCTGCGACATTCCTCAGCCGGTGCGGCGGAGACCCTCGCGCGAGGCGTCAAATCGTCCGTCATCAATGCTGGTGACGGCTGGCATGAACACCCCACACAGGCCTTGCTGGACCTGTACACCATCCGTGGCCGGGGGATGGGTTTCGCTGGGCTCCGCGTGGCGATTGTCGGCGATGTGGCGCATAGCCGCGTCGCCCGTTCAAATATTTTCGCCTTAACGAAACTCGGGGCGGAGGTGCGGGTCGTAGGGCCTCCGACCATGATGCCCTTGCATATCGACCAGCTCGGCGTGCGGGTGTACCACAACCTGGACGAAGCCCTTCGGGGCGTCCATGTGATCATGATGTTGCGGCTTCAACTTGAGCGGCAGGGCCGTGCCCTGTTCCCGACGATCCGTGAATATGCGTGGCAGTTCGGATTGACGAGCGAACGGGTCAAACTGGCCGAGCCCGGCGCTATCGTGATGCATCCCGGCCCCATTAATCGAGGTGTCGAAATTGCGCCGGACGTAGCGGACAGTATCTCGTCCGTCATTCTTGATCAGGTGGCCAACGGCGTGGCGGTGCGCATGGGCATTCTCTATCTCATGTCCGGGACGGGATGAGAACACCGAATACGCGGTCCTTATTCCTTTTACCTTTTTTTCTTCTATGAGTGAACGATGGCCATATTGATTCAAGGCGGACATGTGATCGATCCCGGACGGTTCAATGGCGTCGCGGATGTTTTGATCCAGGACGGGAAAATTTTAGCGATAGGGCCGACGCTCGCTGCACCGGCCGACGCGACGGTGATTCGAGCGGTCGGCCAGTTGGTCGTGCCTGGCTTCGTCGATCTCCACGTGCATTTTCGAGAGCCTGGATTTGAGTATAAAGAAACGATTCAGTCGGGAACCGCTGCAGCCGTCGCAGGCGGCTTCACCTCCGTCTGCGCCATGCCCAATACCAATCCCGTGAACGACAATCAGTCGATTACCGAATTTATGATTGATCGGGCAAGGGCCGCCGGCAATGCTCATCTGTATCCGATCGGCGCCATCACCAAGGGGTCGGAAGGGAAGGAATTGGCGGAAATCGGCGACCTTCGCCGCGCCGGTTGTGTCGCGATCTCCGATGACGGGCGCCCGGTCATGAATAGTCTCGTGATGCGGCGCGCGATGGAATATGCCCGAGCCTTCGATGTGCCGGTCGTCGATCATTGCGAAGATTTGCACCTCTCCGAGGGCGGCTGCATGAATGAAGGATTAGTGTCGACTGAGCTCGGACTGCCCGGGATTCCCTCGGCAGCGGAGGATGTGATGGTGGCACGCAATGTCTCCCTCGCGGAGCTCACCGGAGCCCGGCTGCATCTCGCCCACATCAGCACCGCCGGCTCGGTGCGAATGGTGCGGGAAGCGAAATCACGTGGGCTCAAGGTCACGGCTGAAGCCTGTCCGCATCACTTTACCCTCACCGAAGAACTCACGCGTGGATACAACACCCACGCGAAAATGAATCCTCCGCTAAGGACCTGGCAAGACGTGCAGGCGATCAAAGAGGGGCTCCGTGACGGGACCATCGACGTGATTGCGACAGACCATGCTCCGCATGCCACACAGGAAAAACAGCAAGAGTTTACCGAGGCGCCGTTCGGCATTGTCGGCTTGGAAACGGCCTTGTCGTTGACACTGGCACTGGTGGAGGAAGGCGTGCTCACCATCGAGTCGGCAGTGGAGAAACTCGCCACGGCCCCGGCGAAAGCCTTCAGCCTCGACGCCGGAACCTTGGCGGTCGGCGCCCCGGCCGACGTGGCGATCGTCGATCCTCACGCACAGTGGGAAGTCGATCCCTCACGGTTTCGCTCCAAGAGTCGCAATACGCCGTTCGCCGGCTGGAAAGTGAAGGGGCGGGTTACCACGACCATCGTTGCTGGTCGAGTGGTCTTCGAGCTTGAGCAGCCCGGACGACAGGCGTAGGGCGAAGATTTTGCGTCAAGGATTGATCGCCTGTATCACCTGTGAGTTGCTGGCCCTGGCAATATGGATCGGTGGTTTGATCGTGCTGGTCGCAGCGGTAATCCCAGCCGTGTTCAATACGTTCGGTGGGCAGGATTCCGGCGGCTTCTTTCTGACACGCGCCTTCGATGGGTATAATCGATTGGTCCTCGGTGCCGCGACCATATTGATTTTGGGGATTACGTGGCGGGCCTGGTTGGTCCAACAAGGGAAAGCAGATGATGAAATTTCACGAACCGAATGGCTGCTGCTCGGGGGAATGCTCCTCACTGCCGGCGTCATCACATTTGTGCTGCATCCCCAAGCCGCGGCCCTGCAGGCGCAGGCCTTTGCCTCAAAGGGAGACGAAACGAGGAAGGCGGCTTTCGAAGCGTTTTTTCAGATGCACAAACCGGTGCGGGTTCTTTATATCGTGAATGTGGGACTCGGAATCGCATTGCTGACCGTGCGCGTGCGATCCTGGATCTTCGTTAAGGAGTGATGGTGAAGAAAGCGATTCTTGCACTCGCCGATGGAACCTGGTTCGAAGGGCGGGCCTTGGGGGCAGAAGGCGAGACCGGCGGCGAAGTCGTGTTCAACACGGCCATGACCGGCTACCAGGAAGTGCTGACCGATCCCTCCTATCGAGGACAGATCGTGACCATGACCTGTCCACACATCGGGAACTATGGGGTGACCCCGGAAGACATCGAGTCGAATCGTATCTGGGCGGAGGGGTTCGTGGTCAAGGAGTCCAGCCGGGTGGCGAGTAACTGGCGCAGCAGGGCGACGCTCCAAGAATATTTGCAGACGGCCAACATCGTTGCGATCGAGGGGGTCGATACCAGAGCGCTCACGACGCATTTGCGGGAAAAGGGCGCGCAACCGGGTGTGATTTCGCATATTGACCTCGACCCTCGCCGTCTGGCGGAAAAGGCCCGGCAAGCGCCCAGCATTATTGGTCGCGATCTGGCCGCCACCGTGACCTGCAAACGCCGCTACACCTGGACCACCGGAACCGGAAACTGGGCGCCTAAGCTGGAGATGCCAGACCGCGCCACCACTCGCGCGCGGACGACTTGGCGCGTGGTGGCCTATGATTTTGGAATCAAACAGAATATTTTGCGGCGACTGGTCGATGTCGGGTGCGAGGTCACCGTAGTGCCGGCTTCTACCTCGGCGAAGGATGTGTTGGCCCTCAATCCCCACGGGTTGTTCCTCTCGAACGGTCCCGGCGACCCGGAAGGCGTGCCCTATGCCATGACCGCCCTGCGAGAGTTGATTGGCCGGTTACCGATTTTCGGCATTTGCCTGGGTCACCAATTGCTCGGCTTGGCGTTCGGTTTCTCCACGTACAAATTGAAATTCGGTCACCATGGTGCCAATCATCCGGTCATGGATCTTCGGACGGGAAAGGTCGAAATCACGTCCCAGAACCATAACTTCGGCGTGCGCTTCCCAACCGATCGGCCACAGCGAGGACAGGAGCTGCCGATCGCGGACACTCCGTTCGGTCGCGTGCAGCTGACTCATACCAGCCTCAATGACGGGTCCGTTGAGGGCATGGTCTGCCTGGATCGCCCTGTCTTTTCCGTGCAGTATCATCCGGAAGCCTCTCCAGGCCCTCACGATTCAGCCTATCTCTTTGAGCAATTTGTCGACTTGATGGAGAAACAACATGCATAGTCCTTGGCAACTCTGTACCGGTTTCGCTGTCCTGGTTCTCGCCCTCATGCAGGCAGCTTGTGTGACGATCAACCTGCCTCCGGGGCCAGGAACTCTCGAGGAACATAAGGTCAGCGGAACCGGCAAGGACAAGGTCTTGCTGATGGATATCTCGGGGGTCATCAGTTCAGAGAACAAGGACGGTTTTTATTCGTCACCGGGAATGCTTGCCACCGTCAAGGAGGAATTAGAGCGTGCCGGGAAGGATGAGCGAATCAAGGCGATTGTGATCCGAATCAACAGTCCGGGCGGCACGGTCACCGCCTCGGACATCATTTACCACGAATTGAAGTCATTCAAGAACACCCGAAAGATTCCCGTTGTGGCCGAGATCATGGATGTCGGCGCCTCCGGCGGCTACTACATCGCGGCGGCAGCCGACAGCGTCATGGCCCATCCCTCTTCCGTGACCGGCAGTATCGGCGTGATTATGCTGACCGTCAATGCCAGGGGACTCTTGGAGAAGGTCGGTGTCGAGACGAATGCCGTGACATCCGGACCACGCAAAGACATGGGATCACCGTTCCGGGCGATGCTGCCGGAAGAACGCGCGATTTTCCAAGGGGTGATCGACGGCTTCTACCAACGCTTTCTCCAGATCGTGCAAGAGGGGCGACCAAACTTGTCCGGCGATACCATTAGGAAACTAGCCGATGGCCGTATTTATTCCGGCGAGCAGGCCAAGACGTCGGGATTGGTCGACGAGATCGGCTATCTAGACAACGCCATCGAACTGGCCAAAAAGAAAGCCGGCCTGGCGGAGGCGCGGGTCGTCACCTATCGCCGGCCGGGCGAATACCAAAATAACGTCTACTCGCGGATCGCTGGACCGGGACCGAGCCTCGCCAATCTGGCGAACATCGATCTCCTCTCGATGGTGCGAGGCGGGTCGCCGCAGTTCATGTATCTCTGGATGCCTTGAGCCGGTGAGTTGCATCCTGCGCGCGGTGCTGATTGAATGGAGTGGACGTTATGCATCTATCGTCGAATCATTCAATCGAAGCGATGCTCACCACACCATTGGGGCGACGGGCGGCCCTGGCACTGGGTGTGCGCGCGGCCTATCTCCTCTCGACCACGATGGGACTGGGAGCAGCGGCGGGCTTGCTGCAATCGATCGCAGGCTGTCAACGGGCACCGGGCACGGCGCGAGACCAGTTCATTTTCCTGTCGGAGGAAAAAGAAATGGCGATGGGACTCTCGGCCTTTCGCGAAGTGCTCCGGCAGGCACCCCTGAGCGAAAATCCGGAAGTCAACGAAATGGTGCACCGGGTGGGGGACCGGATCGCCAAGGCGGCGAACAAGCCGGAGTATCAGTGGGAGTTCGCGGTGATTCAGGACGATCGCACCATCAACGCCTTCGCGCTCCCTGGAGGCAAGGTCGCGGTGTTCACCGGGATCTTGAAAGTGACGAAGAACGAGGATGGGCTGGCGACAGTGATGGGCCATGAGGTCGCGCATGCCTTGCAGCGCCACGGAGCGGAACGAATGAGTCGCGGCATTCTCGAACAGATCGGTCAGCTCGCCGCGTTGGGAGCGGGTGCGGCCACGGGGCGTCCGGATGCGGCCATGGCGGCCATGACGGTGTACGGCGTTGGTGTGTCATTGCCGTTCGACCGTCGGCAGGAATCGGAAGCGGATCAAATCGGGCTTCGATTGATGGCGCAGGCCGGCTATGATCCGCGCGAGGCCGTTGCCTTTTGGGAACGGATGAGTGGCTGTCCGCGGGCGATGATCAATAAGCTTTGCTTTCGTTCACAGCAAGCCATTCCAGAATTTCTCTCGACACATCCTTCAGATGTCACGCGTATCAATCAAATTGAAGCCTGGATCCCGGATGCATTGAAGTACTATCACCCTTCGGGAAAGACCCCGGCATTCCCCATCGGTCCCATCCAGCCCTACCGGCCGCCGGTGGGGCCTATGCCTGAGGCGCCCCTGCCGACTGGATAACTTCTCTTTATTAGAGGTCAATCGTGCCACGACGGACAGACATCCGCTCCATTCTTTTGATCGGTTCCGGCCCCATCGTCATCGGGCAGGCCTGCGAGTTCGACTACTCGGGCACACAAGCCTGCAAGGCCCTCAAGGAAGAGGGCTACCGCGTCATCCTGATCAACAGCAATCCCGCCACGATTATGACGGATCCGGATTTTGCCGACCGCACATACATCGAACCGATCACCCTGGATGTGGTGGAAAAAGTGATCGAGTGCGAGCGGCCGGATGCGCTCTTGCCGACCATGGGCGGTCAGACCGCGTTGAACACGGCGATCGGATTGGCCAAGCGGGGCGTGCTGGAGAAGTACGGCGTCAAACTGATCGGCGCGTCGATCGAAGCCATCCATAAAGCCGAGGACCGGGATGCCTTTCGCCAGGCGATGTGGAAAATCGGCCTGCGCGTACCGGACAGCGGCGTGGCCACTTCGCTCTGGGAAGCCGAGGAACAAGTCAAACGGGTTCAGTTTCCGGCTATTGTACGACCGTCGTTTACGATGGGGGGAACCGGCGGCAACATTGCCTACAACATCGAAGAGTTTCGCGCGCATGTGGAATGGGGACTGTCCATGAGTCCGGTCCGCCAGGTGTTGATCGAGCAGTCCGTCATCGGCTGGAAAGAATTCGAGCTCGAAGTCATGCGCGACCTCAAGGACAATGTGGTCATCGTCTGTCCGATCGAAAATCTGGACCCGATGGGCGTACACACCGGCGACAGTATCACCGTGGCTCCAGCCCTCACGTTGACCGACAAAGAATATCAGATGATGCGGGACGCGGCCGTGCGCATCATTCGCGAGATCGGCGTCGATACCGGCGGGGCGAACATTCAGTTCGGCATGAATCCCGTCAACGGCGAGATGGTCGTGATTGAAATGAACCCGCGGGTCTCCCGGAGTTCGGCCCTCGCATCGAAAGCAACGGGGTTCCCCATTGCGAAAATTGCGGCCAAGCTGGCCGTCGGTTATTCCCTCGACGAAATCACGAACGACATTACCGGGGTGACGAAAGCCTCGTTCGAACCGACGATCGACTATGTGGTCGTCAAGATTCCGCGCTTCGCCTTTCAGAAATTTCCCGGCGCCGATCCCACGCTGACCACACAAATGAAATCGGTGGGCGAGGTGATGGCGATCGGGCGGACCTTCAAGGAATCGCTTCAGAAGGCGATCCGTTCCATGGAAGTCGATCAATTCGGGTTCAGCTCGAAAATGGGCCTCGACCTGGGAGTACCGTCGAATCTGAACCGAGAAGAGGCGACGGAACAGGTTCGGAAAGCCGTGCGCACGCCGCTTCCCGACCGGCTCTGGCGGCTGGCCGACGGCATGCGGCTCGGAATGACCAACCAGGAACTCTTTGCCCTCACGAAAATCGACCCCTGGTTTCTTGAGCAGATCCGCGAACTCCTGGATTTCGAACGACGACTTGTCGCAGAACGCGGGGTGATCGGCGCCACGGGCCTCAACCCGGAGCTCTTGCTGGAGGCAAAAGCATTAGGATTTTCCGACGAACGTCTGGCTCAGCTCCTGGGCGTGGAACAACACACTGTCCGCGGCTGGAGGCTGGCGCTGAGCCAGGGACCTCAGCCCCGCGGTGTGACCTATAAACGTGTCGATACCTGCGCGGCTGAGTTTGAAGCCCACACGCCCTATCTTTACTCGACGTACGAACGGGACTGTGAGGCTCGACCCACGAACCGAAAGAAAGTCGTCATTCTCGGCGGCGGTCCGAACCGGATCGGGCAGGGGATTGAATTCGACTACTGTTGCGTACATGCCGCGATGGCATTGCGTGAAGAACAGATCGAAACCATCATGGTCAATTGTAATCCCGAGACGGTCAGCACGGATTATGACACTTCCGACCGCCTCTACTTCGAACCGTTGACGGAAGAAGACGTGCTGAACATCGTCCGGCGGGAACAGCCCATGGGCGTGGTGCTGCAATTCGGAGGACAGACGCCCTTGAAACTGGCACTCTCCTTGTCCCGCGCCGGCGTGACGATTCTCGGCACCAGCCCGGACGCGATCGACCGCGCAGAGGATCGAGCACGATTCCGCGAGCTACTCGATAAGCTCGGCTTGCGTCAGGCGGAAAGCGGCATGGCTCGTTCCGTGGAGGAAGCCTTGAAGATCGCCGCCGACATTACCTATCCGGTGATGGTGCGGCCGTCGTATGTCCTTGGCGGACGGTCTATGCAAATCGTCTACGATGAGGCGGGGCTGCTCGCCTACATGAACACGGCGGTCAAGGCATCGGACAAACATCCCGTCCTGATCGACAAGTATTTGCGCGATGCCATCGAAATCGATGCCGATGCCATTTCTGACGGCACCACCGTGGTGGT
Organism: Nitrospira sp.; assembly: GCA_023248215.1. Taxonomy (GTDB): domain Bacteria; phylum Nitrospirota; class Nitrospiria; order Nitrospirales; family Nitrospiraceae; genus Nitrospira_A. Next base: position 37,027 of record JAHFEW010000022.1, read on the forward strand.
GGCGGGGATTATGGAGCACATCGAGGAGGCGGGTGTCCACTCGGGCGACTCAGCCTGCTCGCTTCCCCCCTATACGTTGGATGCGTCGATCATCGAAGAAATCCGGCGACAAATGACCGCGCTGGCACTGGAGCTCGGGGTCATCGGCCTCATGAACGCGCAATTTGCCGTGAAGGATCAGACGATCTATGTCTTGGAGGTCAATCCGCGCGGGTCGCGGACCGTTCCGTTCGTCAGCAAAGCGATCGGGGTACCCCTCGCAAAATTGGCGATGAAGGTGATGGTCGGAAAGTCGCTTCAACAGCTGGATTTCACCACCGCTCCGAAGCCGGCGCACCTCTCGGTCAAGGAAGCGGTGTTCCCCTTCACCAAATTCGCAGGCGTGGATGTCCTGTTGGGTCCCGAAATGAAATCGACCGGGGAAGTGATGGGGATCGACAGCGATTTCGGATGGGCCTTCGTCAAGGCCCAGGCCGGCGCCGGCGCCATCCTGCCGACCTCTGGCACCGCCTTTTTCAGTGTCAAGAGTGAAGATCGCGCGGGGGCCTACGATGTCGCCCGTCGGCTCGTTGCGTTGGGGTTTCGTATCACGGCGACATCCGGCACAGCGGTCCATCTGAGCGAGCAGGGGATGTGCGTAGACGTCGTCAACAAGGTGCAGGAAGGGCGCCCGCACATCGTCGACCATATTAAGAATGGAGAAGTCGCCTTAGTCGTCAATACGGTGCGGACCGCTTCCGCCCAGACCGACTCCCTTTCCATTCGGCGTGAAGCCTTGCATAAGGGCGTCCCCTATTACACCACCATGCGAGGGGCCTTGGCCGCAGTGATGGGGATTGAAGCGTTGGTGAAAAAGGGGCTTGCCATTCGAGCGTTGCAGGAGTATCACCGGAAGAACTGAACGACTGGGGCTCTTCGTTATTGAGCCGAGGACGTCCGGTGAAGAGCGAGTAGCACAATGGTGGAAACCATGTTCCATGGTCATCTTGGGGGGAGGCATGCCGACACCGATCACGCGAAAAGGGTATGAAGCACTGAAAGCCGAGTTGGATCGATTGCATAAGGTCGAGCGGCCACGGGTGATTGAGGCCATTGCGGAAGCCCGTGCGCACGGCGATCTGAGCGAGAATGCCGAATACGATGCGGCCAAAGAGCGTCAGGGCTTCATTGAAGCGCGGCTGGCGGAGCTGAAAGGCAAACTCGCCGACGCCCGAATCATCGACATCGCAGGGCGGATCAGCGAGACCGTGGTATTCGGTGCTACAGTGGTGTTGATCGAGCAGGAAGCGCAGGAGAAAAAACAATATACCCTAGTGGGACAGGATGAGGCGGATCTGAAGTTCTCCCGTATCTCCGTCCAATCGCCGGTCGGCCGTGCACTCATCGGCAAGCGGGTGGGTGACCTGGTGGAGGTGAACACGCCCGCCAAAGTCGTCGAGTACGAAGTGATGGAAATTCGCTTCGAAGAACTGTAGGCGCCGATGTCTATGCATTGTTCCTCTTGGCTCTCGTCCCGGCGTGAACGGATGCTGAGCCTGCCGAAGTTGGCACCTCCATGCCGTTAGCCATTCCCCTCATCACGTTGTTGACGGATTTCGGCGAGCGCGACTATTTCGTGGCGAGCATGAAAGGCGTCATCCTTAACATCAATCCCCAGGCCAACATTGTGGACCTCTCCCACCATGTCACGGCGCATGATGTGGCGGATGCCGCATACTTGCTGAAATCCTGCTACCGATATTTCCCTGACGGCACCATCCATGTTGCAGTCGTCGATCCGGGGGTGGGCAGCCAGCGGCGACCGTTACTCGTCTCCTCGTCGCGCTATTTTTTCATTGGGCCGGACAATGGCCTGTTCACCCACGTCTGTCAGGAAGAAAACGGCGTCGAGGTGCGACAGATCGAAAACCGCCAGTATCGGCTGGATTCCGACGGCGCGACGTTCGATGGGCGCGACCTCTTCGCTCCGGCGGCAGCTTGGTTGACAAAAGGCCAGCCTATCGGATCCTTCGGACGGCTCGTACCGAATTACGAACGCTTGTCGATTACCGAACCGGCCTGGGACAAGCATGTGATGGTGGGACAGATCGTCTACGTCGACCGTTTCGGCAACCTCATCTCCAATCTCACCGCCTACCATCTCAAAGAAGTCCGCAGTCTCACCAAACGCTCCGAGCCGTACATTCGTATCGGCGGACTCACGCTCGACGGGATGGTACGGAGTTATGCGGAGGGCTCACCCGATCAGCCGCAGGCACTGATCAATAGTAACGGCTACGTGGAAGTGTTCCTCAAAGAAGGACGTGCGGCTGACCGATTGAACGTTGCCCGGGGAACACGCGTTGAACTCTGTTAGTTAAACAACGCCTCCTCATGAGGAGCCCGCCGAGGACGTTCACAACCTCTGCCCATCCCACCTCAATTGACAGGTCGAAGATGTCGATGTTTTAATGACATCGGTATCGAGTCGTGCAGGACCAATCACCTTGTCGCCCCGGAACATGCTGATTTCCTTACATAGCTATCCACGAATCGATCGAGTCACAGTATTTCTGGTTGTCCTCGTGGTCTGTTATCTGCCCTCTCGGGCAGATATTGCCTTCTGCCATGAACTATCTCCTGTGGCCCTTCCATCGGAGATTTTTGCGGATGGCGAGGAACGTGACCCCTCTGAGCCTCTCGCCGGATCCGACTCCTCGCAGGATTGTGCGCTGAACCATCAACTTTTGTCGTCGCCTGAAACCTTCGATCACAGCGCGCCTACCGGTGAGGATCCTGCCGCTCAAGGGGTATCCGGCATGACACTGTCCAGCCTGACCTCCCGGCCTCCGCCCTATGCAGGGTAACGATGCCCACTGACCGCTCATCGAGGTGTGAGGACTCATGGGTGGACCTTCACGAGAGAGACTGCTAGGAGGAGCCCTGAACCACCCGCCCTCGCGGCAGGCTTCACTTCCGATGCTCATAGACCGATACGAAACGGGAGGGAACGGAGTGCCATGAAACATCCCCTGTGCCGGCTGTCGGCGATCATCTTGGCCCTGGCCCTCGCGGCCTGTACCCCCCCGGATCCGCCGGCACCATTGGCCGAAACGGTCCCGGCGCCGGTGGCCGCGAACCGTCATGCGGATATTCAGACGATGCTCGTCGAAGCAGCGCCCTCCAGCCCAGCCTTGACCCTGTCGGCTCGGATAACCTATGCCGAGGACGGGTTTTCCAAGATTTCTTCCCCCCTCCAAGGACCGGTGCTGGACGTCCGGGTCAAACTCGGCCAGGCGGTCAAAGCCGGTGATGTCTTGATGGTGATCGATGCGGCAGATATCGCCAGGGCCTATGCTGCCTACGTCGAGGAAATTTCTGAATTGGGGCTTGCCGAACGTAACTATGAATTAACGAAGGATTTGTACGATGCCCAAGCCATGTCCCTCAAGGATCTCGAGCACGCGGAAAACGACTTGAACCGTGAACGGGCCGAATTCAAACAGGCCAAAGGACGGCTGCTGTCACTTCGCGTGCCGACTGCCGAACTGAGCAAGCCCCTGGCGCAGCAGCAGATTACCTCGCGATTCGAACTGCGAAGTCCGTTGACGGGAACGGTGGTCGAACGCAACGTGACGCCGGGGCAAATCGTCGGGCCTGCCTCGGACGCCCCGCTATTTACCGTGGCCAATCTCGGACGGCTGCAGGTGGTCGCTGACGTGTATGAGCACGACCTGTCGGGAATCCAGATCGGGGCAGTCGCGACGATGACGGTCGAGGCCTACCCGGGCATCGAATTTCCCGCCACCATCGCGGTGATTGGCGATGTGGTCGATCCGGCGACGCGAACCATTAAAATTCGCGCGTCCGTCTCGAATGAAGACCGACGCCTGAAGCCGGAAATGTTTGCGCGATTGACCGTCGCTGGTCACAGCATGCCTCCGAAGATTGTGATCCCCAAACAAGCGGTCGTCGAACGGTCCGGCAAACATTGGATCGTGGTGCAGCATGACAAGGGCCGCTTTGAGGAGCGTGTGGTGAATATCGACAGCGTGGCGGGCAATCAGGTGACGATTCGAGAGGGTCTCACCACCGGAGAACGGATCGTCCTCTCTCCTTCGACCATCAACCGGGTCGCAGCAGGTGAAACATCAGCCGATGGGGTGTAACGACAGGCAGTATCCGGCACCGCACTACAGCGCCGCGATCAGAATCCGCACCAACCCGGAGAGATCCTCACTATCAACCCCAGCCACCACTCGGTTCGTCGTATTGGTGTAGGCTGCTTCCAGTGAAATCGTGGTGGGATGGCCATAGATCGGATCCAAGTGGAACGCAAACATCCCCTTGCCCACGATACTTTCCGTCTCAATCAGTCCATCACTGGACGTCGTGCTCGTGTACCCTCCCATTGCACTCAGTAACAATCGCTGGCTTTGTTTGTACAGCAACGACAAGGAGGCCACGGGTGTCTGAATCTTTGCACCGGACCAGCTCTGGGTTTCCGTCCGGTAGCTGAGCGTTGGAGCGATGGTCAAGGTATTGATGGGGCGAAACACGCCGGTCAATGTCTGGGCAAGCGCCGTCGCCTCGGCGCCACCGCTGATGGCGTCGTTCGTCAGGATGAGGCTCGACGAGAGCCGCGCGTTCCACGTGAGCCCGGTGTAGGCAAGGGCAGCTTCCATACTGTTGCTGTGACTCCGTTGCGGAATCGTTCCCGTGGGGTCGAAGGTGCTCGCCATGGTGCTACGTGAATAGGTCAAGCTGAGTTCAGGCCAGGCCGGCTGGACCAACGCGATCCCGATACGATTGAAGCTCTGTTGGATGCGTGAACGGGCAGGATCTAGATCCACATTGTTCCAGGTTTGGCCGACCGAACTCCGAAGCTTGGCGATACCCAATCCCCACTCGCCCCACATCTCCCGCACCGTCTGATCCGGCGAATTAAAAAACGCTTTTCCCGCCGACCGATAGTTGATCCCGTATCGAAACTGACCGTTGGTTCCCACTAGCGCCATACGCACCATGCGTTTGGACCCATCTTCACGTTGATCAATGCGAGAAGGAATGCCCGCGTCATTCGTCGCGTTGTTGGCGACTTCGCCTTCTGCTATGAACTGTCCTTTGAGCCAGCTGGAGGCAGCAGCGATACCCTTGGTCTGTGGCCGGTCTGAATCAGGGACCAGGTCTTTCAGGCGATTCGACGTCGTCGGGGGGGCGAAAGACGTCGCCTGAAAGGAGGTATGGAGAACCGGAGACGCGATCGAAAAGGGAATGGCCGAGGTGCCCGACTCGCGGGCGGTATCGGTGAATTGGATGCGATGAAGGAGGAGATCCGATTGGTGAGGCACTTCCGCCTGGGCCGTGAACGGCAGACTGAGGATCGTGAATAGACTCCAGACAACCCAGTGACGCTTCATGACGCGAAACCCGTCAAATAAATGGCGTGTCGCAGCATGAAATCAAGTGTAGCACTTGATATTTAAGCTACATGTCGATGCAATACATGCCCAAAACCGTCCTAGTCGCGTTCGGAAGTGAACGCCGGACAGTTCTCGGACAAGACGTCGAATCGGGGTGTATTGAAAGGAAAATTTACGAGGAGGCGCTGCGGTCTTCGGTCGCCTGAACGATGGCTCTGTGCAAAATTGCCACCATCTTCGTCAACTCTCGAGGACGAACGGAGAGGGACGGGACCAGCACAAGGATATTGCCGAGCGGTCTGAGCAACAGCCCGGCGGCGCGGCAGGCCTGAGCCACGCGATGGCCGATGCGCAATTCAAGAGGATAGGGGCTCCTCGTCTGCCGATCCTGCACCAATTCGATGCCGACCATGAAACCGCATTGACGGATGTCGCCCACATGAGTCAGCGAGACCAATGGCCGCAGGAGGCGGGCGAGCAGTCTGGAGTGCTTCCGAACCTGTGGGAGGGTCTTCTCACGCCGGAAGACCTCGAGGTTAGCGAGCGCCACCGCACAACCCAAGGGATTTCCCGTATAGCTGTGTCCATGAAAGAAGGTTTTCCAGTCTTCGTACCGGCCTAAGAAGGCGCGGTAGATCTCTTCTGTCGTCAAGGTTGCCGCTAAAGGCATGTATCCGCCCGTCAACCCCTTGCTGATCGCCATGAGATCCGGAGTCACGCCCTCGTGCTGGCAGGCGAACATCTTACCGGTGCGGCCGAACCCGGTCGCCACTTCATCGGCAATCAAGAGTACGTGGTACCGGGTACAGAGGTCGCGGACTCGCTTGAGGTAGCCGTGAGGTGCGGTAATCATTCCGGCAGCAGCTTGGACCAGCGGTTCGAGAATAACGCCGGCCAACTCACGTTGGCGTGTTTTCAAGATCGTTTCGAGCGGATCGATGCAGGCCATACCACAAGACGGGTAGGTAAGACTGAGCGGACAACGATAACAATAGGGCGGATCAACCTCAAGCGTCGGAAACAGAAGGGCCTTGAACCGCGCATGGAAGAGCTCGATGTTCCCCACGCTGACCGCACCGACCGTATCCCCATGGTAGGCCAGTTTCAAATGGAGAAAGGAATGCTTGGGCCCCGCCGTCGGATGCTGCTGTTGCCAGTATTGCACCGCCATCTTGAGCGCCACCTCGACCGCTGTCGAGCCATTGTCGGAATAGAACACGCGTTGTAGGCCTTTCGGCGCAAGACGAATGAGTTCTCGAGCCAATCGGATCGCCGGTGGATTGGAGAGGCCGAGCAGCGTCGAATGTGCAATATTCCGGAGCTGCGCCGTCAGGGCGCGATCCAATTGGGGATGCCGATGACCATGCAGATTGACCCAGATGGAGGAGGTGCCGTCGAGATACTTCCGCCCCTCCGTGTCGATGAGGTACGAGCCTTTGCCCTTCTCAATGATCAGCGGAACGTCCTGTTCCCACTCCTGCATCTGCGTGAACGGATGCCACAGATATGCATGGTCCCAGGCGGCGAGTCGGGCAGTCTTGGAGGACGTAGTCATGGATGCGTGAGCGTATTGAAATGATCGTACGGTAGGAGATTGCTGCGTGCGTGAAACGCCGCGTCACGCGCGGATTATACCGGTGGGCGATTTCTTTGACAACCTTGGAAGCGGCCACTATAATGAACCGATTTTTGGGGACATGAGCCAGGATTTGCAAAGTCTCATCCGAAATTTCTCGATCATCGCCCATATCGATCACGGTAAATCGACCCTCGCTGACCGGTTCCTAGAAGCCACGGGCGCTGTCACAGCCCGAGAGTTCAAAGAACAGATCCTCGACGCGATGGACCTTGAGCGTGAGCGTGGTATCACGATCAAAGCTCACGCGGTGGCCATTCGCTATCGGGCTCAGGACGGGAAGACGTATTTACTGCATTTGATCGATACGCCCGGCCACGTCGATTTCACCTACGAGGTGTCGCGCAGCCTCGCGGCTTGTGAGGGTTCACTGCTCCTCGTCGATGCAACGCAGGGGGTGCAGGCACAGACCATTGCCAACGTGAATTTGGCGATGGGGAACCATCACACCATCATCCCCGTCATTAATAAAATCGACCTTGCCAGCGCCGACGTGGAGGGCACGAAACAACAAATTTCCGAAGTGCTCGCCCTGGACGCCAGTGATGCCATGTTGGTGAGCGCGAAGGAAGGACGCGGAGTGCCGGAGGTGCTCGAGGCGATCGTCAACCGCATTCCGCCGCCGTCCGGTGATCCGACTCGTCCCCTCAAGGCATTGATTTTCGATTCCTGGTTCGACAATTACCAAGGGGTGATCGTGCTGACCCGCATCGTCGACGGATCCGTGCGGCCAGGGATGAAAATCAAGGTCATGTCTAATGACCGGTTGTTCGAAGTCACGGAGGTCGGACAATTCACACCGAAGCGGACCAAGGGCACACAGCTGATGACGGGAGAGGTCGGGTATCTCTGCGCGAACATGAAAGAAGTGGCCGACGTGAAAATCGGGGACACCTTGACCGATGCCCTGCGACCCACGGAGCAGGCGTTCCCTGGATACAAAGAGGTCAAGCCGCTGGTCTTTTGTGGCCTCTATTCGACGGACACGGCCAAATATGAGGATCTTCGCGATGCCTTGCTGAAGTTGCGGCTGAACGACTCGTCTTTCATCTATGAACCGGAAACCTCGTTGGCCCTGGGATTTGGCTTCCGTTGCGGCTTTCTCGGTCTGCTGCATATGGAAATCATTCAGGAGCGGTTGGAACGAGAATACGAGCTGACACTCATTACTACGGCCCCGACCGTCATCTACCGCATCCTCACCACGAAAGGCGAGGTGTTGGAGGTCAACAACCCGGCGGATCTTCCGGAGCCGAGTTCAATCGCCTCGTTCGAAGAACCGTTCATTTTGGCCACGCTCATCTCACCGGAGCGGTATGTCGGCACCCTCTTACAGTTGTGCCAGGAGCGGCGCGGCATTCAGCGCAGCATTCACTATCTGGATCCCACGCGTGTCATGATCAGCTATGAGCTGCCGCTCAATGAAGTCATCCTGGATTTTTACGACAAGCTGAAATCGAAGACGCAGGGGTATGCGTCGCTGGACTACGAACTCCTCGGCTATCGGGAATCCGACTTGGTGCGTCTCGACATTTTGCTCAACAGTGAGCCGGTCGATGCGTTGTCGTTCATCACGCATAAAGATCGTGCCTATCAGCGGGGCCGACAGGTGGCCGAAAAGATGAAAGAGCTGATCCCCAAGCAGATGTTCGAAATCGCCATTCAAGCGGCCATCGGCAACAAAATCGTCGCCCGCGAGACCATCGGCGCCATCAAGAAAAATGTCACGGCCAAGTGTTACGGCGGAGACATTTCTCGCAAGCGCAAGCTGTGGGATAAACAGAAGGAAGGCAAAAAACGCATGAAGGCGGTCGGAAAAGTGGAAGTGCCTCAAGAGGCGTTTTTGGCGATCCTCAAGGTGAGCGACGAATGAGTGGAGAGCCCACCTCATCTCGTCCCGACGAGTCCTCTTCGACGACCGGACCGGTGGTAGCTCCCGCTCCATCCGAAACGGCTGCCGGCGTGCCACAGGCTGGAACCGCTGCACGCGCCGCCCAACCGGCCCACAAATCGATCGTACGCGAGTATGCGGAGGCGATCATCATCGCCATGTTGCTGGCCTTTGCCATCCGCGTCTTTGTCGTGCAGGCATTCAAGATTCCTTCCGGGTCGATGATTCCCACGCTGCTGGTTGGGGATCACATCTTGGTAAGCAAGCTGTCCTACGGGCTGCAATGGCCGACTGACTGTCAGATCAAGCCGGGATTTCCTCCGATCACCTGTTACTCCTCGCGAACGCTCATTCCGTTCGGGACAATCCAGCGCGGCGATATCATCGTCTTTCGGTTTCCCGAAGATGAAGACAAGGATTTCATCAAGCGGGTCATTGGCTTGCCCGGTGATACCATCCAGATTCGGAACAAAATCGTGCATGTGAACGGAACGCCGTTTGAGGACCACGCCTTTACACAGCACACTGATCCCCCCGTTCATGATGGGCACATCAGTCCGCGCGACAATTTCGGCCCGGTCACGGTCCCTGACGATGCCTATTTCGTGATGGGAGATAATCGGGATCACAGTCTCGATAGTCGCTTCTGGGGCTATGTCCGCACCGAAAAAGTTCGTGGCAAAGCCTTTCGCATTTATTGGTCGTGGAGCGGTCAAGGATCATGGACCGAATGGGTACGATGGGAAAGGTTAGGAAAAGCCATCCAGTAGCGCGATCCGGGAACTCCGGACCGTCGAGCGCGCAGCAAGGCGACGGGGCGTCGGATGAACCGGCCACCCTCGGCGCCTACATCCAGCGCTTCTCCAGAGCCAGCGTGCTGGTCATCGGAGATCTCATCCTCGATCACTATGTATGGGGACGTGTGAGCCGGATTTCTCCGGAAGCGCCGGTTCCGGTCGTCCACGTCGAGTCGGAATCGCTCAAGCTGGGAGGGGCGGCCAATGTCTTCAACAACATTCTGGCCCTCGGCGGACAGGCGGATATCTGCGGCGTGATCGGAGCCGACGAAAGCGGGCGGCTGCTCCTGAAAGAACTGGATGGGCGGCGGCAGGGTCGCGGCGGCGTCGTCATCGATCACAACCGACCGACGACGCGAAAATCCCGCGTGGTTGCGCACAATCAACAAATCGTTCGCTACGATGTGGAGCGTCGGACGGAACTGACGGCACTGCTACAGCGCCGCATTCTCCGATATGTCGAGTCTCGGTTGAAGGAACTGTCCTGTCTGGTTGTGTCGGACTATGCCAAGGGCGTGGTCACGGCCTCGCTGATGACCGAGTTGACTCGGTTGGCGGGGCAGCGCAAGATTCCCATCGTGGTGGACCCCAAGGTCGAACATTTCAGCTATTACAGAGGCGTGACGGTCGTCACCCCCAACCATCTGGAAGCCACCCAGGCCGCCGGTGTGCATGGCGAAGATGATCAGGCAATCAACAAGGCCGGCACGATCCTCCGCCAGCGGTTGGGATGTCAGACGGTGCTGGTGACCAGGGGCGAACGAGGCATGAGTGTCTATCAAGGCCATGGCGACCACTGGCATATCCCCACACGCGCACGGCAGGTGTATGACGTCACAGGGGCGGGAGATACCGTCGTCGGCACGCTGGCGCTCGCACTCTCAACCGGTGCCACGATGCGGGAAGCCGCGGTGCTCGCCAATCAGGCGGCGGGTGTGGTGGTCGGGATGATCGGTACCGCCACCGTCACGGCGGCACAACTGACTGATTCCCTAGGACAGGGCTGACGTGACTCGGTCGGTCACGATCGTGATTCCGGCTCGGTACGGGTCCTCTCGGTTTCCTGGGAAGCCGTTGCTCGAATTGCTGGGCAAGCCGATGATTCAACACGTCTATGAGCAGGCCAAGGCCTGTCGCGTTGTCAATGACGTCTTGGTTGCCACGGATGACGAGCGCATCAAGGCGGCGGTCGAGCGATTCGGCGGACGAGTCGTGATGATGACGGAGCCCTATCGCACCGGAACCGACCGCGTGGCCGGCGTCGCACAAACCCACGCGAGCGACTGCTTTGTAGACCTGCAGGGAGACGAGATTCTGCTCCATTCCGATCTCATCACGGACTTGGTGGAGCCGTTCCTGGCGAGCGACGCGGCCATGGGAACGTTGAAACGACGGATCGATTCGGATCAGGATCTGCACAATCCGGGAGTGGTCAAAGTGACGACCGATCGTGAGGGCTACGCGCTGTACTTTTCGCGTGCGCCGATTCCTGTGGTTCGGGACGACCCGCGGCGGGCCGCCGTGCCAGGATTACATTTCATCCACCTGGGCCTCTATATCTATACGCGCGAGACGTTGATGCGTCTTACCGCATTCCCCACGGGGGTCCTCGAAGAGGCGGAGAAACTCGAGCAACTACGCGCGCTGGAGCAAGGCATTCGTATCCGCGTATGGGAAACCGCCCATCCCTCATTGCGCATCGATAGCCCGGAAGACGTACCCAGCGCATTGGAACGGCTTCGCAACCGTGAGACCGGTCGCTGCATCGCTTAACAATCATGACGCTAGGCCGCATTCATAAGAAGGTGCAACGATGAGCAAATTTATATTTGTGACCGGCGGTGTCGTGTCGTCGCTCGGAAAAGGGCTGGCCTCCGCTTCTATCGGCAATTTGTTGGAAAGCCGCGGGCTAAAGATCACGTTCTTGAAGCTCGACCCCTACATCAACGTCGACCCTGGGACGATGAATCCCTACCAGCATGGAGAAGTCTACGTCACGCAAGACGGGGCGGAGACCGATCTGGACCTCGGCCATTACGAGCGCTATACGTCGCTGACGCTCACCCGCGAGAACAACTACACCACGGGCCGCATCTACCACTCCGTGATTACGAAGGAGCGCCGCGGGGACTATCTGGGCGGAACCGTGCAGGTAGTGCCGCATGTCACGGATGAAATTAAACAATGCATCATGCGGATCTCCCAGGGCATGGATGTCACGATCGTCGAAATCGGTGGGACAGTCGGCGACATCGAGAGCCTGCCGTTTCTCGAAGCCATCCGGCAAATTCCCTACGACGTGGGACGCGACAACGTGCTCTACGTGCATCTCACCCTCGTGCCCTATATCGGAGCCGCGGGAGAACTGAAAACTAAACCGACGCAACATTCGGTCAACAAGCTCCGTGAAATCGGCATTCAGCCGAACATCCTGTTATGCCGGACTGATCGGTATCTCCCGCCTGAACTGAAAGGCAAGATCGCCATGTTCTGCAACGTGGAGAAGGATGCCGTCATTACGGCCAAAGATGTCGAAACCATCTACGAGGTGCCGATCGTGTTCCGCAAGGAAGGATTGGATGAACTGATCGTCCGCCTGCTCAAGCTGGAAACCGGCCCACCGAATCTCCGCGAATGGGATGCGATGGTGCAGAAGATCAAACATCCTAAGCACGAGGTCTCGATCGCGCTGGTCGGCAAATATGCCGGACTGAAGGAATGTTACAAGAGCCTGGGGGAAGCCCTGGTGCATGGCGGCATCGATCATGAAACCCGCGTGAATATCACCTGGATCGAATCCGAGGACGTGGAGCGTCAAGGCACGGAGCGCATCCTGCGCGATGCCGATGCGATTCTCATCCCGGGCGGCTTCGGTGCGCGGGGAATCGAAGGCAAGATCGTGACCATCCAATATGCGAGAGAGCATCAGGTCCCATTCCTCGGCCTCTGTCTGGGTATGCAGTGCGCCACCATCGAATTCGCGCGGAATGTCGCCGGCCTGACGGGCGCCAACAGCGCAGAGTTCGACGAGCGGACACCGCATCCGGTGATTCACTTGATGTCGGACCAGCAGTCGGTCAGCGACAAAGGCGGCACGATGCGGCTCGGCTCCTATGCTTGCAAGCTGGAAGAAGGGACGCTGGCGCAAAAAATGTACGGGCTCAGTGAAGTGCGCGAACGCCATCGTCATCGGTACGAGTTCAACAACGCCTATCGCGACCAACTGACGGCGAAGGGACTTATTTTAAGTGGATTGTCGCCCGACGGACGGCTGGTGGAGATCGTGGAGCTACAGAACCATCCCTGGTTCCTGGCAACGCAGTTCCATCCGGAGTATAACTCGCGGCCGCATCGTCCGCACCCCTTATTCACGGGGTTTGTGGGGGCTGCCCTCCGCCGAAAGTGCGGCCACTGAGCATGGGATGCTGAAACTGCCTTTCAACGTCGTTCTCGACTCGGCACAATCCTCGACGTAGCTCCGCTACGCCTCCGGTTCTGCCTCGTCTGCGGCCTTGCTGAAAGATCAGTTTGAGCATCCCACGAACACGCAAGACTCATGGAAGACTATGGCATACGAAGTAGATCTCGGACAGTTTAAGATCGGGGCGGGGAATCGACCGTTTCTAATCGCAGGGCCCTGCGTGATTGAAAGCGAACAGCTCGCGATGGACACAGCGGGACGCATCGCCGAGATCACCAAGTCCCTTGGCATGCCCTACGTCTTCAAATCGTCTTACGATAAGGCCAATCGCACTTCCATCACGTCCTTTCGTGGACCAGGGCTGGAAAAGGGTCTCGCCGTGCTGGCCAAGGTCAAGCGACAGGTCGGCGTGCCGATCCTGACCGACGTGCATTCGGAAGAACAGGCGACGGAGGCCGGCCGCGTCGTGGATATTCTGCAGATTCCCGCCTTTCTCTGCCGCCAAACGGATCTCTTGATTGCCGCAGCCAAGACCGGCAAAGTCGTCAATATAAAAAAGGGGCAGTTCCTGTCGCCGTTGGAAATGGCCAACGCTGTTAAGAAAGTAGAGGAGTGCGGCAATCGGCGCATTGTGGTGACTGAACGGGGCTCTTCCTTCGGCTACAACAATTTGGTCGTCGACATGCGTGCGTTTCCGATCATGCGGCGGTTCGGATACCCGGTGGTCTTCGACGCGACCCACAGCGTACAACTCCCGGGCGGGGGCGGCACACAATCCAGCGGTCAGCGAGAATTCGTCGAACCCTTAGCCTGTGCGGCGGCGGGAGCCGGCTGCGACGGGTTCTTCATGGAAGTGCATCCCGATCCGGACTCTGCCTTGTCGGACGGGCCGAACATGGTCCCTCTCCACGCGCTTCAATCGCTTCTCGAACGGGTACTACGCATATGCGACGCAGCCGCAACACAACAGGTTCGGTAACACGCACGGAAACCAAGCGAGTCCTTCGCCAAGTCCCGCTCGATGCCAGCGTGCAAGAGGGGAGACGCGTCTTGGAAATCGAAGCGCGCGCGGTGCAAGACCTGATCACTCGTCTCGATGAACGGTTCGCTCGCGCCGTCAACTTTCTGTATGAATGCCAGGGGAAGGTCGTCATTTCCGGCATGGGGAAATCCGGATTGATCGGCCAGAAAATTGCGGCGACGTTGGCCAGCACCGGCACCCCCTCATTCTTTTTGCATCCGGCTGAAGGCGTCCATGGTGATTTGGGCATGTTGGCCAAGCAGGATGCGCTGATCGCGATTTCCAACAGCGGCGAGACGCAGGAGGTACTTCAGCTGCTTCCCTTCGTCAAACGCCTGAACGTTCCTGTGGTGGCGCTGACAGGCAACATGACGTCTACCTTGGCGAAGAACAGCGATGTGACGCTGGATATTTCCGTCAACGAAGAGGCCTGCCCATTGGGCTTGGCGCCGACTGCGAGCACGACCGCCACCCTCGCCATGGGAGATGCCCTGGCGGTCGCCCTGCTTCAGAAGCGCGGGTTCAAGCAAGACGATTTCGCGCAGTTCCATCCGGGCGGCACATTGGGGCGTCGCCTTCTCGTGAAGGTCCGGGATCTTATGCAGCATGGAGACCACCTGCCACGCGTGCGGCAGGATGCCTCCGGGTCGGACACGATTTTGGAGATGACGTCTAAAAAGCTCGGCATGACCACAGTCGTGAACGGGAAGGGCGCCCTGTATGGGATTGTCACCGACGGAGACTTGCGCCGTTTCATTCAAGGAGGCGGGGACTTCAGCAAGGTGACTGCGGGTGACCTGGCCAGCCGCCGTCCGAAGACCATTGGGCCGGACGAACTGGCCACGACGGCCGTGGCGCTGATGGAGCGGTTTTCGATCACGGCGCTGGTGGTCTTGGAGGCCCCGAATCGCCTGGCCGGCGTCATTCACTTGCATGACCTCTTAAAAAACGGCATTGTGTAGGGGAACCACCGGGGGCGCGAGCTGAGGAGACCATGGGAGAGAACTGGAAACAAGCCGGACTCGTCCTGATGCGGTCGGCGGGACAGGAAAGCAATATCAACCTGCCCAACGTCTTGACGCTCGTCAGGATTCTGCTGATACCGGTGTTCGTCATGCTGCTGATCAATCCCACGCCGGATCGCGCCTTGTCCGCCGCCATCGTGTTTGTCGTCGCGGCAGTGACCGATCTGCTTGACGGGTATGTGGCAAGGAAAACGGGCCAGATCACGAAACTTGGGCGCCTGCTGGACCCGATCGCGGACAAGTTGTTGGTGCTCTCCGCGTTAATCTTGCTGGTACAAGTCGATCGCGTCAGCGCGCTGGTCGCCATTCTGATCATTGCGCGGGAAGTGGCAGTGACCGGTATCCGTGCGATTGCGGCCACCGAAGGATTGATCATGTCCGCCGAAGTCACCGGCAAGTATAAAATGGCCTTGCAGGTCATCGCCATCGTGCTCCTGGTTCTTGAAGGAACCGTGCTGGAAGCCATCGGCAATCTCCATCTCGCAGGCATTGTCACGCTGTATCTCTCTCTCATCCTGGGCTATGTGTCCGGCGCGCAGTATGTCTGGAGCTTCTGGCGTCAAGTCGGGGCGAAAGGGCTGTAGCCGGATTGCGTCGTCGGCACCTGAATCCGACATCCGGTTAATAACTGATGGACAGTCCCTGGCTCATCGGGTTCCTCACCCTTCTCGGCTACCTCATCGGGTCGATCCCTTTCGGCGTCGTCGTGTCACGTCTCCTGGGTGTCACGGATCCACGATCGGCAGGTAGCAGGAATGTGGGATTCACAAATGTGTTGCGGGTCAGTGGGAAAAAGGCCGGGATCCTGACGTTGATCGGCGACATTGGAAAGGGGTGGTTCGTCGGGTGGATAGGCACCCTATTATTCCATCAAGAATCCGCCATCCTACTCGTGGCCATGGCATCGATCGTCGGCCATCTCCACTCGGTGTTTCTCAATTTTAAGGGGGGGAAAGGCGTGGCCACAGCGTTAGGGGCGGTGTTGGGGGTCGCCCCCTGGATCGGGCTCACACTTATGGGCGTATGGGTGGGAGCGGTCTTTTTGTGGAAATATTCTTCCGGTGGTGCACTCTTCGCCTTTGGATTGTTTCCGATTGTGGCACTGATGTTTCATCGATCCTGGCTCTTTGTGGGATTTGCCTGCGTCGTCAGCCTGTTGATTTGGGGCAGGCACAAAGAGAATTTGATTCGACTGTGGAGTGGAACTGAATCGCGAATCGGACATGCAAGTTGACATAATATTTCTTATCAGACATTATTACGATGCTGTCCTTTGAGCTCCTGGCGCGATTCCGCAAAGAACTCTCCCTCACCGGCAGCGCGCTCTATGAGACGATTGTCGCCATCGCAGAACGCGTCAATCGCAAGGTGCATGTACTCCGTCTCCATGGTCAGGCCACGACGATTCTGAGTCACATCCATGCCATTCACCGGCATATCGGCCAACGCGTGGCTGATCTGGCCGCCAAGCCCATCGGAGTCGCAGAGTCGGATTCTCGCCCCACGCGGCTCCCGCTGGAAGATGCCCTCCGCACGGCCTCAGACCGCATCAAGGGACAGCGAGCGGCCTTGCAGCAAGTCGAAAGCCATATTCGCGACCTGAAAGTCGAACTAGCCCAGGAAGAGCTGCTCACTATGCAGCGCGAGTTGGGCTTGCGCGACGCCGCCATCGAGCGCGTCGTGGTGGCCCAAGGCGCGCCAGTCATCGGCCATCCGATCGGCGAATTCGATCTGCCTGCGACGACGCGCATTGTCGCAGTCTTTCGAGGACCATTCCTGTTCCCCCTCTCCGACTCCATGACGCTCCGGCCCGACGACATTGTGATTCTTGCCGGACTGCGCCACGATCTTACCCATTGGCTCCCGCATTTTCAGAGAGCCGTCGCATCGAAGACGGCCTAAGTCGCTCCTTTCGCTGC
>JAHFEW010000080.1 GCA_023248215.1 Nitrospira sp.
GAGAGTTCGTGATGAAACCGCCGAGACGCCATGCGAGGTCCGCGACGCGATGAATAACGAGCGTCACGTTTGCGGACGCCGCCGAGCCGGTGAGGCGGCCGTGTCTTGCGTGCGGAGCCGCAAGACCTCGATGCATACGTGACACTGTCGAGGGAGCGCGCGGCGAGCCCGCCCGCTTGGCCGCGTACAACCGGCGGCCAGGGTTGTCGCAGCGGCCTGTCGGTGGTTGCAGTAGAAGTCGTCATGAATCATGCGGGCGAAGGTCCAAAGCAAAGCGTCACACCTTCTACGTTTTTTCTGTTCACAACCATTTCGCTTGATAAGATGCGTTACGTATGGCGAGGTCGCGTCTTCGCCCTCGGGACCGGCATGCAACGCTTTCGTCATCTAGCGGGTGTCCGGCCATTCTGGTACAGTGCGTCCGTTTGCTGCAGGGGCAAGCGCAGCGACGGAATAGAAGAAGCCACGACGGGCTCCGGATAAGGAGGAATGGTGCATCGGACAGGTGTGAGCTGGTTCGTCGGGGTTGTATATGCGGTCGCTGTGATGGTGATGGTGGGATGTGCCGGTGGGCCGTCCCGAACCACGCTGAATTCCGGTGCCACGTCAGGATCCGGTACACGAACGGACTCTCCGAAGGCTAGATCGGAGCAGTCATCGGTCGGGACCGAACCAGCGGCTTCTCCGAATGTGGTCCTGGTGGCGAACAAGAACGCCGCGGCCGTCGCAACGGAACCGGCCGACGAGCCCGCCGAAGATCCGTTCTACGACCCCTTTGCGAAGAGCGATGAGCTCGCAGGGGGAGAAGAGTCCGATCCTTGGGAACCGGTCAACACGAAGGTGTTCGAGTTCAACCGACAGATGGACCGGTGGGTCCTCAAGCCGGTCGCGCAGGGCTATGATTTTGTGGTACCCAACCCGGTTCAAATTGGCATCAGCAATCTGTTTTACAACATTCGCTTTCCGTCGCGATTCATCAATAATCTTGCACAGGGGAAATTGACAGGCGCCGGTACCGAAGTCGGCCGGTTTCTGCTGAACAGCACGTTCGGGTTCGGTGGATTGGTCGATGTGGCAAAGGAGCTGAACTTTACGACGCCGGAAGAGGATACCGGGCAGACCCTGGGCTATTACGGCGTGAAGCCTGGGCCCTATTTGGTGTTGCCGTTTCTTCCACCGTTCACGCTGAGAGATTTTGTCGGGTATATCGGAGACATCGCCCTAAATCCTATCAACTGGATGGTGTTTCCCCTTATCGAAGTGAATGGCATTCCTTCGCTGGTCGCCCATACCAATCGGACGACATCTTCCATCGCACAGATCAGCATGCGCGTCGGTGAGATTGTGAACGATCGCTCGTTGAACTTGGAAAAGTTTCAGGGGGTGGAGGAAGCGACGCTGGATCTCTATACGGCCGTTAAAAACGCCTATCTCCAAAAACGGCGGAACCAGATCCGGGAGTAACTATTTACGAAATCACCTCGAGCGCTCGGCCCACCTTCGAGAACGCAGCGACGGCCTGTTCGAGTTGCACGCGGGTGTGGGCTGCGGACAGCTGCAGGCGGATGCGAGCCTGTCCTTTCGGCACTACCGGATAACTGAATCCCACCACATAGATTCCTTCTTGCAGCAGACGGTCGGCCATCTGTGCCGCCAGCGTGGCATCTCCCAGCATCACCGGAATGATCGGGTGGTTGCCCGGAACCAGCGTGAATCCGAGCGAGGTGAGCCGGCCTCGGAGCCATCGAGCCTCCTCCGTCAATGTGGCGCGCAAGCGGTCGCCCTGCTCCACCAACGTGAGGGCTTTCAGCGCGGCTGCGGCAATGACCGGCGGCAGACTATTGGAAAAGAGATAGGGCCGTGACCGCTGTCGCAATAACTCGATGAGTTCTTTTCGTCCGGTGGTAAACCCGCCGGTCGCGCCGCCGAGCGCTTTGCCCAAGGTGCTCGTGATGAGGTCGATCCGTTCGGCGACCCCGAAATGATCGGGCGTGCCGCGCCCGCCTTTCCCAAGAACTCCGGTGGCGTGACTGTCGTCCACGACAACCGCGGCATCATATCGATCGGCTAACTCCACGATGCGGTCCAGTTTCGCGAGATCACCGTCCATCGAAAAGACCCCGTCGGTCACGATCATCCGAACGCGATTCGATGCCGATTCGGCCAGGCGCGCTTCCAGCTCCCTCATGTCGGCATGGGCATAACGCAGGCGGGCGGCTTTGCAGAGTCGGATGCCATCGATCAGACTCGCGTGGTTGAGGGCATCACTGATAATGGCGTCCCGTTCGTCGAGGAGGGTTTCGAATAACCCGCCGTTCGCATCGAAGCAGGAACTGTAAAGAATGGTGTCGTCGGTTTTAAAAAATGCGCTGATGGCCTGTTCGAGTTCTTTGTGCAGCTGTTGAGTCCCGCAGATGAACCGGACAGACGCCATGCCGTAGCCGTATTTCGTGAGGCCGTCGGCGGCCGCCTGTTTCACCTCCGGATGATTCGCCAGTCCGAGATAGTTGTTCGCACAGAGATTGATGACCTCTCCCTCCGCCACACGAATCTCGGTGCTCTGGGGACTCAAGATCTTCCGCTCGGTCTTGTAGAGGCCGGCCGTGCGGATGTCGGCTAACTGCTGCTCGGCTACCTTTTTGAGCGTGGAATAGGCCATATCAATCCGTTA
The DNA here is from genome assembly GCA_023248215.1 of Nitrospira sp. GTDB lineage: Bacteria > Nitrospirota > Nitrospiria > Nitrospirales > Nitrospiraceae > Nitrospira_A. The sequence goes on from JAHFEW010000080.1 coordinate 2,672, forward strand.
GGCGTAAAGCGCGAGTCCCCTCACCCCTCACGGGAACAGCACTACTTTGCCGCATTGGCCGGACTTGATTAATTCAAATCCTTGGGCGAAATCCTTCAGCGGAAACGTGTGGGTAATGACAGGGCGAATGTTGAGACCGGCTTTGAAAAGCCCGGCCAGACGATACCAGGTGCTGAACAGACGACGGCCTGTAATGCCGTAGACGCGAATCCCCTTGAAGATGACTTCGTTGGCGAGATCGCAGGTGACGGGTCCGGTGGGAATGCCGAACAGGGTGACGCGTCCGCCGTTCTTGACGGAGTGAAAGGCATGGTGCAGCGCCGTGGGGTGACCGGACATTTCCAGCGAGGCATCGACGCCTTCTCCCGCCGTGATATCGCGAATTGCGGCAGCGATGGCGTCAGGCGCGTCGGTCTTCGCGTTCAGCAGGTGATCGACTCCCACCTGTTTAGCCAGGCTGAGGCGGTAGTCGCTCACATCGGTGGCGATAATCGTGGCGGCCCCCGCGGTACGGGCCACCGCGGCTGCGAAGAGACCGGTCGGGCCGCAGCCGGTGATCAGGACGGTATGGCCGGTCAGGTCTTCCACAAGCGCCGCATCGACGGCATTGCCCAGAGGTTCTTGCACGGAAGCCAGCTCCGGCGGGATGTCCGGCGAGGTTTTCCAAAGCACCGTTTCAGGAAGTACCACATAGTCCGCAAACGACCCATCCAGATCGACTCCGAGAATGCGGTAGTTCTGGCAGACGTGGGCTTGGCCGGTCCGACATTGAAAACAGGCGCCACAGGTCAAGTGCGATTCGGCGGCGACGTAGTCGCCCACTCGCACCAGCGTGACATCCGCGCCGATGGCGACGACCTCGCCGCACATTTCGTGTCCAATCGTCCTTGGAGGATGGATGCGACTGTGAGCCCAGGCATCCCAATTGTAAATATGGGCATCAGTTCCGCACAGGGAGGTGGCTTTGACCTGGATGACGGCGTCAGATGGACCAGGCGTCGGGTCGGGACGATCGGTATAGGTCAGGCCCGGCTGTGCAGAGGTTTTGACAAGCGCGCGCATGGCCCCATTATAACAAGAGTGCACGAAATGCCTAGCCGAACTGAGAACTTGTCCAGGCACGCTGTCGGCATCGGCGATCTCGGCAAAGAGCTCATGACCCTGTCCGTCCCGGCGCTCCCGGGAAAAAACGGGTTGAACTGAGTAGGGCGCCTGGGTAGGATGCGAAGATGCAGTGCTACTTCGACAAAGGTCCGGCCGTCGCCGGGCTCGGGCTGGTCTTGTGCCTCTCGTTCCTGGCTGTGCCGGCAGGAGCTGGCCCCGCTCTCACCTCGCCGCCAGTCGCTCCGAAACGGTGGGCGCAATTCGAATTGGTCAGTACCGAGGCCGATGGTTCGGTGCAAGTGGGGAAAGACGTCGTGCTCAGCCTCACCCTCGGTGGCCTGCCGGCGGGGACGGAATCCGTGATGGCGATCATCGAGTCTCCCGGGTTTCAGAGTCAGACGGTCTCGTTGAGCGAAGATGCGACGCCGGCGGTCTACCAAGGGACGGCCATTCTGGAACCCAATTCGACATTAAAAAGCCGGACGACTGTGCATCCGAAGGCCGTGCGAATACGGGTCTCGTTCGCTCGTGCAAAAATCACGGGACTCGAAGAGTTTTTAAAGCGCGATTTCTACGTCACGCTTGGCGACAGGCCCCCTGACGAGGCCGAGGCCGAGACACCCCCAGGGCCGCTCGCCGAGAGTCCCGAAGCCGACCCGGCGGCGGTGCAAAAGGCGACGGAACAGGTGTTGGCCGTCAACGCGACGATTGCGGAAGAAGATCTGTTGCCCTTGCCTCCACCGGGAGAATCCAAAGCCTATTGGAAGCAGGTCAGCGATTTGATCAGCCGGAACTGGAGCCGGCAAATACGCTCCATTCGCCGCGCTCCCAGCAGTGAAACGGTTCGCGTGCATTTCAAAATGTATGCGAGCGGCGTGGCGCAACTGATTCAATTGGAGAAAAGCTCGGGGGCGCGGGACGTCAATGATGCCGGACTGCAAACGATCATCCATGCCCATCCGTTCCCTCCGATCCCGCCCGATGTGGGCGGAGACATCGTCGACGTGCATGTGCGGATGCGTACCGGCGCGAAAGTCGCGACCCGCGATGTGCAGATGACGGTGGACAAAAAATCGTCCAAGCCTGCCGTGCCCCCATCACCAAAAGAAGGAACCGCAGCGAGCAGTTCTACAAAGGAGTAGTCATGACGAATCGGACCGGTCGTGCGGTGGCCATGCTGTGTCTGGGCGCGAGTGTTCTGCTCGGTGCGGCGTTCGGGCATGCCGAGATGGCGCGATACGATGTGGACCTGGACCATTCGATCGTGGAGTTCAAGGTCGCCCACATGGTGATCTCCAAAACCACGGGACACTTCAAAGACTACACCGGATTCATCGAAATGGATCCCGACGCCGGGACGGTGAAGGCGATTGAAGCCATGATCAAGACGGCCTCGGTGAGCACCAACCAGGAAAAGCGCGACACCCATCTCCGGAATCCCGATTTCTTCGATGTCGAGAAATATCCGACCATGACCTTTAAGATGAAAAGCTATAAGAAAGCCGGTGATGGTTATACCGCGGTGGGCGACCTGACGCTGCATGGCGTGACGAAAGAAATTACGTTGACGGGCAATCTCAACGGCGTCACGAAAGATCCCTGGGGCAATACCCGCGCGGGATTTACGGCCGAAGGCAAAGTGAACCGGAAAGACTTCGGCATGGTGTGGAACAAAGCGCTTGATAGCGGCGGGCTCGTCGTCGGAGACGAGGTCTTGATCAAGCTGGATATCGAGTGCATTAAGGCGAAATCGTAAGACGAATAATCCCCTCTCTCAGGCTCTGCACGCCTGCCCGGGCTCTCTGCCGGGCAGGCCTGGTCGCAGCGGCGTACCTGGCGGGGTATCTCTGAACAAGGAGATGCAGGCCGCACCCTTCTCGTGACGCCGATCTCAGCAATCACACCAGCTTGTCGATCGAAGGGGGATGTCTCCGGACCTCGGCTCCCGGTTTGAGCTGGTCTCTCGCCGGCTTGGATCTGATCAACCTTGCGCAAGTGTGCTGGTCGGCGAGGGCGGGTGACCGGGAGTTTGACCGACGGAGAAGAAAGCAGGGGGACACATCCATGCAGAGCAAGAGCGCTGGAAAATTGAGGCCTCATCTCGGTAGGATAGGTAGGATGTGGTCTTGCAAGCTGTTGGGATTGATGGCGGCTCTCTGGATCTTCGGTGCAATCGAGGCCGGGGCATTGGAGTTTACTGCCGATCAGGTGACCAAGATCAATGGTCGCACCCAGAAATCCAACATCTATTACCGGGACAACATGTGGCGGATCGAACACCACTCGATGGGACCGGTCAATGTCAGCATCGTGCGTAAAGATAAGAAGGTGGTGTGGTTATTGTTGTCGCGGATGAAACATTTCAAGACCATGCCGTACACTGCCGAGCAAGACCTGCAAGTGTCGGAGCGGCTGGAAGGCGAAGTCTCACGTGAAGAGATCGGAACGGAAACGCGTGAGGGGCACCCGACGATCCTCTACGAAGTGACGGTGAAGCAGGGCGAACGGACGGACGTCTATTACCAGTGGCTGGCCACGGATATTCACTTCCCGATGAAGCTGGCCAAGAAAGACGGGAGCTGGATCGTAGAGTACCAGCATGTCAGGTTGCGCTCCGTGATCGACTACCTGTTCCAGTTGCCGCTCAACTTCGAACCGTTGGAAGAATTCGATCAGCTGCCGGCTGCACCGGAACCGAATCAGCAGCCGATGTAACGTCTGGACCGGAACAAGGAGGACTGTCATTGTGCAAAAGGTAGGGATGACTGCATGGGCCATGGTTGCGGGCGTCTTGGGACTGAGCGGCGGCCTCTACGCGTTGGATGTCGCCGATGTCACTCGGGAATGGACGCCGGAGGGGAAAAAACTGGCCGCCGAACGGATCAAGTTACCCGCGCATGACGAGATGATCCGCATTCCTGCTGGCACGTTCCTGATGGGGAGCGATAAGAAGGTCGACAAGAATTCCTATGCGGCCGAGTTCCCGCAACGAAAGGTGTATCTCGACGCTTATGAGATCGACAAATTCGAAGTCACGACCGTACAGTTTCTGAAATTCGTCCTGGTGTCGAATCGCGATCCGTTGATCGATTGGCAGTACGACGGCGGGAATTTCCAGGAGACGATGGTCAGTCACCCAGTCATGCATGTCTCGTGGTTCGATGCGGATGCCTATTGTAAATGGGCCGGCAAGCGATTGCCTACTTCAGCAGAGTGGGAAAAGGCCGCGAGGGGCGAGGATGGACGCATCTATCCCTGGGGCAACCAGATGGCCGGTCTCTCCCGGGCCAATTTCGGACGGACCGGCCTTTCGGGCCCCGTGCGTGATCGCCCGGAGCGGCTGCTGCTCTATCCGCCGATCGTTTCCGTGGACAAGTACGAAAATGCGGTGAGTCCCTACGGCGTCTATCAGATGTCGGGCAATGTGGCTGAATGGACAGCCGATTGGTATGACCCGAAATACTACAAAACGGCACCCGACCGGAATCCCAAGGGGCCGGAAACCGGAACACAGAAAGCCTTTCGCGGCGGCGGCTGGATCGACAGCACCCCCAGTGTGCGCGCCGCGCAGCGCAACGGGTCGGACCCCAACACCAAGATGAACTGGATGGGGTTCCGCTGCGCGCGGGATGTGAAGGAAGGGGAGGGTGCACAGCAGGCCGAGCCCAAGTAGCCGCGGCATAGTGTGCGGTAAACAAAAGGATCGAGGATGATGAGCCGAGATTTGAGCTGAAGCAATGAACAAGCGGAAGCTCCTTGCGAAGGCCCTCAGCGGCTCCAAGAATCTACGATTCAGCGAGGTTGTCTCACTCGCGAAGGCCTTTGGGTTTCGTGTATCGCGAGTAAAGGGAAGTCATCATATCTTTGTCCACTCCAATGTGCGGGAGCTCGTGAATCTGCAAAAAGTCGGGGGCAGGGCGAAGCCGTATCAGGTGAAGCAGTTGATGGAGCTCGTCGAGAGGTATAGTCTTGATCTCAGGGAAGATGAGGACCGATGAAGAAGGATTATCACATCAACATCTTCTATAGCGAAGCCGACGGCGGGTATATCGCAGACATCCCTGATCTGGAAGCCTGTTCAGCCTACGGAAAAACTCCGGCAGCAGCGTTGAAACAGGTACAGCTTGCCAAGCGCCTCTGGTTACAAGCGGCCAAAAGCGAGCGTAAGCCGATTCCCAAACCCCGCTACCGTCCAGCCATTTATCAAACAGCTTCTTGAGCCGATCCACTCCATTCAGATTAGAGAGCCGACGAATTATTGGTTATTTCGTGGATCGAAAGTTCCTAAGATGCGATTAGATTTTCTTCCACGTAGTCTCTGTCTCGCCGCATTGCTACTACTCGGATGCCAAATTGAGGATATTGTGGTCGAAGTGATGGAGGGCAACGGCACTGTCGAGCTCATGATTCACGAAAAAGATTCACAAGATCCAGTTGACGTGATCTTGGTGCAAGTCACGGATAGTTATTCAGGTACAGTTTGGCAGATCGCTACGTTTGATCGGTCTGAGAACTATGAGGTACGAGAAGGGAAGCAGGTGTTAAGAACTACCGCCGATCTGCCCGGAGTCAAGTCAGTACCTATTTATCGCGTGATGTTGGGGAAATTGCCGGAAGGGTTCCGACAAGTTATTCCGTCAGATCAGCAGATTCCAAGGTTCGAAGAAGGCCATGAGTATGAAGTATTTGTTACGGGAGGAGCACACCGTGGCCGTACCAAGTTTCTATACCGTCCCACAGTCGATACGAATAATCCTGATTTCCCTCACGCAAACTAAGCCTTGGTTTTTTCCCCAAGTAGTTGGTGAGCTTGTTCACTCGTCTCTTTCACCAGAATACCCATTTTCCCGTGTGGGGGTTCGAGATCGACTGGTAAGTCGTAGTGGCGGAGGCGTTCGCTGGCCGTGGGGCCGATGGATGCGACGACCATCTTCTTGCAAGCTTTTTTGAACTGCGCCGACTTTCCTTCCTGCTCCACCATCTGCAGCACATGGTCGATCTGAGCTGCGTTGGTGATCAGCATCACCTGAACATGCCCTGCAAGGATTTCGTTGAGGACTTGCTTCAATGGGGCAATGTCTTCCGGAAGGGCCCATCGGTAGACCGGCACCGGGAAGACGTCGGCCCCGCGCTGCATCAACGCCTCCAACAAGTCAGGATTCGGCAGCCCATATTCTTGCACTGCTACCCGCAGGCCCTTCGCGGGACGGTATTCGTCCAAAGTCGAAACGACATCGACCCAGGTGTTGGGTTCGGGCACCGTCAAGGTGGGCTGGAAGCCTAGGGCTTTGAGCGCGGCGACTGGTTTGGGGCCACGCGCGATCAACACGGTGTCTCTCAGCGCCGCCGCAATGTTGTCTTTGGCATGACGGCTGTGCAAGATCTCAAACAGCGTGGTGGTGCCCACACCCGTCATGAGGACGAGCACATCAATGCCATCAGTCAGCAGCTGCTCGCCGAAGCGGAGGGCAGCGGAATTGTCTTCCAGAGGAATTTCGCGCAGTGCCGGCGCCACCAGCGGCCTTCCGCCATGACGCTCGATCAGTCGAGTCATTTCCGTCGCCTTGCGTGATTCAAACGCGGCAACTGTCAGCCCATTGAAGCCTGAATTGGCCATGGCATTCATTCACTCGCTCAATCGCCGCATCGACGGATGAGTTACTTCGCATCCATCGCGCAGCGAAATCCGGTCGATTCATTCCTGATGGTCGGATCACTATCCACGCGGGTGAAGATGCGGACTGTGGGAGTCTCGTTCTGCCAGCCGGCCCCTCGAATGACTTTCTTCGTGCCGCTTTCCGGACCGGGAGGATTTTTGGCGGGACTCTTTTCATAGTACTTCGCATCGTACCAGTCGTTGACCCATTCCCACACGTTCCCTGCTACGTCATAGACTCCATAGGGGCTTTTTCCGCTTTCGTAGCTGCCTACCGGCATCAAGGTCTTCTCGCCGATCCACTTCTGGTTGAAGTTGAGATGTTTGTTGGTGGGCTCCACGTTCCCCCAGGGGAAGCGCCAGTCGTTGTTTCCCTTGGCGGCTTTCTCCCATTCGGCCTCGCGCGGCAACCGCCTGCCGGCCCATTTGCAATAGGCGTCGGCATCGGCCCAATCGACATTCACCACCGGGCGGTCGACGAGGGATTCCCGAATTCCGACTCCTTCCCAGAGGTTACGGGTCGGGATCTTCGGGTTTTGCGGGACGCGATGATTCGTCGCCTTCACGAATTCCAGGTAACGGCCGTTGGTGACTTCGTATTTGTCCATGTAAAAATCATCGATCTCGATGACATGGCGAGGATATTCATCGCGTCCGCCATCTCGGTCTCCAACGGGCACACCCATTGGATAGGGGCCGGCCGGGATCAGCACCAATGGCGCGCCGTCCTTGCCCGTGATTTCTTTGGGGAGGGCCGCCCCCTCTGTTGCGAATGCGTGCGAACCCACACCGTTCAGTCCGATGAGCGCCACCACTATTGCGAGGACGGATCGTGCCAACATAGCTCCAAGCTCCTTTGGTTCGAGAAAGACGATGTGAGATCGTACCACAGCGGCAGAGGTCAGAGACACGGCTAGTTCAGGTCATATGAATGGCCGGGGTGCGCCGCGGTGAAGCAGAATGAGGATTGACGGGGTGACGGGCTCCCACCTACTATACGCAAGGGAGAACTCGCCGTGCCGACCCATCGAGGCTTACGACATCTGGCCCTTCGCGTGACGGATCTGGCACGGTCACGGGCGTTCTATGAACGATTCCTGGGTATGAAGGTGGTGTGGGAGCCGGATCCGGAGAATGTCTACTTCAGTTCGGGAAGCGACAACCTGGCCTTGCACCAGATTGCCCGGAGCGAACTCGCCCAATACCAGCCGCCGCGTGGACAATTGCTCGATCATTTCGGTGTGATCTTTCAGAGTCCGGCGCAGGTGGATGAACTGTTTCGTGATGTCGAGAAAGACGCGGTTCAGTATGGGGCCACGATCGCCAAGCCGCCCAAGCAACACCGCGACGGCAGCTACTCCTTTTACTTTACCGATCCGGACGGGAACGTGATCCAAGCCTTGTACGAACCCACGATTAGTCCCCTCACCTTTGAGCGTGAGGGGTAAGGCGTAAGGTGATCATGCAGAAACGGAGCGCCAATATGCTCGCCGGCCTCTATGTACGCCTCACGCCTCACGCCTCACGCCCATGAGTGTTTGGGACACATTGCCGCGCGATCAGTACGTGGGATTGGCCCCCTGGGTGTGGGTGCAGCTCGAAAGCAACCAGCCGCCGGGCCCGTTCCCGTTTATCGGTGGGGTGGCCCCTGAGGTCGTGGCGAGTCTGCATGAAGCCCATAGCCTGTTTCTCGCCTGTGTTGAAACGGCCATCAGCGATGTGTTTTCCCGCCGCGCGACGCTCGGTGATTCGCACATCAAGGTGCGGTTGGAGGACGCCTACGCCGAGCTGGTCAATTCCCGCCAGCAGTTGAGCCAACACATCACGGCCCGACGTCAACCGGACGGGCAGTTCGAGTGGTCGTATCCGTTCGATGCCACTAGATCGGCGACCGTGGTCAATACGGGACTGCGTATTTTTAATGCTGTGAAGCGCCAGGCGATTCCAGTGCCGTTCGATCGGCCGATGGGACCGATCGTGGGGAAATTGCTCGGCATGTTGGACGGCACGCATCAAGCCGGGGCCATTCAGACCATCGTCGCGACGGCCGGCCGGGATGGGGAACGTCTGCTGACGAAACTGATGGAGCTGTTCACGCAGTATGAATGCCTGACGCCTGCGGGGCAGGCCTCGATTCGAGAACAGTGGCTGTTGAATACGAGGGATCGAGACACGGTCCATCTTGGCCATGCGGCGCTGATGTATCGGCAGCGCGATAACTTTTTGCTATTCGATCCCTGGCTGTTGCCCTGGTTTGCGGAGTCGAATGTGCCGAGTCTCTGGGTGTCGATGCTGCCGAAACCGGCGGCCATCTTTTTGACGCACGATCACGACGACCACGTGGACCCACGGACGTTGCTGCATGTGCCGAAAGACGTGCCGATCATCATTCCCAGTCGGCGGAACCGCAAGAAATTTTTCTACGATTACATTCCGCTCCTCAGGGAATTGGGATTTACCCACATCATCGAACTGGCGCACGGCGAGCCATGGAGTTTCGACGGCGGCGCTGTGGTGTCGGTCCCGTTTTTCGGTGAAGATCCCTGCGATCTGGAGATGCCCAGGAATTGTTATCTCGTGACCGATCGCGGGCAGAACGTGTTGGTCCATGCCGACAGCGGGCCGACCAACAGCGGACGGTCGGCCATCAAAGAGGGCGTGATTCAGCAGTTGGTTCACAAGTATGGGCCCATCGGGTTGCTCTTGGCCTCACAGCAGCAACTGCAGGAGATCCGCAGTTACGCCGCCCATGCGCCTCTGTCCCATCCGGGGCTCTGGCTGGATGTGGGCGAAAACGGGTATCTCACCAATAGTTATTTGGACGAGCTCTGTACCGCCGCCCAGGCCCGCCTCTTTGTGTCATATGCCACCGGCGGGGCCGATTGGTATCCCGATCATCTGTCGTTTATGTTCAGCCAGCGCAATCCGGCACGCACGGCCCTGCTCACCGCCAATTGGGAACCGCCGGAAAAGCTGAAAGATCTTCTGGCCCAGCATGATTGTCGGTATCATCGCGCTCGTGCGCTGGATATCTTTCGAAGTGCCGCTGACGGGTCAGTGCTCGTCTCATCTGGTGCCGAAGGCCTGACTCCCTTGTCGCTTTATCGGCTTGATCATGGAGATCCCTCGTTCATGAAGCGGGCGGGCGCGCCTAAGAGTCCGTAGCACAAGATAACCGGCCAGTAAGGGAAGGGAGGCGATATGGGGTCTACGAAGGGATTAGCGCTCGTCACCGGCGCGGCCGGGTTCATCGGGTCACATGTGGCCAGGCGGCTGCTCGATCGCGGCGATTCCGTGCTCGGGCTGGATAATCTCAACGACTACTACGATGTCCGTCTAAAAGAAGCGCGTCTGGCGCGACTGCTCCCGCACCCGCAGTTCCAATTCGTCAAGCTGGACCTCTCGGATCGTGCCGGAATCTCCGCCCTCTTCGAGCAACAGCCCATTGGACGAGTCGTCCATCTGGCGGCGCAGGCCGGCGTCCGGTATTCGTTGGTCAATCCCCACGCCTACACCGCAAGCAATATCGATGGGTTTCTGAACATCCTCGAAGGCTGTCGGCATCATAAGGCGGAGCACCTCGTCTATGCGTCCACCAGTTCGGTGTACGGCGGTCATACGCAGATGCCCTTTTCGGTGCACGACAATGTCGACCATCCCGTTTCGCTGTATGCCGCGACGAAGAAGGCCAATGAGCTCATGGCGCATTGTTATGCACACCTCTACCGATTTCCGATTACAGGGCTGCGCTTTTTTACCGTGTACGGTCCCTGGGGCCGTCCGGACATGGCGCTGTTTTTGTTTACGAAGGCAATCCTGGAAGGGCGGCCGATCGACGTCTTCAATCACGGGAAGATGCAACGCGACTTTACCTATGTCGACGATATTGTCGAAGGGGTGGTGCGTACGCTCGATCGTCCGGCGCAGCCCGATCCGAAGTGGTCCAGTGACAAGCCCGATCCCGGCAGCAGTTCCGCGCCCTATCGTCTCTACAACATCGGCAATCACCAACCGGTCGAGCTCCTGCGCTTCATCGAAGTGCTCGAGCAGACTCTCGGCAAGAAGGCCGAAAAAAACTTCCTCCCGCTTCAAGCCGGGGACGTGCCGGCGACCTATGCCGAGGTTGCGGACCTGATGCGCGACACGGGTTTCAAGCCCGCTACGCCGATCGAGACCGGCATCGCGCGCTTCGTCGAGTGGTATCGGGAATACTACAAAGTGTAACGGCTCACATTCCTCCTCGTTCGTCCTCTCCAAGCCTGCCTCATCGGGCTCTGGCGTTTGATATCCCGCCGTTCTCATTGCGCGCAGTCTGTTGAAAGCAGCCTGACGTTACGAGTAGAACCAACGTATAGCGCCGCGACTGTGAATTGGTTATCCACATGCACTCTTACTTTCCGTTTTCCCGTCGTCAATTCCTGAGATCGTTGCTCGGGTTCGGGGCATGGCTGTATGCCTGGCCACTCTATTTGTCGGCCGCCCAATCGCCCATCGAAGAACAGTTTGATTTCAGCAAGCCGTTGATCCAGGCACCCAATTCGCCTCGACTATGGCCTCTCTTTCGGCAAAAACTGGCTGAATGGCGCGACCAATCCCGCCGGGCCTCACACTATCGTGACGTGCGTTATGGCGACGAGGCGGTTGCGTGGGCGCGGTCCAGTTTCTCAAGCTGTTTCGTCATGTTGTATGACTCCACATTTTTCGATCATGAGGCGGGACAATATAGGGTGGAAGAGTTCCTGAAGCAGGCCCAAAACGATTTTGGTGGTTTCGACAATCTTATCCTGTGGCATGCCTACCCGCGGATCGGAGCCGATGATCGAAATCAATTCGATTTCTATCGTGACATGCCTGGAGGGTTCGATGGTTTGCGGGAGGTCGTGCGACGGTGTCATCAGCTCGGAGTACGCGCATTGATTGTGTACAAACCTTGGGATGTCGGAACTCGCCGCGAGGCTGTGTCCGATGTCGACGCTCTGACCGAGGTCGTCCAAGCCACTGAAGCTGACGGCGTCTATCTCGACACGATGCCGCTCGCCCCTGACGGGCTGCGCCTGGCATTGGATCGTATACGTCCGGGACTTGTACTGGAGGGGGAGGGCGAACTGCCTCTCGAATACATCCACGATCATCACATGTCTTGGGCGCAATACTTCGAAGACAGCGAAGTCCCGGGTATTCTCAGAAACAAATGGTTTGAGCGCCGCCACATGATGCACCAGACGGCTCGATGGAGGCGGGACCGTTCTCACCAGCTCCATACTGCTTGGATGAATGGAAGCGGGATGGTGGTCTGGGAGATTGTCTTTGGTTCCTGGGTCGGGTGGTCGGCAAGGGATCGATCTGTCTTGCGTGCGATGGTGCCGATTCAGCGACGGTTTGCTTCATTGTTTTCCGGAGAAGGTTGGACTCCGCTCGTTCCAACGGAGGCAGCCAACGTCTATGCAGCACTCTGGGAAGGGCCGGGGATCCGCCTGTGGACCCTCGTGAATCGTGCGGACCAGCCGGTTTCAGGGTTGCTGTTGAAAGTTCCGGCCCTGACCGGCGCGAGCTACTTTGACTTATTCACGGGGCAAGAGCTGTCCCCCGATGTTCATGATGGGACCGCTTTCCTGCATGGGGCGCTTGCGTCTAAGGCGATGGGTGGCTTTGTGGCTGGAACCGCTGCTTCGCTCGGTCCTGACTTTCTGCGGTTTCTGGCAACGCAACAAGAGCTCCAACTGAAAGAGACTGGCACCGCGGAGTTTCCAAGGCGCCCCGTCATTGTTCTGAGCCAGCCGTCTGTCAATGTACCCCGGATTCATGCCTCTCTTCCTGCGATGGTCGAGATTCCCTCGGCTCGCTTCACGATGCGTGTTCAAATGAGGACTAGAGAATGCGGCTTCTATGACAATGAAATGGACCACGACCAACTTTATGGAAACTTCCACAAACCACAGTGGTTCGAACGAGCGGTCGCCTTACCGGCGTATGCGATTGATGTGACGCCGGTGACCAATGCGCAGTATGCCGAGTTCCTTCGCATCTCGCGGTACCGACCTCGACATCCAGAGAATTTCCTGAAGCATTGGGCCGACGGTAAACCACCCCTTGGAAAGGAGGATCACCCGGTGGTCTATGTCAGCCTGGAAGATGCACGAGCCTATGCACAGTGGGCCGGCAGGGTGCTCCCTACCGAGGAACAATGGCAATATGCGGCACAGGGACCGGCGGCTTTGAAGTATCCGTGGGGAGATGCAATGGAACCTGGGCGATGCAATGGCGGAGAAACCGGAACCACCACGAGCGTCACAGCGTTTCCCGCCGGACGGTCGCCGTTCGGATGCTACGACCTGTGCGGCAATGTGTGGGAATGGACAGAGAGCGAACGCACGGATGGACGAACGCGTTTCTGCATGATCCGTGGCGGATCCTACTATAGCGCACGCGGGTCTGAGTGGTATATGGACGGTGGTCCTCAACCGGACGACTTCGCCGCCAAGTTTCTTCTCATGTGGCCAGGCTTGGATCGGTGCGCGACGATCGGATTTCGATGTGCCATTTTACTCGAATAGTCGCATCTCTCATCTCCTAATTTTTCGCCCTCTCGATTTCATGACACCTCAGGGTATGTTCCTCTCGGGCGAGTTGGACAATCTGGGTCGACTACTGATCCTGTCCAAGCAACTTCGGATTCATCCTGCAGGCACTACAGTGAAGTATTTCTATCCATCTCGTATGGAATTCTTATCATCGCGCGACCTGACCCAGTAATGGTTACATTCACGCAAAGTGTTTTACCCGGGAAGTAATTGTGACGGCGTGCAGAATAATAACCATTGACGAGTTCAGAAATAATCCCCAAAGTGCGATTAGCTTGTTGGAGGCGAAAGCTCGGAGAGCCAACCGACGATGGTGGAAACGTGATCCCAAACAAATTTCTCGAATCGGCTTCTTTCTTCCTGATGTCGCTGCCGATCATTGCGTTTGTCTGTCTCTGGTGCGTGACCACTTTCTCTGTGAGAGAGGATTGGCGGCTTGGGTTACTCAAAGCGGCGGTGCTGTGGGGCAGCCTCACGCTTCTGATCACAGAACTGCTCTCCGTATTTGTGGCCATCCGTCCCTCAACACTCGCCCTGGCGTGGATCCTTGTCATCGTTTCCTCGCTGTATGTCATCCGACGGCACCTTGTCGAGGAAGGAAAGAGTCGTCTCGCTGGTGCAAGAAGCCTCTTCGCGTTGCCGCCTGGGGATCGTTGGTGGATTATTCCAATCATTCCAGTCGCTGTGATCGCAACCACGACGGCCGTGATCGCGTTGATTGCTCCTCCCAACAACTGGGATTCCATGACCTATCACATGAGCCGAGTGGAGCATTGGCGTGCCAACGGAAGTGTGGTCCACTATCCAACAAACGTTGTGTGGCAAATCTACCTTAATCCATGGGCAGAGTTTGCTATCTTGCAGTTTCAAACGCTTGGGTTCGGCTCAGACCGTTTGGCCAATCTTGTGCAGTGGTTCGCCTTCTTGGGGACACTGGTGGGTGTTTCCCTTCTCGTCCGGCTCCTGGGCGGTGCCCTGTTTGCTCAAAGTCTGGCGGCGCTGGTGGTTGCCTCCACACCCATGGTTATTCTGCAGTCCACTTCGACTCAGAACGACGTGGTCTGCGGGTTCTTCGTGGTAGCAGCGGTCTATTTCGCCTTCGAGCGAGTCACCACGTCGAGCAGGAAGCATGAGTGGTACCTGCCGTTGTCGGTGGCGCTGGCTTTCGCGACCAAAGGCACTGCCTATCTCTTCCTTCTGCCTTTCGTGGGATATGCCTTGATCGGTGTGATGAAGCAGGAAGGCCTCAGGTCTGGCTTCCGACTGTCCGGTATATTGGTTCTCGCAATCCTCTTGCTGAATATTGGGCACTGGGCCAGAAATTTTGGCTTGTGGCACCACCCTCTTGGTGATCCCCAATGGCTGGTGCAGTACCAAAACGAATCGTTCGGTATACCGGAGACCCTGTCGAATGTGGTACGGAACCTGGCCCTGCACCTCGGAACTCCTTCTTCGAAGGTCAATGCGTTTACCGAAGCAGTTGTGCAGAAACTACACGGGGTCCTTGGGATCAGCATCAGTGATCCATCGCTGACTTTCTCTCAACGGGATCACATTGTGCCCGAGGCGTGGTTCCTTACCCATGAAGACTATGCAGGTAACGGCCTCGCGTTCGTTCTGTCCTGCATTGCCGTGGGCTTTGCGATTCTGACGCAAGCGGGGAGAAGGATTCGACCCTTCGCGCTGCTCCTCTGCTCGAGCGGCCTTCTCTTTTGCATTCTTCTTAAGTGGGCACCGTGGAATAGTCGCCTTCATACACCGCTCTTCTTCTTGGCGGCCGTACTGGTTGGCTGGCTTCTTGCGCCTCGCCAGTTCAAAGTGCCGAACATGAACCGGGTGTGGTGGAAGAGGGTTGCGGTGCTCACCGGGATTGGTCTCATTGCGGGCGGAGTAATCTTGAATGAGTGGGTGATAGCCTGGCTCTTTGCTCCTGGTGGAACCATTCACTCACAGCCGATGCGATTGGGGATCTGGGTCGTCGGTGCTGTCACGACTGCCTGCGGTATTCTGATGATATCCCGAAGCAGGTGGTACCTCCGAACAGTAGCGGTGCTGGTCGTGTTGATCTTCACGCTTGGGGCGCTGCCCTGGGTTGCCCTGAATCAACTCCGACCGCTGATATCCACCCCTTACGCCCCGAGCATTTTCACTCGATCGCGGATTGAACAATTGTTTGCGAATAACAGCGGGCTGTTTGTTCCCTATACCGAACTGATTTCCATGCTTATTCAACGCGCGCCGTGCCGTGAAGTCGGATTGAAGATTCAGGTCGGTGCCTTTGAGTATCCTCTCTGGCAGATTGCACGGCAGGCGGGGGCGGATGTTGTTTTTCGTCACGTCGAGATCGACAACGAATCGGCCAGGATCGTGAAGGATTTCTCGCGCGAGGCTCCCTGCGCCGTCATGGTAATTGCCGGGGAGAAAGAGTGGGATCCGGATCTGTCCGGTTTGGAAAAGATGCAGATGATCTGGTCACGGCCACCTATCCGGCTTCTTATCCAGACCGCTGCGGGCTAGAATCCTCGAGAGCGGTTCTGAAGCACCTCCGACACCCATCGGGTTTCGTATCGCGACAAAACCCGGCAGAGTTGTTCGAACGACTGCATGCCGTCCGCGACTTCCATGCAGAGGGGGCGGGCGAGGATCGTCGCAATCCCGCCGAGTTGCTCGATCGCCTCCACCTGGTGCTCGACGGTTTCCCGCCATTCCTGGATCGTCCTTCTTCCCTCCAGTCGTGCGAAATGAGTACGGCCTGCCATATACCTGCCATGCAGCACATGCTCATGGTCCGGCAGCGTATTGATCGGCAGGGAGAGGAGTTCCTGGCTCACACGCTCGACCGCCGTGGTGTTTGTGGCGACACGATCCGAGACGATGTGAATGCCTAGTTCTCCAAGAATCGGATAGGTGTGGATGTCATGTAGGTAGGCGTGATTCCGCCAGGCCCTGGTCTGTTTTCCCGTGACGGCTCCGATTGCGGCAATGGTTCTTTCAATATCGCCGCGTTGCAGCGCCGCGGATCCGAGCACGGACCCTCCGAGGTATTTCGAGAGCCAGTGCCGGATCGAGCGAAAGGCGCAGAATGTGTGTCCGCCGATCTCGCAGTGGGAACGCCGGCTCAAGTCCGCCACGGTGGCCTGTTCTTCCAGACAGGCCTTCCCGGTGACGAAGAGCGTCAGCTTCACATTGTGTCGTGCGGCAATGTCACAGTAGCGCAGGGCCAGTTGCGCTTCGGTTTGCTTCGCATAGCGTGTATTAGCGCCGTGGTAGGACCGATGGTGCACGTCGCCGGTGAGACAGATCATAGAAGTGGCCGATAGACGAATTCCGTGCGCTCGCTCGCGCCGGCAAAGAGTCTCGCAGCATGTGTCGTGCCGTGAGAGAAGAGTAATGGGGTGTTTCAACAGAAGCAAGGTGCGTCGTAGGCCGAGAAGTCTAGAGATTCTCCGATCCCGTAGACTTTGGAGCTGCGTCAGTATAGCCAGGACTTCACAGGAGGCCGATTCGGCACAGATGAAAAGAAGGGGAGACAGCCGAGGAAACCTGATCGTGACGCATAGTTGGTCGTCACCGCTTTGTCGCAGCGCGGTTATTCAGGCAATCAGGTTGGTCTACTTGTCGCCTGCTTGGAGTTTGGAGTAAGGTAAAGATGGCACGTATGTTCTATCAAGGTGAGACGTCGGGATGAAAAGAAATGGGATGATCCGGTCACTGCTCGGAGGGGGATTGCTCGTCGTTGCAGGGGCTGGAGTGGCGTTCGCTGAAGAGCCACTGAGCGAAGCGCCGGTGTGGAGTGGGGTACGCACCCAGCCTCCGAGCGCGTTGTCTGAGCTTCCCACGGTCAACGATCGCCGTCAGGATATTTTTCGACAGACGCCCACGTTAAGCGGGCGGTTACATGTCAGCGAGCAGACGCTGATCCCCTATGTCGGCGCGGGGTTCGGTGGCGGGTATGTGACGGAGCGTGATCGGGCGCTGGGACCCTCGTCGGTATTCCCGCAACAAAACCTCTTGGGCGAGTCGTTAGGCAAAGGCATGATGCCCAATGAGTTTCAGATGGGCATTCGCATCCCCTTCTAGCAGGATGCTGAAAAAGGCCGCCAGCTTCGTTCTCGCAAGACACTGCCGGCTCACCGCCTCGCCGGCGTTCACAAACGTGACGCGCTTTATTCAGCGCGTCGTGAACCTCAGAGGCTCAACGTACCGGAGCGTACGCCTCGCCTCTTCGCTCGTTGCGGCCTTGCTGGATGGCCTTTTTGAACATCCTGCGTAGTGTTCTCCTGTTGTCCCAGACGTGCGGACTAGTGAAGTTCCGACGTGCCCATATAGTTTTTCCGCAGCCTGCTAGGGTCTGTTCACAAATGGCAAAATTAGGTACATTCTCGCTTTTGGGAGCTTGCGAGGATGGACCGGAAGATGTTGCGCGAAGACCAATGGAAGCGAATCGAGCCGTTGGGCTCAGGCAA
>JAHFEW010000149.1 GCA_023248215.1 Nitrospira sp.
CGGGTATGCAGATGACCTGCATCCGTGCTCGACACATTCTCAGGGAAGGAGTCGCTCCGTGCAATACTGGGTGAAAATCGTGTTTGTCGACAACCAAGAACTGCTGGTGAAGGATGCCATCCGTCACACGATCAGCGATGACATGGAAGTGCTGGAAGTTGATTCCCCCAAGGAAGTCATCATTATCCCCATGAAACAGATCAAATACCTTGCCTGTGACGCGACGGTCTTTGCGTCGAAGAAGCCGAGTTAGAGACAGGTCGGAATGAGGTTGTCGCTAGAGGGTCACCCGGAGCCCCACGATGCCTGCCGCAATCAGCCCCGCGGAAACGAGTTGGAGCGGCGCCGCCGGCTCGACGAATAAGACGATTCCTAAGATCGCCTTTCTGGCGGCCCCAATGCCGGTCCATACGGCATAACCCTTGCCGACAGGAATGATCTTCAGCACCTGCGAAAGAAAATAGAAGCCGGCGATCATCGCGGCAATCGTCCAGACACTGGGCCACGGCCGCGAGATTCCTTCTGTGTATTTCAGGCCGACCGCCCAGACCATCTCGAACAGCTCCGCCACGACCACATAGATCCCATCCATGGATTAGGTCTCCATGCCCCTTGTTGTATTTCCCATTGCCGGAATTCGATCAGCCTCTGGGTATGGCGTTGTGGTCGATGCCGGCGTATCAAGGCTGCCGTCCGCCTTGGCGCGGCCCTCCAGCCAGCGGTAGAGCACCGGCAGGACGATCAAGGTGAGTAGGGTGGAACTGACTAAACCTCCAATCACGACGATTGCCAGGGGGCGCTGGACTTCAGAGCCGATGCCCTGGGCAAACGCCAGGGGGGCCAGTCCAAGTAAGGCAACCAATGCCGTCATGAGCACCGGTCGCAAGCGAAGCAGGCTGCCCACGAAGACCGCCTCATCCAGGCTGTGGCCGTCTTGACGAAGCTTGTTCATGCACGAGACGAGCACGATCCCGTTTAGGACAGCCACGCCGAACAGATTGATGAAGCCGACCGAAGCCGGGACGCTAAGGTATTCTCCCGTCAGCCAGAGCGCGACCACACCTCCGATCAAGGCAAAGGGGAGGTTCAGGATAATGAGGATCGCCTGACGAAGCGAGTTGAAGGTGGAGTACAGCAATAGGAAGATCAACCCGATCGTCATGGGGACGATGATGCGCAGCTTGGCCATTGCTCGTTCCATGTTCTCGAAAGAGCCCCCCCATGCGACGGTGTAGCCTATGGGGAGCGCCACACGGGTTTGGATTTTCTGTTGGGCTTCGGCGACCAAACTTCCGATATCGCGCCCCAGCGTGTTGAAGCCGATCGACACGTACCGTTGGAGCCGCTCTCGGCTGATCCGTCCTGGTCCTTCCTCCAGTTTCACGGTTCCGAGATCGGCGAGAGGGATCAACGCACCGGCCCCATCAGTGAGCAGAATATTGCTGATCGCGTCCACGCTGTCCCGGTATTGTTCCGGGAACCGCACGAACAGGTCGAACCGCTGCTGCCCCTCATATACGCGCGTCGCGGCACTCCCGCCGATTGCCGTGGTGATGATTTCCCGTACATCGGCGACGTTGATGCCATGCCGGGCGATCTGGCCCCGGTCGATGTCGATCGTGAGATAGGGCTGCCCGAAGAGTTGCTCCACCTTAATGTCCCGCACGCCGCGTACCGTTCCAAGGACGGCGGCGATCTCATCCGCTTTCGTCCGCAAGACCTCCAGATCCTCGCCGAACAGTTTGACCGTCGCCTCCGTCCGTACCCCGGAGATCAACTCATCGACACGTTGTTGGATGGGCTGGCTGATCAAGAACGTCGCGCCGGGGATCCGTGTCAACCGCTCGCGGAATTTCTGCATCAACTCGGGCATCGTTCGTGCGGTCGTCCATTGTTGGAGCGGGCGAAGCCGGACGACAGGATCGCTTTCGTTCGGTTCTTGCGGGTCGTTTCCCAGTTCCGTGCGTCCGATTTTTGAGACCACCATCTCCACTTCGGGAAATTCCATGATCGCCTGTTGCATGCGCTTTTCGATCTCGATAGAGGCGGGGAGAGACACGCTCGGCAGCCGAATGGTTTGTGGGGCGACGGATCCTTCGTTCAGAATCGGGATAAATTCACTCCCCAGGAAGGGAACCAGCGCCAGGCTGCCGAGCAGCGAACCAATGGCTGTTGCTAGGACGATCGTTCGGTGCTCCAGGGCCCATCGAAGCGACGGGGCGTAGAAACGCTTGGCCCAGCGGACGATCCAAGGATCTTCCTCACTTCCTCTGTTCAGCAAGAGCGAACAAAGGACCGGAGAGAGTGTCAGCGAGAGAAGGAGTGAGACCAGCAAGGCGATCATGATGGTGTAGGCAAGGGGCTTGAACATTTTGCCCTCCATCCCATGAAGCGAGAGCACGGGCAGGAATACCAGGATGATGATGAGAATGCCGAACACCACAGGCTGTCCCACTTCCTTTACGGCTGTCGTAATCAGTTCAAGTCGCGGAGTGCCTGCGGCCGAATGATCCGAGAGATGCCGATAAACGTTCTCGACCACGACCACGGAGCCGTCCACGATCATGCCGATGGCGATGGCGAGTCCGCCCAGCGACATGAGATTGGCCGTGAGCCCGACCTGCCCCATCACGATGAAGGTGGCCAGAGGGGCCAGCACCAGGGTGCCGACGACGATCAGCGCGCTGCGGATGTTGCCCAG
The DNA here is from genome assembly GCA_023248215.1 of Nitrospira sp. GTDB lineage: Bacteria > Nitrospirota > Nitrospiria > Nitrospirales > Nitrospiraceae > Nitrospira_A. The sequence goes on from JAHFEW010000149.1 coordinate 2,702, forward strand.
GAAGAGGAAGAGCACCACCACGACCAGGACCACCCCTTCGGCCAGAGACTTGTAGACCGTGTTCAATGCCGCGGTAATCAATTCGATCCGGTCATAGAACGGCACAATGCGCAGTCCGTCAGGAAGCAGTTGCCGGGCATGTATGTCGTCGATGCGGGCCTTGATGCCCTCGACAACCTCGCGCGCATTGCCGCCACGCAGCATCAGGACGATTCCGCTCACGACCTCTCGTTCTCCGTTGAGGACCGTGGCACCGTGCCGGACGGCATGGTCGATCAGCACCTGGGCCACATCGCCGACGAACACGGGAGTTCCTCCGACTTCCTTGACGACGATGCGCTGGATGTCTTCGAGTGTCCGGATGAGGCCGACGCCCCGTACGATGTATCTCTCGGCATGCTTTTCCAGGATGTTGCCGCCGGCGTTGGCATTGTTGTTGGCCACGGCGTCGAACACGTCATGGAGGGTGAGATTATATTTCCGCAACATGGCCGGCTCGACTAACACTTGATACTGCTTGACGTACCCGCCCATGGAGTTGACGTCGATCACTTCCGGCGTACTCTTCAGCAGCGGCCGGATGATCCAATCCTGAATCGTGCGTTGATCGATCAACCGCTGGTGGTCTGTCGCCTCGTCCACGGCGGGGCCTTGAGGCCCAGCCAGGTAATACTGGAAGACTTCGCCCAGTCCAGTGCTGTTTGGAGCCAGCATCGGCTCAGCTCCGGGGGGCAGCAGCTCTTTCACTTCAATCAGACGTTCGAGCACCAGTTGGCGCGCGAGGTTGATATCCATCGAGTCGTCGAACACGATGGTGACGAGCGACAGGCCGACCTTGGTCAGCGAACGCATTTCCGTCAGGGCAGGGACTCCCGTCAGCTGCAACTCGATCGGATAGGTCACCAGCCGTTCGACCTCCGCCGGCGAGAGTCCGGGCGCCTTGGTGACGACCTGCACCAGAACGCTGGTGACGTCGGGGAAGGCATCGATCGGAATCGTTTTGAACGCGTACGTGCCTCCAGCCCCGATCATGACAGCGAAGATCACGATGAGGAGGCGCTGACTGAGGGAAATGTCGAGGAGGCGGGAAACCATCAGGTCTGTTTCTTCAAAAGCTCGGACTTTAAGACAAAGGCGCCTTGGGTCACGATCGGGTCTCCTTCGTTGAGACCACCGAGAATCGTGGTGAGGGTGCCGTTGGATTCGCCGATCTGGACGTCACGGACTTCGTACTCGTTCGCGCTTCGTTGCACGAAGACAAAGGTCCGATCGCGATCCCGTTGCAGGGCGGATTCCGGTACGGCCAACCGGTCGGGCTGCGACTCCGAGTAGAGTCGAATCGTCGCGAACATTTCCGGCTTCAGCCGTCCCTCGGGGTTCGGTAACTCGAGCCGGAGTTGCATCGTGCGCGTGGCGGGGTCCAACACGTCGCCCACATAGGTGATCGTGGCATTAAAGATTTCTCTCGGGTAGGCATTGATCCGCACCTCCGCCTGCGTGCCCCCGGACGCATGGACGGAGTGGACGAACGAGATGTCTTTCTCCGGAATGTTGGCCCGCACCCAGACTTCAGACAGATCGGCCACCACAAAGAGTTTTTCGGTTGTCTCGACGACTTCCCCTCTGGTCAAGTTGCGTCCGATGATGCGGCCGGCGAAGGGCGCCACGATCGGCACATGGGATCGAATGTCCCGGCTCTTGTCGAGGCGCCAAAATTCGTCGTCGCTCATGCCGAGCAATTTCAGGTGATCGCGCGCCTCATGGGCGTCCGCCTGCATGCTGAGCAGTTCAGCTTTTCGGCGTTGGGCTTCCGCCTCGCCGATGACTTTTTCCTGCAGGAGGAATGTCGCCCGCGCATAGGCCTGCTCAGCGACATGGAGTTTGGCCTTCGACTTGAAATAGGCGGATTGAGCGAGGCCTAGGTCACTGCTGTATAAGATGGCCAGGAGAGCGTTCGCTTCGACCTGTTGGCCCAGATCTGCATACACATCTACCACGCGGCCTCGGACCAGGGTCGTAATGTCCGCCATCGCGCGCTGGTTCGGTTGTACGATTCCGGGAAACTCGCGGTGAGTTCTGAACTCGCTGCGAGCGATCGGTTGGACGACCAGTCCGATGCGCGAGGAGTCCTCCGCCGACAGGAGGACGATTCCGACGGCGGGGGCAGTCGGTGACTTAGCCACGACCGCATCACTCGAAGCGCCGTCACAGCCCGATCCCGCCGCCAGCAGGCCGATAATCAGCCCGTACGCCAGGCAGGAGGTCCATCGAAACCGTGCCCTCATGGCGGTCATTACTCCTCCGTACGACACGTGTGCACACAGAGTGCGAATATTCATGGTGTTCCACCGACGGCCCGCTCGAGGCGGGCTAACGAGACCGACAATTCATACCGCGCCTGAGCGTAATCCATCTGGATCTGGCGTTGCACGCGCTGGGCGTCAAAGACATCCAGGAGGCTCGATGCACCCTGCTGAAAACTGAACTGGGCGAGCCTCAGGGCTTCCTGGGCTTGTTTCAAGAGGCCTTTGTCGAAGACCTCGATCAGTTCGGCCGTGGTTCTGGCGTCCTGATAATGTTGATGGATGGCTCTGGCCAGCTCGTTGCGCGTCCGCAGCAGTTCCGCCTCTTCTCGCCGTTTGGTCCCCAGTGACGAGGCGATTTCTCCCTGGCGGCGATACCAGAGCGGCATTGGGACCGAGAGTCCTCCTTGCCACGCTTCCCGTCCGATCTCCCGCCAATAACTGCCGTTCACCGTGACGGTAGGTGTACGCGATTGCCGCTCGAATTCGATCTTCCAGTCCGACTGTTCCACCGATTGCAGAAGGCGTTGAATGGTCGGATGCTGAGTCCCCATGCGGGCCATCAGGTCGTCGATGTGTAACGCCTTCGACATCCCCATGAAGTCTCCCTGGACGACATAGGAAGATCCGAGTGCGTCTCCGGTCAGGGTATCCACCACGACACGATTGATCCGGACCACGTTGTCTGCACGTGCGAGTTGTTGCTTGGCTTTCAGGACTTCCACTTCGGCCTTGATCGATTCGAATTGAGGCGCCTCGCCAGACTTCACCCGCGCCTTCACGATCCGCGCCACGCTTTCGACGATCTCCAGATTCTGCCTGGCCAGATTGGCGTCCTGTTGGGCCAGCAGAAGATCGTAAAATGCCACTTTGACCTGCGCTGTCAGATTCAAACGAGTCTCGGACATCCCCGCGTTCGCCGTCGCCAGGCCTGCGTCCGCCACCCGCTGCCGTGCCGCTCGCAGCGCCGGCCATTCCACCGGTTGTCCGACGGTCATGTTGTACTCGGTCAGCGACTGGCGGTCGAGCGATTCTCGGATGTTCGCACGACCGGCGTCCCGTACTTCGCCGTAGCCCATAAAGCCGGTGACGGTCGGGTTCGGATAGGCGCCGGCTGCAGTCTGATGGCCCCGCTGCTGCTCGATGTGTCCTTCAGCGGAAGACACGACGGGGTTTCTGGCCAGAGCCAATTCGATAATTGCATCGAGGGTATGTGTTTGCGGGATCGGTTCAGCTCCTGCGAGGGAAGCGTGGCTCGAATCCACCAGCAAGAGTGTCATCGCCAGACGGATAAGATAAGAAGGGAATATCATCGTCATGTTTCTCGTCCTTTTCAACTGGACCCTATCGAAACGCGGGATACCTGCCCACTGAGTCTGCCTTCT
>JAHFEW010000150.1 GCA_023248215.1 Nitrospira sp.
ATTCTCATATTCTATAGGTGAACCTTGCGAGCGTTCGGACCAGGTGAGCATGTATTTCATTCGTATTCTCCTTTATCGGGTTGATGTCATCGGAACGGTAGCATTTTAAGCGGCCTAACGGTTTCACGATCAGCCGCAAGCGGCGCGGGCATCACCGTCCGTCAGACGAAACCGGCGTGCGCCGTTTGTCGGCTGCATCGTGGTGTTAGCCCGCCCTCGCTACGGCTGCCGGGGAGACGACGCGGGCGTTTCGTTGAATATTCGTAACTTTCCATGATCCTCAGTGTACTCGACCAACCGTTGAAGCTTGTCGAGCCACATAAGAAAAGCGCGATAATCAGGTGCTCTTTCTTTGCCACGAATGTACACGGCATTGAAATAGTGGACGCCGATCGTGCCCCATCCCGAACAGGTGATGGACTCTTTCGTTTCGGCGAGGGCCAAGTCTATCCAATACTTTCCTGGCGTGAGTGTGAATTTACTGACGAAGAACTCATCTGCAGTGACATCGTTGATTTTAAGCAGCAACTGTGGCGTTACAAATGCGGCGTACTTTGTTACGACATCGTCGAGCATCCCTCGGCCGTGGTCGACGTTGAATGCGTACAACTGCCACGGCTGCTCGAAGGCCCCGCCAACGCCACCAAATCCGTCCGTGATGCTTCCGCCAGAAGCATCGACCAGGCAAGTGCGGCCGAGTTTTGACAGATTGTCAACCTTCCTGATCGCGGCAAGGAGACCCGCGTTGTCGAGAGAGCGCATCTCGTATTGAGTCATCAAGTGCCTGATCAAATAGCTCACTGCCTCGAGCACCTGCCGATGCGCAACCTGACGAATGGCGTACACGTCGCGAATCTCAGCGTCTTTCCGGCGAGCCTCCAACAGGCCGACCACAAGCGCAGTAAGCGCAAGGACGAGGACAGTCCATCCAATGGGCGTCAGCCGTCGGAGCCCTCTGCGATGCACGTTCCACGTATTCCCGACGATGCCCACGAGGGTCATTAGGAACGCTACCGCGAGGGTGACGTAGCTGGTCATGGCACATGCCCCTGCCGGAGTAGAGAAGTTATCGTCTGCCGGGCTAACGGCCCCGCGGCTCACCGGCAGGCGCGGAGCAACCACAGGTTGTGCAGCGGTTGTCCGGTGCAGCCGCGGGGCCGTTCGGGCGACGCGAAACGTCGCCCGAACTCTCAGGGTGAGCGGCCGGTACCCATTAACGCCACGACCACGCAGCTCGATTCGACGCCGATCCGCTCCAACCGCGTGTTAGATGGCGCTCGAGCGATCAGGCGTATTTCTTGACCGCCTTCTCGATGGCGCCGCCGGCCTTGGCTAAGTCGTCCGGAACCATGACCGGATGAATCTCAATGCTGGCATTGAACGCAAGGAACCACGGCTCAGCGATGGCCGGGATTTGCGAAGCATCCTGCATCTCAAGAAAAATGAACCCCGCGCGCTGACCGTTATTGTCCGTAAAATAGACTGCCTCCGGCTTCAAGTCTGCCAGAATGGATTGGATGGTCGCGCCGAGCTTTCCGGCCTTCGCGGCCGCGTTCCCGGACTCAACGGGGATGTTGACCTTCAGTAAGAACCGCATCGTACACCTCCTGACGATTTGGTTTTTTGGATTCATGCAGCGTTATCTAACAATGATTAGTCGTACCTGCCTCATCTCTTTCTTTTCAGCCCTGGCCTACTTGTTCGAGGCCTCAAGGAACTGCTCGATTGTCAGCCCCGCTTTTGCGATCAGACTGCGCAGCGTGCCCCGTGCAACTTCCGGGTGATTGGGTATCGAGAGAGTGGCCATGTGGCCTGGCCTCGTCATGATGATATGACTACCTTTCTGACGAACCATCTGCCAACCAAGGCGCTGAAAGATCTTGATGACGTCGGCTGGAGGAAGAACGGGAACCGGCGGCATTACGCGATGACTTCCACTTGACGAGTAAGGACGGTCAGAGGCATCCCCGTCTCGGCACGCACTTCAAGGCAATGCTTGATGGCGTCCTGCACGTTGGCTTGCGCTTCCGCTTCCGTCTTGCCTTGACTGACGCATCCCGGAATAGCCGGACATTCAGCGATGTAGACTCCATCCTCGTCGCGCGTGATGGTGATCGTAAACTTCATGGCGTCTCCTCTTATTCTTCGATATCCCTCAACACGAGAACCAATGCAACGACCGGCAGCCGCTGGCTCACTCAGAAGATGGTGCGGACGACCTGTCCAGTGTACATAACAAATGCGCCCCGCAATCTGTCGCAGGCAAGTCTACTGAAAAGTCCAATGTTTATCCACCACTCTCCGCGGTATCGCCCTCCAGAAGAGGACGCAAATCCGGCAGCCTATCCGGCTGTTGTCGAACCTTCCCCGCACGTCTCGCTTGAGCAAGATGCTCATGAATGTCATTGCTTGGCTTGGCACCACCTCGCCTGCTTTTCCGAGAACTGTTCATAGTAAGGTATGAAGTCAAGAACTGACCCCGAAGACTGAGCCGAAGATGAATGTAGTTGACCACCTGGAACAGTATCGCCGCCGTTGTCGCCGCTCCAAACGAGGCGGCGTAGTATTTTCGGACGGTCGCATGCTATGCAAGCGCAGCGACCAGCGTGATGCCCACGAACACGAAAAGTCCCATCATCGATTCTGACATAGTTGCCTAACGTTGCCGATGACGCGCCGGGCAAGACGCGCAGCGGCTTAACCGGTCGCTGTCCATCGGCGTGTTAGCAGGCTTGTACGACATCACTACGCAATTGCTCAAGCCCGAGCGTCTGCGCTGCATACGCGATCGCACACAGAACGGATTTATATGCCTCGCTAACGAGCTCCATATGCATCGCCCTTTGTTGGCGCGACGGCACGCCTGATATGTTGAAATGTAGGTTCGGTTTTGTGCCTCCGAACATCTGCATGATATGTGAGTATCCCGCATGCGTGTAACCTGAGAACGTCTTATACACATTCGTGATGAGTTCCTTCGTATGTTCATCCTGGTCACTTTCTGTCAACGAGCGAACCATCGCATTGTGTATCTTCTTCGTTGACACGGGTTGTTCCTCGGACGAGAGGTATCCGTCAATGGTTTTTGAGAAGAAGTGGGCTAGGAATTTCTCTACGCCGCTCGATCTCTTTGGGTAGCGCTCCAAGAGAAAGTAGGTCTCAGAGACACAATCCTCTACGCACCTATAGATCGCACCCATATCTACAAAGAGTCCGTTCTGACAGAGCAGCGTCAGCGCATGAACCCCCTGCGCAGCCCTTACAAGTTTCAACACCACCGCGACCTCGACGGTCTGCTCCTGAAACTCGAATACCTGCTTCGACTCGACCCAGCGAGGTTCTCCGATGGATTCGGCTCGAAGCCGTTCTACAAACGTGCTGAGTAGGTCGAGGTTCATACTTTGTTGGACTGCTAACGGCCCCGCGGCTCACCGGCAGACGCGGAGCAACCGCAGGTTGTGCAGCGGCTGTCCGGTGCAGCCGCTGGTTCGGGACGCGCGTCGCGTCCCGAACCACGCGCGACAGCCGCGGGGCCGTTCGGACGACGCGCAGCGTCGCCCGAACGCTCCGGTTCAGCGGCGGGCCGCGCAGCGGACCGTCCGCTGCAACCGGTTGTTAGGCAGCGCCCCTCTTTGACCTCGGCCTTCTCTTCCTTCTGCGCTTCCAAAGATAGCCGGCGATCGGTACAGCAACGGCGGCCCATAGCCATTGCCAGTTCTTCTCTAGGAAGCTCGACACACGTTGCGGAATGGTTATGTTGACTAGAATCTCACGATCAAATGTGCGGACGACAAGTGGCGTATCTCGCCCAGCAACGTCCAATCGTGCAGACAGGGCGAGGTGCAGCGTTTGTTGCCCATGTTCGGTTGGAGTGACCTCCCATTTCCAACGTGTTGCTTGCTGGCTAGTGACAGCCTGTAAATCGGGTGTTAGCGCTTCAATCGCAAAGCCTCTGCCGGTCAGTTGGGCTTCCATTCGATTCGAGATCCGTACTTGGGCCGATTCAGCACCTGCCTTCTGCTGCAGTTGTGCCTGAAGATCCGCGACCGAAAGCGATGGAGACAATAACAGCTCGACAGCCTGCGGCTGCTCGTACCTCATTGTTTCTGACACATTGAAGACTATGTTGCCCCAGTTGAGCTCGCGGAGGCTCTGGTCTACCAACTCGACGGACGTAGGTGATGGACTGGGCTGGGGCGGGGCCCCGGTTAGGTACATCGTAACGGACGAGAAGAGAGCAAAAACGGTGACGAGAGCGGCTAAGACGAGCCCGCCAATGACGAGATTGCGCGTGCTGGATCTCATAGATGCTCGCTGCCTAACGGCCCCGCGGCTCACCGGCAGGCGCGGAGCAACCATAGGTTGTGCAGCAACTGTCCGGTGCAGCCGCTGGTTCGGGACGCGCGTCGCGTCCCGAACCACGCGCGACAGCCGCGGGGCCGTTCGAGCGACGCGAAGCGTCGCCCGAACAATGTTTAGGCCGATCCGCATAACAGCCGAATCTGCCAATTTCTGTCCGTATAACACGCCGTCGAATTTTCCGAGCATACCGCCATAGCCGTTGCCGTTTCAATGAGTTGCGACTGTGGGGCTATTTATCACGGCTTCTTATACGGATCGGCATAACACCCTCGTCTGGCATGGGGTCACATCCCATCCAGCGGACTGCGGACACCCGCCGGCCCTCGATGAAGGACATGGGTGTAGATCATCGTCGTTTTGACGTCGCGATGGCCCAACAACTCCTGGACCGTTCGAATGCCTGCCTGTGCGTCGCACGCAGACAGGTCTGAGCCGCTTTCGAGTAGGTGCGTGGCAAAGGAATGTCGAAATGTGTGGCAGGTGGCCCGCTTTGTGAGCCCGGCCTTCGTCATGGCATCTCTGACGGCTTTCTGCACCAGGGATTCGTCAATATGATGGCGACCTTGTTCCTTGGTCTTGCCATTGACCCATCGGTGTTCCTGGGGAAAGACCCATTGCCAGCGCCAGTCCTTCGGCGCATTGGGGTACTTCCGGTCGAGTGCGTGTGGAAGCTGCACACGGCCCCACCCATCCGCCACATCCTGTTGGTGTACGGCCTTGACCTGCTTGAGGTGGTCTTGGAGCGAGACTTTGGGCGATTCGGGCAGCATCGTGATTCGGTCTTTCGCCCCCTTGCCGTCACGAACCAGAATCTCATTCCGAGAGAAATCGATGTCCTGCACCCGCAGGCGCAGGCATTCCATCAGACGAAGACCCGCGCCATACATGATCGCGGCCATCAGCCGTTTCTCGCCGGTCAGGTTCGCCAGCACCGCTTTCACTTCTTCACGGGCCATGACCACGGGCAGCCGTTCTGGCTTCCTCACTCGGATAACCTCGCCGAGATCGCCCACGTCACGCCCAATGACGTGGCGGTAGAGGAAGAGGAGCGCCGCCAGCGCCTGGTTTTGCGTGGAGGCGCTGACCTTCTCTGTCACAGCCAGATGCGTCAGAAACCGATTGATGCCCGCTTCGCCCATCTCGGCAGGAGGGCGATCCTGATGGAAGTGCAGAAACCGAGCGACCCAATGGCCATACGCCTGTTCGGTTCTCCGGGAGTAGTGACGGGCCTGCAAGGCTGCACGCAGGTCCGCAAGCACCGGAACGAGTACGCCCGAAGAAGACTTCCCTTTGTCGCGGGCTTTCACCACCCCAAGCGCCGGATCAACTTCGATGGGCTTCCCAGGAAAGAGACCGAGCAGTATGCTGAGCGCCTCATCACCTTGGGGAACCGTCCAATGCTGTTCTTTCGCATGCCATCGGCGACCTGCCACTGTCTTGATCTTCGCCACATGGTCCGGAGAATAAGGGAGCTGTACGATCAGCGTTCCCGCCTCCCCCGGCTTAATCCGAATCGGATCGGTCGGCATCATCGAATCTTCATCCCTCACAGTGTCCATGAGGAACCAGAACAAACGGGGCCCATTCTCAGCCGATTTATAGACGCCGTCAAGCCCCCCCTGGTCGAACATGCACCTTCTGATCGTGCGCGAGGCGCGAGCAGGAGGATGACCAGGCGGAGCCCGCTCATTCATGCGGGGCCATCCCCGCATCTAACGCTGGTCTCAGCTTCCCCGCATCCTCCTCTAGGTCGCTCCACGCTCTGAACCTCTGAATTTTCCTCACGTCTCTCCCAACTTTCTGACGCTCCCTCACCGGCACTCCGGTTGCTCAAGCATAGGATCGTCGGCGCACGGAACTAACGGCTGGAAAGGGGGTGAATCTGGGGCCGAGGCCGTTTCGTACCTGACAGCTTGTCACTTTCACACTTTTACACGTAGGAGGGTCTGAACATGCAGAAAGGT
>JAHFEW010000151.1 GCA_023248215.1 Nitrospira sp.
TAGGTTCGACGGTCGAAGTCGTTGCTGCGTCCTGTCTCGCCGCGGAGCAGGCATATATTGCCGACATTGAACACAAGGCCTTGTACGATGAAGGCCAGAAGCTGGCAAAGAGCATTAACGCATTTCGGAACGCTCTGGAGTGAAGAAAGAGTCTCCTGCTACAAGCCATTAGCTGTTCGCTCCTGTCATTCCGCCCTACGCCATTCGCTCCCATGGAAATTAGAATCTATTACGAGGACACCGACTGCGGCGGCGTGGTGTATTACGCGAACTATTTGAAGTATTTCGAACGGGCAAGAACGCAGTATCTCGAAGAGCGGGGTGTATCGGTGTCGGGGCTACGCGATCAAGGGACGCAGTTCGTGGTCGTGCATGCGGAGCTGGACTATCGGTCGCCTGCCCGGTATGGTGACACATTGATCGTCGATACGAAACTCGCAGCGGTGGGCCAGGCGTCCGTCACTTTCGCCCATGTCTTGCGGGAACGGACAAGCGGGCGCCTCGTGGTCGAAGGTTCGGCCAAGCTGGTGACCGTGGACGATCACTTGAAAGTGGCGCGTCTCGACAAACTCACCTTGGCTGCGTTACAAGGACCTCCACAGACGAGGAGCTAATGGACAAACTCGGCACATGGCTGGCAGTCACAGGTGTTGCGATCGGCTTCGTCGTCCTCGCATGGTTGCTGTTCTCCGATAATCCCTCCGACAAGAAAAAGAAGAAGCCATAGCTGCAGCGTCGCCGGTCATGCACTTCCCTTGTCGCTGTCTGGCGCTCTGGCACGGGGGTCGTTCCGTGACGAGATATCTTTCCGCCCTCGCAATCCTCCTGCTTCTCTCTGCAGTGCCCGCCTGCAAGACCGGTTCAGACCCCGTTGTATCGGGGATCTATCAAACCTGGGACGACGTCATCACGCGTTGGATCGGCAAGCACAAGGAAGATCTCTATTTAGAGCTTGGTCCACCCAACCTGCATCCGAAGGAAGCAGAGGACGGGACGATGGAGATGGTCTGGGACATGACCATCGACCGGATGCCCGGGCAGGCCGACGAATACGATACGCTCCCACTGTATGGTGGTGTGGATTGCCGGCTGATATTTTTTGCCGACAAAGCAGGGATCGTGACCAGTGGCCGGAGAAACGGGTGCGACTAACACCGAGCGCCAGGGCACGATGCTGAGTTATTTCCCCGGACGTTGCGAGAGGTACCGATACATGCCTTCCACATTCTCAGTGAACCAATCTGCATAGCCGTACCACTGTTCGTACTTCGGAAGCCGGACGTTTTTCTTCGCCTCCTCCAGCGTTGCGCCTTTCTGAAGCTGTTCGCTCACGGCGCTCCTGAGCGCTTCGAGATATTCTCGAAACAGGCGCACATGTTCTTTTTTGCCGACCTTGCCATGACCAGGCACCAACGTGTCGAAGTCCAGCCGTTCGACCTGCTTCAGCGAGTCGATCCAGTCATCGGGATAGCCGTCAGGTAGCGCGCGATAGGCCACCGTCTCGACCGGGATGAAATCGACGGCGAAGAGCAACTTGTTCTGTGGCAGCAGGACGACGAGGCTGTTGTCCGAGTGGTTTTTCCCCGTGTAGATCAGTTCAACGCGCTTTCCGCCCAGATCGATGGACATTCGATCGGTGAACGTGAGAGTAGGGACGGGAGTGTGGGGATCCGCTGCTGCGAGGATCTTCGGCTGCGCGGCCTGATGGCTGACGAACAGCGCCTGGTCGGCAAAGACGCTACCTCCCGTGATGTGGTCGTTGTGATGGTGACTGTAAATGACATAACGCACGGGCTGATCGGTAATTTTCGCGATCTCCATTTTCAGCCAGGTTGCTGCGTCCAGGCTGATCGGATCGGTCACGATCACTCCCTCCGACGTGACGATGAAGATGGCCTGATGCGACTGATGCCGGAATAGATAGACATCCTCGGCCAGCTTGCTGATCTCATCGGCAGGGCGTGATTGCTGGGCGGACCCAGGAAAGAGAGGGAGGAGCAGGAAAGCCAAAGCGAATAAGAGGGAGCACCCTTTCGAGGCGGTCATATGAATCCCTCCACTTCATCTCTCGTAGTCAATCCGAGAAGCTGAACTGCCATAGGCCAAGATCCTCCATCACCTTCTTGGCGATCGAATTCCTGGAGGCCAGTGCGGTTGCACGGGAGGCCGCAGCAATCGAAAAGGGCTTCCTGTCATCCTGCACTACTGAATGGGGGCCACACAGCGCGTTGACTAAGGACTCCGATGCTAAGCAAATTATGTCTATCAAATTTACATATGCCAATAGATGGGCTTCATGAATACTTGGTACTGTGTCAAAGAACTGAATCTCAAGAATCACTGACGAATCCTGGTCACGTACTGTCATATCGCGGTATGCAAAGTCGGGATTGGGGTGCACAAAGTTTTCATTGAGCCGGGTTAGGACCTGCCTAAAATCTGCGCTCCGAGGCAGTCTCTTGGATGCCAGTGCCTTTCCAGAGAACACTCTCCAGTAGACGTCTCTATGGAGATGTCGCTCCTTCCAGATCTTAGCATTAGCTGGGTCATCTAGAAACTTCCCCAGAATCAGTAATGCTTCCAGACCAGGTCTGAAAGTTAACCAGCCAAGAAAACTTTGGTAGGCGGCAATGTGTTGAAGCCCAAGTATTGTGTGTCGTACCAAGATGTTTACGAAGAGGAGAAGGCCTGCATGGGACTGGCCTTCGACATCTCTTTCTTTTCCTAGCCGCCCCCATGTGTTCTGAAGATCATTTACTGCCAAGTCAAAAGTGCGAAAGTCGGTTCCGAAGTTGAGTAGAAACGTTTCCCGATTCCTGGTATGTCTCGCGCCATATTCCAAAAGATCGACATTCATTTGAATCGCTCCAATTGCCTTACGGCCTCGGTCTCGGTGGTTATGAGTGACGTCGCCGGCGATCCGCTGCAATAGGGTGCATTTGTTATTCCGAATATTTTCGAATCGTTTTCTGCAGCTGTCGCGTCCTATCCAGCCATTCACGGAGAACATCCGTCTTCACCGTTTCGGGCTGGTGAACAACCGCGTTCCGAAATTTCCTAAGTCCATCAAGTTCCGTTGCCTGTTCCGATTGCAACTCACCTCGCTTTGCGAGAGCCACAATCGCCTCTCGAATTGAAACATTCCTCTCGGTGACTCTTCTGGCTCTTTCGAGGAGAGACTCCTCGAGATTGGCCCACTCTTTTATGAACGCTCCAATGTCACCGGGCTGCAGTTCTTCTTGAAGTTCGGATTTGAGGTGGTTGCAGAGTTCAAAGATCCTATCGCCCTTGGGATACAGGGCCGTCTCGGGAATCTGATCGAAGCCTGCTCCCCAGAACGACCGAGCACGTGGAATTGCAAACTTCGCGATCAGACGGTTCCTGAAATCCAGCTCGGTCTTGGAGTCGAAATCAGTCGTCACATCTGCCGTGCCAGATAAGTAGCCTTCTTGAAAGTATGGTCGTAAGGCAGATGGGGGGCAAATGCTGAGCAACCTGACATTTACGATATCGTGCTCCGAATTGATTGAAATGCGGTTTGATAGATATGGTAGACCAAGAGCGTACACGTAGCACCTGGGATCGGTGCTCCGAATCTGTGCGAACGAGCATGCAACCCGAAGCGAGTGGGTGAGATCTAGTAGGGGTGTAGCGACTACCTCATAGTGTTGCAAGATGCTCCATTGTATGTAGCGCTTCTGCCTCAGCTCCCGATGACCATCGCTTTGAGTCGCTTTAAATTTTTCGACCAATAGGCGCGCTGCCTGGTCGAGCAGGTCGAACCGATGCCGTAATTCGCGCGTCGCTAGTGAATCACCCCTGTAGATTGAGGGATAAAGGGTGGTACCACCTGCCTTGCTCTGATAGTCCTTATCTTGTCCCCGGAAGAACAGGAGATCATCTGGATTGGCGTAGGCAAGGCGAGCGACGTGCTCAACAAGTGCGCGAAAGTTGCTCACTCCAAACGCGGGTGCGCGCCATACCGGCTTGCCATTGCAATGCGTATCGAGTTCGGTCGTCAGCCGAGGCTTAGTTTCGCGCATTCAATTTGAAAGTTAGGAGTCCAGCCTGGCACGTACTTGCCCTGATCCAACTCGCTTATGATCAATTCATGGCCGGGATTGTACGCATTCCCCAGGCAGATGCAAGCGGTCTCGACGTTGGAACCCTGCTGTGGCTTCCTGGCTCTGGTGGAACGGATGCACCACGATGTGCGCCATCGTGCTCGTTGCCGCTATAGGTATGAATAAAGAGCGCGAGGTGCTCCCATCATTTGCTCCGAGCCGCCCTGCCTGCCGCTTTGATCAATTTGGCAAGAGCCAGGTCATCGCTCAGGTGCACCGACGCATCACCCTGTCCGGGGGGCGCGATCCGTCCGCTTGCCGCGTCCTTCGCGACCTTGCTCGTGCAACCGATCTCTTTACGGCGCCTCTGTGTGAAGCGGAGGGGGTCTCACTGTCGAACGTCACCCGTTGCTTCGGGTGGCTTTGCCGCACCAGCACCGGAGCGAGCGGCCTCTGACCGCTGGTTGTCCCAACCGAGAGGTCGATAGTCCGTCTTCCCTCGACGCTCGGAGAGCCGGAGACGACAAGTGTCTCCCGCACCAGCGTCTCCCCTTTGGAATCGATGAACCGAATCACCACTTCACCTGGGCCGGCGATCACTATCTCCATGACAGGCTCCTTTGGCAGGATGCTGAAAAAGTCCGCCAACTCTGTTCTCGCATCCTTCAGACCCTCAACGTACCTCAGAGGGTGCGCCTCTGGCCTTCATTCGCCGTGGCCTTGCTGGACGGCCTTTTTGAGCATCCTGCTGGCTCGTCTCCTATGGATCAAGACCCACGGAGCATTGAATTTCCAGGGGTATGCTTGCCGGTGCGGGGCCAGCGCCTGACGAATTGACGCTGGATCCGGCAACACACTCGCCTGGCAACGAATCAGTGGGGTACCGGCTGGTGATGAGGCTCGTTCCTTCTTTGCATTAGCCTGGATGCGGGGGGGGGAATTTAAGCGGTCTGACTCTTTTCGTTCCCTTGGGGATCCCTCATCATTCAGCGGCATCAGCCACCAGGCGACGATCTGAGAGCGTGAAAATCATTCTGACGACGAGTCCGACCAGGCTCACATAGAGGCCGCTCGTGAGCCACAGTTTGATGATCGTCGCGCAGCTGGAAATCTGGATCCACAGGCCTTGAAGGCGGCCCTCGTTCGAGGATACGTAGTGGCGGAGCTGCGCTAGTTGGATGAGGTTTTCCGTCCAGTCGGCCGTCAGTATCATCGCGAGCGGCGCTACGATCCATGCCGGATGGAAGGGGCGACCCAACGTCACCCAGATCCACCACAGGCTGGCTGCGAGGGCTCCTCCATAGAAAAGAGGAAAGACGAGATCCAGCAGGAGGAATCGTTTCTCAGCCTGGCGTCCGGCGTCTCCGAGCTTGGCCCAGAATTCCATGGCTGCTTCTGTTCCGTAGCCGAACCAACGAAGGTTCAGCGGTTTGGGTACGCCCTGTTCCGTTTGGGTCGGAAGATCTCCCGCGCAGGCCCGACCGCTCATGTGAGATAGAACCCAGCTGCCCCCGAGCAGTACCGCCACGGGGAGCCCAACAGCGAGGAATGCTTTGAAGATCATGCTTGTCATGATGCGAATCCCCAGTTCTCACCCGATGTAATGAGCAAGACCGATGCCGGGATGCGGATAGGAAATGACGCTGCGGTGGAAGCTGGTTATGGAGATTGGCGAAGCAGCGCAGTGGAAATGGGCCTGCGGGCGGTTCAGATCAGTATCAGAAGTGATACCGCGTCGTATCGAAAGGGATACGGCGTTGAGAAAAACAGAAGTGGGCGAGAATCAAACGGAGGTCAGTATCGGCAAGAGGGATTCGAGAGGGTCTCAGCGCTCCAGCGGACGGCGATAAAACTCCAAGGGTGGAGCGAGGTTGCTCTCAAAGAATAAACTCTCACCCTCAAGACGATATCGCGTTGAGGCTTCAAACGCTTGAATGAACGCGGCCTCAAACTCCATGCGTCGAGGCTCGCAGGCCATGCGCGTAGTGATTCCCCGAGACACCTTCAGGGCTCCCCTGTCGCGGCCGAAGGCGATTCCAGCAGAGTACCGATTGCAACCCGCATGGCCCGACACTCTCCCGTCTTTGAATGTAAGGATGACGGGTTCACCGTTATCGCCGTGCGGAACCTGGCGGTTACCCCAGTGCGTAAGCTCCCATCGATTCTGCTCGGTGCGCCGGCTCATCTCTTCCGGAGACGGCGAAGAGACACAGGACGTCAGCATCAACGCCGCGCACATTGTGAA
>JAHFEW010000004.1 GCA_023248215.1 Nitrospira sp.
TGCCGGTTGCCCGACACACCGCATCACTCGAGGCCAAGGCGACTGGTTAGATCTTACCTTGTACGACTCTTTCATTCGCTACTTTCCTCCGGCTTCGCGCCGACGCACCCCGACCCCTTTTCTTCTGCCCTGACGGCGGTAGATCTCGGCGCGGAATTTATAGGCGCCGACGTGCTTGGCATCGAGGCGGATGGCGGCGGTGAAATCGTCGAGTGCCTCACGATCCTTTCCCTGGAACTCTCGGACATAGGTCAGCCCCGACCATAGTAGGCATCCGCGGAAGGGTGCAACCGGATCGCGGCGGCGTAATCGTTCAACGCCTGTGGAATCTGGCCGAGCATCTTGCCGGCCTTGGCGCGGAACAGGTAGGCATCGGCTTCCTTCGGTTCACGCCTGATGACTTCGCTCGCATCCTGCACGGCTTGGGCATAGGCCCCGAGAAAGTAGAAGCAGCGAGCCCGCGCGAGATAGGAGGCGCTATGGTCCCGGTTCTTGCTGAGGACGGTATTGAGGGATTGGAGAGCCTGCTGATTGCCGCTGCCGCTGGCCTCGCACTGAGCCGAACTGAGCTGATTGCCGCAAGCGGCGACAAACCACGTACTGAACAGCACAACCGCGTCAGACCCGACTCGACCGGCTCTCATCATACCCGGCTCCTGGCGACCGGCGCATTATCTGCTTCTCTAGGAAAGAGCGTCAAGAATCCCGGGAGCGCAGGGAAGCAAGAGCGTATGGCTGAAACTCAGGAGCAGATGGCGAATGGCTTATAGCTAATGGCGGGAACAGAATGCGTACCTCGTGAACCGTCGCTCGTATGACGTAAGATCTCATGCATTTCACACTTCACGAACGACGACGGTCAGGAAACGGCGCAGTTAGATCAGATCTTCCACAATGACACATTCAATCTCTTTCACTTTCCGCAAGCCGCGATCATTCCCGTAAAAACGCGCGGCCTTATGAGTGATGGCCGTGGCCAATTGAATGGTGTCCGGTGTACTGAGACGATAGCGTGCGCGCAACTCAGCCGCTCGATCTGCCAGATTCATCGTCACCGGCACCCATTCGAGCTTTGGATAGGTGCTGGTGAGGGCAAAAATTTTCTGAACAAGCTCATCTTTCTGGTCACGATAGGGTTGAACGAGCAATTCAAGGAGAGTCACGGTCGATGTCACCGCCGGATTACGGCCGCGCTCGATCAGGTCGAGCAACGATGCGCACCACGTCCCATACCTGGGATGGTCTTCCAGAAAATAAATGAAGACGTTGGTGTCGAGCCCGATGCGCTGGCGTTCGAGAGGAAGACCTTGCATGGAGCCCGCTACCAAGACCGTCGCTCTCGCTTCAGATAGCCTGACGGATAGGTGTCTTTGGCGATACCTCGTAGAGTCTTCGCATACCGTTTGGGCTTTGGCATGACCAGCGTCAGGCCATCCTTCACGACAATGAGCAATTCATCGCCGCCCTTGACACCCATCGCCTGCCTCGCCTCCTTCGGAATGACGATCTGATTCTTGCTGCTTAGTTTTTGCACTGCCATGATGCCTTCCCCGTGGAGCTTTACGTTATCACACGAAAGTAAAGCGCTCAATGGCTGGAGCTCAAGAGCCAATGGCGAATGGCTGATGGCAGGAACAGGAGCCGTATCTCGTGAAGCGCATCTCGTCTCTGGCCAGACGGGTCGCGCTTCGGGCTTTACGAACGATGCGAGACAGCCTCACGCGGCGCGTGAGGCTGCTTTTTCCAACAACTCGTGAATGAGCGTCTGATAGGGCTTACCTTGCTTCTCGGCCATCTTTCGCAGTTGCAACAGAAGCCGCGGGGCAAGACGAATGGCGATGAGCTGTTTCGCCAACCCACTGGATGGCCGACCAACTCGCCGCATACGTCTCAGTTCGACATCGGTGGCTTCCGGAATATCCGAAAAATCAATCTTCGAGTCTGGCATATGCTTCACGCTCCCGACGGCTCGACTGTCTGGCGCTGATGATCCGGATCGTTTCTTTCTCATGACCTACCCTCCTGATCGTATACACCACGAAAAGGATCAGTCCTGTCACTGACCGACCAATACGCCGACGTCGGGGCTCCCGGGCTGAATGGCCAACATCGTCTCCGTCCAATCCATTGGCATCGCCAAAAATGGTCGCCGCTTCTCCGAAGGAAATTCCGTGCTTCTCGAAATTCGTGATGGCTTTGCGATTGTCCCACGAGAACACGTATATGTATATACAGTAATTAGAAGCTCGTTACAACTCACTCAATGTACGCTCAGTCACCCTCCGCCCCGACAGGGTGACCTGTCGGTCCTGAAATGCGCGCGTCGAACGGGCACATTCTGATCGTGCGCGTTCCGCGAGGTGCGCGACGCGAGGAATAACGAGCGTTACGTTTGCGCACGCCGGCGAGACGGTGAGCCGGCCGTGTCTTCCAGGAGGCCCCGCAACCTGCCTCTCCTAAAATCCCACTGATACCCCCACCGTCCCCAACAGCGCCGCGCGATCAGACGGCCCGACGAACTCGGTGCCGAGGCCGCCGTCCAACACCACGCGCGAGGTGAGTTGGTGGCGAATCCCGATCTCGATGCCGGTGTTATTCCGTTGGCCGCGCTGGTCCGATTGGCGCGTGTAGAGGCTGGCGATGAGGGTGTCACGAAAACTGGTGGGATAGCCCAAGGGATAACTCACGGCCGCGACGGCGCGATAGGCGCCGGGCCGTTCCTGTCCTTGCGGCGAACCGAGCAGGCTGTAGCCTGCGTTGAGATGCGCGCGGAGTCGCCCGAACGAGCGCGTCAGGATGCCGGTGAGTTGCGTATCCACGCCCTTCGAATTCACGCCGGTCGGAAGGTCCATCTCGACCCGGACGGCCATCGCGGGGAGATTCAATGTCTCGGTGTTGAAATTGTAGAGCACACCCAGATGCAGGTCCCCGGACTTGTTCGCCCCCACGAGTGAACGGGGGTCGGTGAACAGATCGCCCTGGATTTCGATCTGCGTGTTGTCGAATGCGCCATAGATGATTTGGGGTTGGAACGTGACCTGCGTGCGGCCCTCGCGCCGGTCATTGAAGCGTACGCCGCCCTCCAAGCCGATCTCGCCTTGGGGAATCGCATAGGCATCCTCCATTCCGATCGGACGGTTGGGATCGAGATTGTCATGGTCCAACGCCAGGCCTGGCTCGAAGGACAGTGCCAGCGACGCGATGACAACGAAGGGAATGGTTCGCACGGATAGCCAGCTCAATGGTGATGCTCCTGCTCGTGCTGAGTCCTGACGATCATCGGATTGGTCGCGTCCGCGCTGGCCAGGTAATAGGTGTTCACCAGGCGGTAGATTTCCACCCGCTTCTCTTCCCACGTAGCCAGCAGTTCACTCGTGAGAATGTCGCTGATGTTGTCGTGCAACATGTGCAGGTTGTCGAAGATGTTCGCGATCTCCGGGTAACGGGCTGCGAACGTGGGACTCAATTCCGCGGTGAGCGGCATGAAGGTCCACTGCACCGGCGGCTTGGCCAGGTAACCGCGGTAGGTCGTGAGAATGGGTCGCACCGCCTGCGTCTTTGCCGTGAGATCGGGGGCTGCCTGCAGCGGGTCATACACGGCCACTTGCAGGTAGTGGTACGACCAGATGGTGGCATTGAACAGTGGAAACCGTTTCCTAAACGCCTTCGAGTAGGGAAACTGATCCAGGCGATGATGGTCCAACCGCTTCGACGTAATGGCGTAGGCGCTCTCCCGGTAATAGTTCAAGACGTTCCGGATCGCGCGATCCTTGTCCGGCTCATCCGAAACGACGATGTCGTAGGTGGCGCGATGCAGGGCATGCGCTTCATCAAAGGTGTTCTGCGCGCGCCAGGCCAGCTTCATATAGGTCGGCGCAATCGCTTCCTCATTGGGATTGAGCCGAGGTTTGGTCGCGATGAACGCCAGCGTCTCTTTGCGGGCCCTGTCCTCGATAGCCGGCACGTCTGTGCCGCCGGTGAGCAAGAGATTCTCGTACAGATTCGAATGTCCGAAGTCCACGCCGTTAAACTCACTGTCGAGCTCGGCGAGATCCTCCCGCAGCGCGAAGTTCCACAGCGCCCGGTAATAAAACCGCTTGTCGCGCGGTTCGAACTGACTGCAGGCGGCCACCGTGACGGCGATCGTCGCCGTCACGAGAATGACTCCAAGCCGCATGAGTTTCTTGCTCTCCATGATGGTCCTTCCGTCGATGGCTGAATCATCCGTGGTGATGCGCGTGCACCAATCCATGACCCTTTCCACGCGCGATCAACCAGCGGTTCACCGGAAACGCTACGGCACCCGCCAGGAGCAACGACACGATCAGGCTTCCCCAAAACAAAGGATCTGGCAATCCGGCCTCCATCGCGCCGGGAATCACCAACATGATCGCATTGTCTACCAACTCCATGGTGGTCATGGAGAGGGTATCCGAGGCGAACGCCAGCGAGAGCGCCATACCCCAGGCCATGCCCACCCGGCGCAGCGGCCACAACGTCATGACATAGCCGAAGAAAAATGCCAGCAGGACCGCCAATCCAACCGTCGGCCAATTGGTCCATCCGAGCGCCGTGCCGATCACCATGCCGAGGACTTCGCCGATGCTGCAACCGGTCAAGCAGTGAACGGTCGCCATGAAGGCCGTGTGGTTGAGCGACGATGCGTGATGCCCCTGCTCGTGATGCCTGTGATGGTGATCATGGCCGAGGTGGTCATGGTGATCATGCCTGCGGTCATGACCGTCTGGCTGGTTGCCGTGCCGATGAAGCTCGTCGTGGTGCGACAATGTCGCGTTTGCCGGTTCGTTGTTGAACATGTGAAGCCCTCCCTGTGAGTGGTGATGTCTGCCTTTCACCGCTACAGACGGAGCAAGGAGGGAATTATTACAGGACCCCGACAATGGCTTCCCATTGAGATCTGGTTCCGATAGGAGATGTCTCGCAGGATGGTCAAGAGGTGCGCGACGCGACGAAGAAGGAGCGTCATGCCTGCGCACGGGCGCGAGACGGTGAGCGCCCAGTGTCCTAAAACGCTGACGGACTTTTTCACCATCCTGCTAGTCGCAGGTGCAGTTGAGACAGCCATGCTTGCTGCAGAGACCGCAGGATTGTTCCAGGCCGGCCCGCAAGGTCTGGCGCGCGCGATGGAGGCGCACGGTGAGGTTGTTCGGTGTCACCCGAAGGTCCTGCGCGACCGCAGCAGGCGATTCTCCCTGGAGATCGATGCGCCGCAGCAGTTCGGCATAGGACGGCCGAATGTTCGGCAGCAGCCGATACAGGCAAGCGCAGACGGTCGGACGCAGCTCGTCCAGAGCGGGGGTCTGGTCCTCGCCTGCCGTGACGAGTTCCTTCCACAACGCGTCGGTCTTTCTGGCGTCGGCCGCGCGCGACCGGTAGGTATCCACGATGGCATTACGCAGGATGCGATAGAACCAACCGACGACATTCTCCGTCTTGGGCAAGGCATGTTGGTGCTCGACCGCCCGCATCAAACTCTGCTGCAGCACATCCTCGGCCAAGGCCTCGTCCGCCAACCGGCGACGTACAAATGTCCGAAAGCTGGACTCCTGCGCCAGCAACTGCTGCAGGATGTCTTGCCATTCAGAGCCCGCTTTCTTCATCCTGTCCTTTCCTGCCGCCAGGATCCTTCCCGACGGCCCTGCTTGGTCAACGGGGCCGCTCTGCTTGGTTGTATCAAATTCGCGGCGGACTTTCCCACGCTCACACCAGCGCGGCTCCTGTTTTGACGCTGTTGCCGAAGGAGCCATGCCTGATTTGACGGGCCGTTCATGCTGCCTCGTCCTGCGACAGCGACTGGAAAGGGCTTGATCTCGACCTGGGAGACATGCTTGACTAACTTTTCTTGGCCTCTTCTCGCTTGATGGAGGGTTTACATGCCGCGAGGAATTTTCCGCACTCTCTGCGTTCTTATGCTTCTGCTTTCATCGATCTCGTCCCAAGCCGCCGAGACCCCCGATACCAGTCTGGCTCCCTTGAAGTTTCTCGTCGGAGAATGGAAGGGGACCGACGCGGAAGGCAAGGCCCACAAAATCACCTATGCGCTCAGCTCGGGAGGCACCAGCCTTACCGAGACCCTCACCCCGCCTGACAGTCCACCCATGACCACCATGTATTACAGCGACGGCGACCAACTGATGTTGACGCACTACTGCTCTCTCAATAACCAACCACGCATGCGCGCCGGCGGAGTCAAAGAGGGAGATAAGACGGTCACCTTTACCTTCGTGGATGCCACCAATCTCAAGAACCCGAGCGATGTCCATATGCATCAACTCTCGATCGAGGTCAAAGATCACGATCACTATACTCAAACCTGGACGTTGAGCAAAGCAGGGAAAGACGTGCCCAAAGTGTTTACGTTTGAGCGTGTGAAGTAGTGCTTGTGTCCTGAACTCATCGCCAAGCCAGGAGGCCATCAGATGCCGACACCAACGCCAGCAGAGGTGATCGAGGCGCAGCGTCAGGACTGGAATCGAGTCGCGGCCGGCTGGGACAAATGGGACTCCTACTTCAGTCGCAACATGACCTTCATCAACCACCGGCTGGTGGCGGATGCCAGGTTGCAGCCGGGGCTTCGGGTCTTGGATCTCGGGTCCGGCACCGGTTATCCGGCATTACTGGCGGGTGATGTCGTGGGGTCAGAAGGGTCTGTGGTGGGAATCGACCTCGCCGAATCCATGCTGGCCGTGGCCACTCGGAAAGCCAAGGCGTTGGGGATGCAGCATGTTACCTTTCGCACCGGTGACGTCACGACGCTGCCGTTCGACAGCGAGTCATTCGATGCGGTGATCAGTCGATTCTGCCTCATGTTCCTGCCGGAGATTCCGAAGGCCCTGAAGGAAATTATTCGCGTGCTGAAACCGGGAGGGTATGTCGCTGCCGCCGTCTGGTCGGCGCCGGAGAAGAATCCTTTCATTCGGGTTCCGATGGACGTGATTAAAACCATTACCTCCCTGCCGCCGCCTGATCCAGAAGCTCCGGGGGTGTTCCGCCTCGCCAAACCAGGCGACCTGAAAGGGATGATGGAGGGGGTCGGCCTCTCGCCGTTGGGCGACGAGGAGTTTACGGCCGACGTGACCTATGCCACGGCAGAAGAATTTTTCAGCAGTTTGATGGATATCGCCGCGCCGATTCAGAACCTGTTCGCCACACTGACCGCGGAGCAGAAGATTGAGGCCGAACGGGGAATCGTCAAGGCTGTGAATGGGTACCGTCACCACCACCGCATTGTGTTACCCATTGCGGTCCGGATTGTCGCGGCGCGCAAGCCGGTATAGCCCCGTGCATGAAAAGAAAAAGCCCGCCGGTTCGACCGGCGGGCTCTATGACCCACACCCGCGCTAGTCTTTCATCTTCTCTTTCATTTCATTCATCTTCCCCTTGGCCCGTTCGCCGGTGCCCTTCACATTACCCTTAGCACGCTCCATTGCAGCCTTCGTATCGTTCCCCTTCATTTCTTCTTTGAGCCCCTTCGCTTCACCCTTCATCTCCTCGACATCTGCCTTCATCTCACCCTTGGCCTTTTCCATCTTCGCTTTCGTCTCGCCCGCCCCAGCGTAGAGCGCCAGGCCCGTCAACATACAGAAACACACGATCGATGCAGTCATGAATGTGCGCATACCGTCCTCCGAATAGTTCGTGGTGAGTTGCCTATGTAACTTGTACCGTCACTACGGACAGGACAGTACTAGAGAAATCCCTAGCAGGCGTTGGAAACCTCCACCGACTTTCCAGGGAACTGGGCACTCAGCGTCTCGTGCCCGTACACACACGAGGCGGCGTCTACTATGATTCCCCGATGACACCCATATTCACATGCTTACAGGAGTGACGCTCCCAGCCGACATTATAGTGCTTGACGCCACTGTCTATTGCGCTTAGCGTGAAGCTGTGCCCTGTGAAGCTCCGCTGACTGTCCTATCCCTCGCGCTTCCTGTTCCTTCTTATGCGTGACTGATTCCCAGTCTCCGCCGCTCCTGTAGAAAAGTCTCTCTGACGTACTGCTTGTCTGGTGTCCTGGCCTGCTGATGGAGGCGGCGACGCCTCCGACCATGCTCCAGAGGGCTGTTCGACTCACGCCGGTGACTCCAAAGAAAGGGGTGCACGATGTTGTACTACGCACTGATGTTCTTAGTGGTCGGATTGATTGCGGGAGCCCTGAATGTTATGGGGGTGTCCGCGGTCGCGGTCCAGATCTCCTGGATCCTGTTCTTGATCGGGATTGTCTTGGTTGTGGTTCATCTGGTGTCGGGACGCACTCCGAGAGCCACCTGACGGGCTCTCGGCTATCGGAGCCATTTGTCCACATGATGGCCTGACCGTGACGCCATGCTGAGGTTGCAGTTCTTGCAACGGAAAGGGGACTACATGAACGCGGATGAACTCAAAGGAAAATGGATGCAGTTCAAAGGTGATCTGAAACAGCAATGGGGCAAGTTTACCGATGACGACTTGCAGCAGATCGAAGGAAATTACGACAAATTTGTCGGCAAAGTTCAAGAACGGTACGGCGAGAAGAAGAGTGAGCTGATGAAGTGGGCGGACCACTGGCATCAGACGTGGACGCCGGACGCCGTGGGGACAAAGGCTCCCTGAATGGACGCAATCGACGAGAGACATCTCACAACACAATTTCATGGCTCGGTTAAGGAGAAACTGATGAACACAGGCAACGTACTGACCCTCTGCACGGCTTTGGTTTTCGGTGGGGCGTTGGTCGTCGGATCGGCGCATGCTCTCGGCAAGGCGGACGAGAAGACGCCGATCAACGACTCGTGGATCACGGCGAAGACCAAGATTGCGCTGTTTGCCGATTCCCGGGTGAAGGGAAGCGAGATCAACGTCGAGACCAGCCAGGGCGCGGTGATGATCCGGGGCAAGGTCGATTCCGACGTGGCGAAGCAGGCGGCGGAAGGGATTGCCAAAGGGATCGACGGCGTCAAGACGGTGAAGAACGACTTGCAGGTGGTGGCCCCGTCCAAGCGCGAGGCGACGAATGACAAGGATGATGCCATCACGGCCCGCGTCAACGAGCAGCTTGCGAAGGATGCGCATCTGAAGAAAGCCGGCATCCATGCTCAGACGAATGCGGGAATCGTCTCGCTGACCGGCGAGGTTCAGGACCTCATGACCAGTGCCGAGGCCTCTTGGTCCGCCTGGCAGGTCCCCGGCGTGAAGTCGGTGAAGAACGATCTCACGGTGAAAGAGAAGGCCTAGAGGGTTTCCTTCGTTAAGACAGACGAGCTCTCCGTCCGCCGACGCCATGGTGTCGGCGGACGACAGAGCCTCTGCCTGAGTCAACTACAGTGAACGCGGTTTAATAAGGAGATGCACCATGATGATGGAAACCACTGTCAATCGAATCACTCCGCAACGGGCCTGCACGTCCCACACCAGCCAGAGCAGTGAGAAGACCGGCCAGACGGTACAGGCAGCCATGGCGACTGCGGTTGATCAAAACCACATTGCGCAACGAGCCTATGAACTGTATGAGCAACGGGGACGGCAAGAAGGTCAGGCCCTGGAGGACTGGTTCAACGCGGAACATCAACTGGCCGGCGCAGCAGGAAAGTAGTCACGTCGCCGGCGGATGAGGTGAAGTCAATTTTCGATCACAAGAGGAGATGAGGCCATGAGCACACTTGTACGATGGGACCCCTTCAAAATTCAGTGGAATCCTTCAAAAGAACGGGACGAACTGGAGAGCCGGCTAGCCACGATCTTGGGACAGCGGGCGTCCACAGGGAATGGTGGCAAGGAGGCCCTGACGGTCGCCGAGTGGTCGCCGCTGGTGGACATTGTGGAAGACGAGAAGGAATACCTCATCAAGGCCGAGTTGCCGGAAATGAGAAAAGAGGACGTGCGACTCACAGTGGAGGACGAGGTCCTGACGATCTCCGGCGAACGGAAGTTCGAGAAGGAAGAACAAGGGAGAAAGCATCACCGGATCGAACGCGCCTACGGGAGCTTCGTCCGCAGTTTCTCACTCCCGGAGGATGCGGATGGGAGCAAGGTCACGGCTGACTATAAAGACGGAGTGCTCCACGTGCATCTCTCGAAATCCGAGAAAGCGAAACCGAAATCTATCGAGATCAAGGTTTCCTAGTGTCCCGCCTCTGAATTTGGCGGAATAATCTGCGCCTCGTGGGATGCCCTCACGTATTGAAGGGAGGACATCCCCGAGGCGAACGGGTTGACCCACAACGCCGATCATACCGACCACTGACCAGCTGGAGACTCTTGGGGCGAGGACAGAGCGTTCCTTAAGCCCACTGTCTCTTAACGCCGTCTGAATCGTATCCGCCTGCTCAGCAGCCTTATCGAGGCGCTCCCTTCCGCGCCCACAGCTCACCGATGGCCTGGCCTTCCGCCATGGCCTTTTGGAGCACCGCCCAGCCGACGCCGATTTTTCCCTGCGGCAATGAACCGCAGAGGTACAACGCCGCCAGCTCTGTCTCATGGCCTTTGGTCTGGCGCAGGAGCTCCCCGAGCAGACGCACCTTTTCCGTTTTCTTGGCGGTCGCGCGAACGAGCGCAACCACTTTCACGAGCTGTTCAAGGTCCATGGTTCACTGTACCGGCTCAACACTGTACGGACAAGCCCTGGCCGGTCTTCCTCGATTGGAGGCTACGTGGCTATACGGTGCCAGCGACCGAGCGCAAAAAACAGAGTTGAATTAGGCGGCTAAATCACCCAAGCTGATGCAAAAGGGTGCGACACCCACTACAAAGGAGGCTTCTTATGCGACAAGTCTTATTTGCCGGCGTGATCGGGCTGGTGATGCTCACCACCAGCGGCTGCAGCTATCTGTTCTATCCGCATGCGAAGGAATTTACCGAAAAGGCGAAGGGCGCGAACACCGTCGAGACCCTGATCAACCTGACCAACATGATGGAGGCAAGCGCCAAGGCCGGTCAAAACGGCAGAGGCGACGACCAAGCCTTCAAAGATCTGCACAACCAAATGCATGCCTTCGACAACACCATCTGTTGCGTCGACAAGGACAAACGCGAGACGCCGGCCTATGCGCTGGCCGTGACGCATAACAAGGAGTTGTGGGCGATTTTCAAACGAGTCTGGAAGTTTAAAGACGATCAACCCCAACGCAGCCAGCACCTGGAACTCTTCGCCACCGAGGCGCGGGAACTCCGCGAGTCTCTGCAGACGTTGAAATGATTCGCGCAATGTTGCACAGTGCGCCACAACTGAGGAGGCCGGCGTGACCTTCTGACGACAACGGGCGCGCACGCCGACTAAACGATTGCAGAATTCCTTCCCTCTCATCGTGCTCCGCGGTCGGCCGTCTACATGCGACGGCCGATTGCGGAGGGATTCTTTGTTTGCCTGATCGGCTGGTACGGCAGGAGCATCTGATGGGGCCGCCTCGGCGCACGCGCAGTGACAGTTTCAAGGATTTTGTGTTGGACCAGCTCAGCGCGATGCCGGACCTCACCGGCAGGGCCATGTTCGGCGGCTATGGCCTCTACCATCGGGAAAGGTTTTTTGCCATCATCCATAAAGGCCGGCTCTTTTTCAAAACTCATGACCTGACGCAACCCCTCTATCGCTCACGCGGCATGCAACCGTTCCGCCCCAGCGCACGGCATACGCTTGCACGATATGACGAGGTGCCGCTGGACATTCTTGAGGACGCAAGGGATCTGGCGACCTGGGCCCGTCATGCGGCGATTCCGCCCAGCGCCCAACTTCTGCTCCCTTTCACCGGAGCACAGGGGGACAGTCTCAGCTTCGGAGACCTGTCCGTCATGGTAGGAACAGAGACGTCGTATCCTTCATAGGGTCGCAGCATGGTTCTGCAGCCGCTCATCACAGCGCCAACGCTCTGGACCATCGGCCACTCGACCCGTTCGAGCGAAGAGTTTCTCTCATTGTTGACCGCACATGAGATCTCACGGCTCGTCGACGTGCGTCGTTACCCGGGATCGCGGCGCTACCCACACTTTCACTCCGCCGCGCTGGCGAAAAGTCTCACCGAGGCAGGACTTGCTTATCAACACATGCCGAATTTGGGAGGCCGGCGGACGGCTCGATCGGACTCTCATAACAACGGTTGGAAGAATGCTAGCTTTCGCGGCTATGCGGACTACATGCAGACGGAAGAATTTCAGGGAGCCATCGAAGAGCTTATGGCGTATAACACACACCTGCGAACGGCCATCATGTGTGCGGAAGCGGTCCCCTGGCGTTGCCATCGGTCATTGATCGCCGATGCCCTCGTGATGCGAGGCTGGCAAGTCGTGCACATCATGGGCCCAGGCCAGGTTCAAACCCATCGCCTCACGGCTTTCGCCGTCCTGCAAGGCGACCGGCTTCTCTACCCCGCGCCGACGGACCAGGACACCCCGCCTCGCCTGTTCTGAGCATCGCCTTCCGTCATTGCATTCATACTTGCGTCTCTGCAGACTGAACAGCGATGTGGTATCGACTCGGCGCCGATCTCGTGGTGCTGCTCCACTTAGGCTTCGTGGCCTTTGTCGTGGCGGGTGGCCTGTTGGTCTTGAAATGGCCACGCATGGCCTGGCTGCACGCACCGGCAGCGGTCTGGGGTGCCATCATCGAATTCACCGGTTGGATCTGCCCCCTCACCCCGCTGGAAAATGCGCTGCGGGCCATGGCGGGAAGGGAGGCATACAACTCCGACTTCATCGAGCACTACATCCTGCCTCTGCTCTACCCTGCCCAGCTGACAGGCAACATCCAAGTCATTCTCGGGCTGATCGTCTTGGGCACGAATCTCGCCTTGTACGGCTGGTTATGGCGGCGGAACATGGTGAGCGGTTGAGCGTGACGAGCAATCTTTTCCAGGTGGGAACGAGGAACAGGCTCGTTGGAAATTACTCGACCGGTTCGTTGTGTGACGAGGTCATGACTAGGGCCAAGCAGCCCTGTTCACTTGAGGTGACGGGATGCACGCTCTGAGCTTCCGCCCGATGGTAGTCTCCAGCCTGAAGGAACTCTCCGGCGCAGAGACAATTCCCTTCCAAGACGTACAATTCTTCGACCTGCGCATGGCGATGCGCGGCGAACCGGGCGCCAGGAGCCAGTCGAACCAAGGCCGTCATCCGTGCGCCCACCGGATCATGATGTAACACCTTGAGCGAGATGCCCACCCCGACCTCGTGCCATTCCACTTGGTCAGGCCGAACTACGCTAAAGGATTGCGGCTCCTCGAGTTCCTGCGGTTCCAGCGCAATTTGCGCCATCAACTGTTCTTTGAGCGAGGCGGGGGGTGCGATGATCGGACCACTCGCAGCCAATTCAGCGGCAACCTGCTCACCCACGTCTGTGTTTTGTCGCGGCTTCTTCATGTTGCAAGTCCTTGATGGACCTCCCCCAGACTTCTACGACATCACCTGGGCCTATAGATCTGTGCCGATCCTCAGCCATTGCCTAAAACTGTAGCATCGCATTTATTTTCTCCGCCACGACCGGTTTTTTTCGTGACCGGCAATCCAACCGGCCACCGTCCTCCGTAGCTCCACACAGAAGGCCGGTCGATGTCGAACAGAACCAGGCCATCACCCGCTCACTTTCAACCAGGAGGACGTATCATGTCTCAACGAATTGCCTCTCTCGCCATGGTCCTCGGACTCGCCCTGACGGTCTCGGCCTGCAATACCATGGGTTCCTCGCCCGCCGGCACTGGTTTTGTCGAGAAATCACTGTACGACCGGCTGGGCGGCAAGACAGCCATCACCGCCGTGGTGGACGACTTCGTCGGTCGCGTGGCGGCCGACAACCGCATCAACGGGAAGTTTGCGAATGCCAATATTCCGCGTTTGAAATCGATGCTCGTCGACCAGATTTGCCAAGCCTCTGGCGGGCCCTGCACGTATACGGGTCGAGACATGAAAAGCACGCATGCCGGCATGGGCGTCAGCAGCAGCGACTTCGATGCCCTCGTCGGAGACCTCGTCGCCACGTTGAACAAGTTTAAAGTTCCCGAGCGTGAAAAGAATGAACTGCTCGGCGCGCTCGGCCCGATGAAAGGAGACATCGTCGAGAAACCGATGGCGTCGATGCGCTAGTCCCTATTTCCGTGCCTTCAACCCCTGGCAGGGGCAGCCACGCCGGCTGCCCCTGCCCCATGCCTCCCCTACCCGCAACCTCATCGTTCGTCTCTGAACTGTAAGCCGCCTCACAGATCGGCACGAACATCCCCCCTACAATCGCTGAATGGCCCGTCTAGATATTCTGGTCCATCAAGGCTGTTTGTCCGAGCAGTCGGCGCGGGCTTTGGCTCAAGAGATTCAGCATGAACTTCCGGGGTGGCAGATCGATGTCCGGCCGGCAGAGAAACGGGACACAGCGTCATTAGGCATTCTGGTGTTCCCCACGTTTGTCTTGGAGGAACGTGTTCTGGTCACCGGTATTCCGCAGAAAGAGTGGCTACTGGCGAGGTTAAAAGAATGGGCCCGTGAGAACACGTGATGGTCGCTGCTCCCCCCGATCAAGCTGCCCACAGCACGACACAGGTTTCGTCATAATGAAGGCGGCCAATCACTCTCCACCGTCTGCGAACACGCACCTGCTCAAGCTCGGAGCACTGCTCGCATTGGTGGCTGGCACGTACGCCGCGGTGTCCTGGCTCGACGCGGGGGAGCTGCTCAATCCCGACCGTGTAGCCGATCAGCTGCGCGCAGCCGGCCCCTTCGGCCCAATCCTGTTCATGGCGCTCATGGCGGCCGCCGTCGTCATCAGCCCCATTCCAAGCCTGCCATTGGATTTGGCGGCGGGCGCGACGTTCGGCCCCACATTGGGAACTCTATACGCTGTCCTTGGCGCCGAGGTCGGTGCGATTCTCAGTTTTCTGATCGGCCGAGCCCTGGGTCGTGAGTCCTTGAGCAAGCTCCTGAAAACGGACATCACATTCTGCGAGCATTGTTCGGATCGACACCTCGTCGTCTTCGTGTTTCTGGCCAGACTGCTCCCCATCTTCTCCTTCGACATCGTCAGTTATGGAGCGGGACTGACCACCATCTCGCTTCGAGCGTTTGCCGTGGCGACATTGTTGGGGATGATCGGCCCCACCTTTGCGCTGACCTATGCCGGGAGCCAAGTGCTTTCAGGAGAATGGATGTTGATCGTCTTTGGCATTATCATGGTGGCCTTGCTGATCTTGATCCCGAGATTGGTCGTTCGATACCCGACCGCACGCTGGGTGGCGCTGCTGCGAGGAGGCGCGCCGGTCGCCCTACCGCAGAGCCTCCGGGAGACTGCGGCGACCGCCCGATGCCCCTCATGCGGCGGGCCGCTGCCATGATACGGTGCCAATCATCATCGATGTGCCGCCACAGAAGAAGAATTTTCGACACAGACACATTGCAACAGGCCGGTTAACCTCAAGGCCGCGGAGGGGTAGATCAGCCGAGGAGCTTGGATAGCCCCTTCTCGTTCACGATGGTGACCGTCCGGCCATCAATGCGAATGAGGCCGTCGTCCCGGAACTGCCCCATGGTGGCGCTCACGGTTTCACGGCTGCAACCGATCAGGTTGGCCATTTCCTGGTGGGTCAACTTGACCTTGAGACGAATACCCGGCTTGTCCGCGACTCCATCGGTTTTGCTCAACTCTGAGAGCAGGTGGGCCAGGCGAGCTGGAACATCGCGGAAGACCAGATCTTCGACGCGGCTCTGGATTTTTTTGAGCCGCAGGCCGATGAGCTTGGTCAGCTTGAATGTCACGTTGGGATGCATGGCCAAGTATTGATCAAAATCCTTCCGTGGGATCACACAGATGAGCGTGTCATCAAGGGTCTCGGCGGATGTCGAACGAGGGGCATCTTCCAGGACATCAAGTTCACCGAAGACTTCTCCTGGTTCCAGAATGTCAAAGGTGACTTCTTTCCCGCTGGGCGCCGTGTTGGCAATTTTGACGCGCCCTTTTTTGAGGAGGTACACATTGCGGCTCGGATCGCCCGGAAGGTACAAGGGCTGCCGCTTCTTGACCTCCTCCATGCGAGTAATCTTCTCCATCTCCTGCATCTCAGATGGAGAAATGCCGTCGAACAATCGAATGTGCTTCAGGAACCACAGTTTATTGGGGGTGGCTTGCGGACGGTCCATAAGGTTGGCTCAATGTCGTAAGGGCACAAGCCTACTCGGTTCACCACACGAAGGCAACGACTGGTTCCTCCCACTCAGTCTCTGTACGCTCCGACAATCAAAAAAAACTGTAAGGCAGCTTACAGTTCCGGCCGGCCAGCGGCGACAACACACAGGGTAATGTGCCTTTTCAGGCCACTCAGTCGCCCCAATGATCGAATATCGCAACGGAGACTTCATTTCCGATATAGTCGGCCAAGCCGGTCGCACGCTGATTCAACCTTCCCTCCCATGGAGCGCCAGGGGCTTGTCCATACACGTTCATCACGTCAAGAAACGAACGGCTTTTGCGGCCCTCGCATGTCTTGCGATCCTCATAATCGTGGGCACCGCCTGGTTTACTGATCGTTATGATGATCGACCTCAGCAGGTGGTCCTCCTTACGGCGTTCGCGAAAGACACATATCCCGAGAATCCTGAGAACACCAGCCAGGTCTTCGGTGCGTACCCGCATCGGCGATTGATCATTCAGCGTACAGAAGGCACCCGATTTCGTTTTCTCCTGGAGCCCGCTACGCCGCAGGCGGCGGCAATCGAACTCACCGATGTCGATCTCGCGCACTTCGTCGCGGCCGTTCCCCCTTGGGTCAAGAGCGATCTGGATTTGACCAAGATCGGGATGATCGACCGTGAATGGAACCGGCAACAGGTTCGATTCGCTCGAACCTCAACCCATATTGACGTGCGCGAGGGAGGAGACGGGTTCGAGCAGCGGGCACTCAGCCGCGTCGATCTTGCCCGCAACTGCTTAAACGCGGGATTGTGGGAACTCTTGCTCTTCACGACAAAAGACGGTGAAGAGCGAGTCTACGAACATCTCTGGTTTACGTTTCCGCTGGGGCTCTACAAAAATCTCTTCGAGCAGGTGAACGCCCTGTCCTATTGGTCCTACTGGTGGTCGCTGGAACATTGGGTTGATCCGTCAGGGACGCCGATTCATGTGGACGGGCTCAGGACGATCGAACGAGAGTGGCCAATCCAGGCCACGGCGAGATGGGACGAACCCGTGCCGGCAAAGGGCGAACAAGCGCTCAAACGCAAAAACATCCTCACACCCTTCGCAGCCACCTATCGAGACTGGTATAACCAGCCAGTGCGATTCGCGAGCTTCATCCCACCGGGGCGATATTCCCGGGCACACCCGCGGGAAACTGAACTGCACTATCTCGCCGAGCTGACCGGGGCCATTGTGCGCCAGGTGAAACTCATCGGGGGATCTGAGTCACTCTTCGAGATCGAACTCGTTTTTCGCAGTAACAAGACCGGGGAAGCCACTCGCCTGATCCTCGGCGGGCTTGATGGAGCCGCGATTCCGGTTGCGTCTCCAGAGCACTACGACCGTGGCTGGCAGGTTCCTCTTGGAATCGGCAACCCCAGTTTCTTCGAGTCTTATGAAACCGTGACAGCCAATCCGCCAACGGAACGCACTTTTTATGGATTGCATCTCGATGCGCAGGATCGCTGGCTCGACCATCATGCCATCGGTGTGGATGGTCCCTTGCTCCACTGGGATGTCGATGATCCCACCTTGCTCCACCTCTATCTCCTGAGCTATGAGCGCCATGCGCTACTCAATCACTTCGTGATACTGCTGCCATCCGAGGCGTACGCGCCCTGAGGTTCGATCCTTCACTTGCCACAGGAACCATGGGCTCGAACCTCCCCGGCATCCTGTGTTCATGCAGGCCTGCCAACCGCTGTCAGAGGCTATTGGAACCTTCCACGCGTAAAGTACAGCGCGGTGGATACCACTGATGCTGGCTGAATGCCGTGTGTTCTGCAGTTGAGACTCGGCTTTCCTCTACACACCGTGGAAGGTAGGGTGATCGGACAAATTTCTGTCGCCCATGCCGGTCGATGTTCTTCTTCGAATCAGGTACTGCAACAGGGCGTCGACCGAGAGCAACCCCGGCCCGTGCAGGACGAGGTACAGAAAGAGGATGCCCCAATAGAACGCCTCTTGCAACGCGGCTTCGGACAACTGTCCATACGAGATCGAGGCCACGATATTGAGCCCGAAGAGCGAGAGGGCTGCCCATCGGCCGCCTAGACCGATTGCCAGCAAGAACGAGCCGCCCAGCTCGATGGCGGTGGCCAGATACGCCGCGAGCTCGGGCGGAAGAACGGGCACATCGTAGACCATGGTGAAGAGCATCACGGTCGACATCCAACTGGAGAGCTTGACCATGCCCCCTTTCCAGAAGATATGAGCAAG
The DNA here is from genome assembly GCA_023248215.1 of Nitrospira sp. GTDB lineage: Bacteria > Nitrospirota > Nitrospiria > Nitrospirales > Nitrospiraceae > Nitrospira_A. The sequence goes on from JAHFEW010000004.1 coordinate 18,362, forward strand.
GTAGAGGCGCACGGATAGGTCGAAGATCGGAATCAGCGACTCCAGACCCTGGACTAGCTGCCGATAGACTGGAACAGCAAAATCGACTGCACGTCTCAACAGGGTGTGATGCGTCATACGCCCTCCTCTACGGAACATCCGGCGATCACCTGCAAACTCAGCAGAGTGGTCATGAACCGGGCAAAATCGAACTCAGGTTCGGACTCCGTCGCCATCTGCTCAACCGAGGCCACATCGGCGCCTCGTGACAGCGCTTCTACCAACCGATAGTCCAGCCAGGCCAGCGGCATCACCTGGACCTTCCCATCGCCTCGTGTCACGACAACGCCGGTCTGCTCATCCGGAAGCGGCAACGCGAGGTCGTCGTCTGACAAGCTGTCCGGTTGGAGCGCCAGCCACACTCGATGGACCGGAACGTGAAAGGACAGGAACCGCGCGGTGGAATGGAGTCGGATCGTCACACGCGAGGGATCAACCGAAGCCATGGCTTGAAGTTGGTCAGGGGACAGCGGCGACGAGTCCGCCGCCTGATAGACCTCATGACAAGCCCATTCGAGCCGTGCCAGCTCTGGGAGGAGCGGCGGGGCCTCGATCTGTTCCAGCCAGGCCGGGAGGTATCGTCCATACAAAAACAGATCGCCGCTGGTCGAGGGATAGTGATTGAGGTATCCGCGCGCGAGCACACTGAAATAGCCATCGCCGACCAGCTGATGCAACACCGGATAGGTGATTCTCAGCACCTGCACAAAGTTATTCCGAATCAATCGGCGGTAGAGCGCGACGCTTCGTAGCGCCGATCCATCCGCCGCCATCGCTGCCGTCACCGCATGGTACTTTCCTGCGACGATGGCCTCGGCGAAGGCCTGTTGCAGTTCACAGAGCCGTGGCATGGCAGCCTCCAAGAATGGCATCCGCCAGTGCGGCTTGCTCGACCAGCACCGATAGCGGCGGGAGATTGGTATCCCATTCAATGAGCGTCGGACGCGGGCCGAAGCGGTGGAGCGCCCACTCATACAGGCCCCAGACTTCCGGATACACGGGCTGGCCATGGGTATCGATCAGCAGACGTCCGAATCGATCGAAGCCCGCGAGGTGAATTTCCTGCACAGCCTGGGCCGGAATCGCGTTCAAAAAGTCGAGCGGGTCCAGTCCGAAGTTCACGGCGTTGACGTAGGCGTTGTTCAGATCGAGCAGAATGCCGCAGCCGGTTCTCTTGACCATTTCGGCCATAAAGAGACCCTCCGGAATCGACGAATCCTGCCAGGTCAGATACCGGGTGATATTCTCGATCAGCATCGGACGCTTCAAGATCGTCTGGACTTCGTCGATTCTGTCGCAGACATGATCCAAGCTTTCTTCGGTGTAGGGAAGGGGCAAGAGATCGTTGAAGAAGCGACCGCCGACGGAACTCCAGGACAGATGTTCCGACACGAATGACGGCTCGAAGTGATCGATCAAGGCTTTCAGCTTGTGGAGATGGGTTTGATCAATCGGATCGGTGGAGCCTAACGAGAGACCAACGCCGTGAAAACTCAGGGGGTACTGAGCTCTGATACGCTCAAGGATGCGAAGGGGCGCGCCGCCGTCGCCGAAGTAATTCTCCGGATGGGTCTCCATCCAGGCCACCGGCGGCGGCGCGTCCAGGATCTCGCGAAAATGATGTGCCCGCAGTCCGATCCCGGCCTGTGCCGGGATCGGGGCGGGATGTTGAACAGACATCGCCGGTCGTCCTACATCTTTTTCATCATCATTTCTTTCATCTTCGCCAGATCGTCCTTCGTGATGGCGAGGACGGTGCCTTTCGCGACCTTCGCGCAGAGACCCTTCGGCAGGAACACATAGGAATCGGCCTCATTGTCGGTCTTGGACATGCCCACACAAGAATGGAGGCTAGTCTTAACGGCGCAGTCGTTCATCCCAGCCTTGGCCACGCCCCCACAGGCTTCCCACCCAGAGGGCAGTTCCGGCACCTTCGGAGCGGCGTTCGCCGCCTGAGCTCCTGCCAGGCTCAAGGCAACCAACAACGCGGAATGGACAATGGCATTCTTTTTCATATTCGCGTTCATGTAAATCTCCTTTAGAGTGTGTGTACTTGCGGGACTCTCTTGCCGACTTGCTGAACATGCTCGCCGTCCGATCGCACGTCGCGACTCGCTCATCGACAGACCTCCCTTCAAGAGAGCGAGAACATCATGTTCCAGACACAACGTGAGTGGACTGCAAGGCGGTACGATCACATCCTACCGGTTACGCAGCAGACCCGCTGTGAGGCAGCTTACAGTTGTCGGACTGAATCGAACGATGATTACGTGGGGGGCCGGCTGGGACCGTCGAGCGGTCCCAGCCGGATTTTCCTATAGTTCAGGCGACAGTGGCGGCCTTGGCGTTCCACGCTTGCCAGGCAAACTGCAGATCGAGCGGCGTGTGGGAGATGTGATTCACATAATTGCTCAAGGTCTTGAGCGCCACGAGCGTGAGCACATCCAAGATATGCCGACGGGCGTATCCCTCTGCCACAAAGTGCTCAAGATCTTCCTCTGGCACCCAGCCGCGATGACGCATGACGGACATCACCAGCGTGCGGAGCGCATTGAGTTTCCTGTCGGAGAGCGGTCGCTGATCCCGCAATGCCGCGAGAATATCCTCTGGCATACGTACCATCTGCGCCACCGCGGAGTGTGCCCCCACACAGTAGGCACAGTCGTTGGTGGTGCTGACGGTCAAGGCGACTACCTGCTGGTCCACTGGCGAGAGCACACTCTGTTCCAGAGCTCTATTAATCCCCGCATAGGCCTGCACCGCTGTCGGGGACTCTGCCAGGACGCCAAACAAATTGGGAAGAAACCCGTATTTCTTCGTGGTGGCGTCGAGTGTCGGGCGTGACGCCTCCGGCGCCGTCTCCTTCGTATGAATCTGGAACTCCATGCTCATCTCCTTCTCATGATGAATAGGACACATTCGTTACTTGCCTTGTGCGGCCATCTTCTTCAGCGCCTCGGTCGTGACGGGTGTGCCGCCGACGCCCCACTGGCCTGAAGGGACCTCTTCGAGAATGACCCAGGTCACGGGTCGCAATCCTTCTCCTTCAACCGACACGATCGCGTCAGTGACTCTCAGGATCAGTTCGTGCTTCTGCTCCGTGCTCAGAAATCTGCTGAGCCCTTTCAATTGTGCGAGTGGCATATGTTCACCTCCTTTCCTGATTGATTCTTCGTTCTGAACCGATTGGTTCAGGACAAATTGCAAAAAATCACTCTCGTGTTTCCGCCCAGACGGGCCCGTTCCGATGGTCGAGATGGTACTGTGTCAGGCAGCTCTCGCAGCGAACCATCCAGAGGCATCCATCAGGGTAATAGTCGCATTGGAGCGTCGGGACCAGTGCATGACTGCCGCAGGTTGGGCAGGGCAATTCGCGAAGTTGAATGCGCAACGCCATTACTGGATCGTCTTGGACCGTCATGCGCTACCTCCTTGATGAGTCCGTGGTGTCTCATGCCGCCACGAGTCGTGGCATGCACAGGCTTGTCCATGCAAGGGACCCGACCGCGTCGATTGAGCGCTGCCTGTTTTCGAGAATCATTGCGTCGACAAGATTTCCGCAGAGGAGACAGCGGTAGCCGTCCACACACAGATCGCTGTTCATCCCCTGAAGGTCGCAAATCCGCTCGCTCACCATCAGGCCATTGCATCGTTCGCAGCGCATGGCGCACCTCCTTGTGAGTGATATGTGTGTTCGCATCCTGAGCGCGACCCTACGCGCAGCCTCGCCAATCTTCTGTAAGGCACCCCACAAGTTCAGAAAGAAATGGATCGTTCTGTACTGTAAGCCAGACCACAGATGCGCCAGAGGTGTGCGCGGTAGAGTGCGAAATCATCGCGGCATAATGCCGCGTCCGCCACATGCATGGGGCGGAGATTCTTCTCATCATTCACCTGTTAGTCGTGAAAGGAGTGCACCATGTCCAAAGTCGCCATTGTCGTGTTGGCCGACACAGAAACACACGAAGGGTTGGGGCGCGTAGTGAATGCGCTCGAAGCCGTCAAGGAGTTCAAGGACGGTCATGACGACGTTCAGCTCATCTTCGACGGTGCCGGGCCGAAGTGGATCCCTGAGTTAGAAAAGCCCGATCACAAGCTTCACGGACTGTATACGGCGGTGAAAGATCGGATCTCAGGCGCGTGCGAGTTCTGTGCGGGGGCCTTTGCTGTGAAGGACAAGGTGGTGGCTTGCGGCGTGAAGTTGGCGGGAGAGTATGACGGGCACCCGAGCTTCAAGAAGCTCGTGTCGCAGGGGTATCAGGTCATCACGTTCTAGTCTGGTGATGCCACGGACACCCGGCTGATAGAGTCATGCCGCCGGCGGGGTGTCCGCTCGCGCACAAGACCGGGACAAGGAGGTGCCCATGTCTCCGATATCTATTTGGATAACGATGTGGATGACACTCGTCGCTGTGCTGTCGGGCTGTGCGGCCACCACGCCGCCGAGCCGGTTGGATAACTATGTCGGCACGCATCCGGCTCCGTCACTGGAATCGTTGAGCCCGCTTTCTGACCGCGCCAGCCGGACCGGCCTCCTTGTGATTGCCGACCAGACTGCCGAAGAGGCTGCCCCGGCCTTGCCCGAGGAAGCGCAGACGCGACTCACAGAGCAACTCAAGGAACGTCTCGCCCAGTCACTGCCTATCACGGTCGAGACCCTTATTCCCGCCGAACGTGTGCAACCAACGGGCGACCTGAGCCCATTGCTCGAATCGGCGAAGGCGCATGACGTCGACTATCTACTGGTCGTAGTGGCATCAGCTACGGAGCAAGAATATCCGCAAACTGTCTTCTTGGGATGGCATACGCACAGCCAGCCTGGCTTGCGGCGGGACAACTGGTCGCTGCTGGAAGCGGCGCTGATTGACGTCAAGACGGGGATGGTCCTGCTACGGGGAGAAGGCCGGAGCATGGCGACGCTGGATCGCCCGATGGCACCGGGTATCAATCAATGGTATCCCGTCATCTGGTTCCGCCCGGCAGGCCCAGACGGTCGTCCCTGGTGGCCGCCAACCTATGAAGGCGCGCCGAACACGCTTCGGGTGGTGACCATGAATGACGCCGCGAAACGGCTGGCTCTGGACCTCCAACGAACATGGTTGGAGTTCCGACATCAAGAGTTTGTGTCGTCAAGGCACTAGATCGACCGCGCCGATGCATGGTCGCCCAGCAGCTCTTGGCCTCAACCAGTGCTCGGAGACAACGCCGCTGAGAAATCCGCTGAGATTCTTCGTTTGACTTAATGCGACAGCCGGTCTGGATACCCCTGTGGGTGTTCTTCTTGATGCTGGTTCATGTTGCGAGTGTAGGTTTCTGGCATGAACCGGTTGCACAACTCATCTTTACGAGCTTCCTGATTAGCGCGATGCTGATGATGGGCCTCTATTTGCGATTGGGATTTGAAAAGATTCTTGGGTTAGGCCACATTCCTTGGATTCCGGTGCTCGTGTACGTGTTGACGCAGATTCCTACCGCTGAGGCCGCGTTCAAAACGCTACTTACTTGTTTTATCCGTCTCAATCGCTATCTCATTGGTGTTCGATACTATTGATGTATGGAAATACTGCAAGAAACGAGAGAGCACTTAACAATTACTTCGAGCAGATGCGACGACCTTTAGACCGTCTGTCGGCGACACGAGAGCGGGGGTTATCTCTCAATAGACGACGATCCGATCCGCCGTCTCGAACAACTGCACCATCTTCGACAAGAGAATGGGTGTAACTGCCTGAGCTACTCGTGCCGGATCAATCTTGTAGAGCAGCATCATGGTCTGATTTCCGTAGATTTCGACGCCCAGCTTGTTCTTCAGAAAGTCGAAGTACTCGCCGTAGGTGTGTGGGATCTGCTCCACCGGCACGCCCATTTGCGCGGAGAGGCTCTGTCGTTCTCGCTCCGGCAAGCCAGCACGATCCAGCGCGGTGGTCTCAGCTCCGGTCAGCTTCCTGAACCACCCGAACCCTTTCGTCACCGACGTGACGGCGCTTGCATCCACCAGGATCGTGACTTTGTGTCCGGCCTTCACCGCCGCCCAGGCGACGTTCGGCACCGCACAGATCTGCGCGTCATCCAGGGCGAGCGACGTTTTCATGTGGATCAGAATACTGGCCGACGACGCCTCTTCCACACCAAGTCCAGCGCTTAACACGAGTGTCGCGAACATTCCTGCTATCACGAACATGATTCGCTGGTTCATGATTTTCCTCCATCATCATCCTGGCTCGTCCTCTGGTGATCGCAGCAAAATGTCGCATCCGAAGTCGTCTCACGATTGAGAGATTCCTTATACGCGGCATAGGCCTTCAACGCCCATTCCTCGCCGGGACAGCCTTGCATGGTCATGGCGACCTCGAGGAATTCGATCAATTCGTCCTGCACGATTCCCTTTGCCACCGCCATCCGCACATAGGCCTGAATGCAGGGCTCACATCGAATCGCGATCGAGATGGCCATCGCCGTGAGTAGCTTGTACTTGGCGGGAACCACTCCGTCGCGATACGCCTTCTGGCGCATGCGAAGCAACCCGCCTGTGACCTCCGGACTAAGGCGACGAAATGCTGCAAAGAGTGTGTCACGCGGACTTGTCACGACTCCCTCCGTTTCTTTGATTGATTTGTGGAAGTCTGCTCTCTCTCCATATGATGCAGAATCTGACAGCGATCAATGGACTGACCAGCCCGACAGGTGCGAATCAGACCGCGCAACGCTCGGACCAAGACCTGCAAGGCTTTCATCTTCGCTTCGACGCCCTGCAATTTGACTTCCGCCTTCCGCTGCACATCACCGCAGCGTGCCTGCACACTCACACGAAGATTCAACAGTTCAGCGATTTCCTGCAGGGTAAAACCCAGCGCCTGAGCGTTCTTGATAAACCGCATCCGTTGTTCCTCTTCTTCCCCATAGACCCGATATCCAGACAATCGGCGGGCAGACGGATTGAGGAGCTTGAGCCGTTCGTAGTACCGCACTGTCTGGATATTGACACCGACCGCTTTCGCAAATTGTCCAATCGTCAGTCCTGCCGGCATCTCTCACCTCCCATAGGACCTTACACCCTGTAGTAGGGTACTGAGTCAAGGGAGCGAGAGTTCTTTTCTTCCCGCTCTCCCTCCCGCAAGAATTCTCTCGACCAAGCGCCTCCTCTCCGCCAGTTCAACGACGAAGAGGCCGAGTGACCCTCCCCCGATTTTACAGCCACCTCAATAAGAGGGAGAATCGTGAAATCGGAGGTCATCATGGCAGAGGTCAAACGACGTCGGTATACCGAGGAATTTATGATGGAGGCGGCGCGGTTGGGGCGTGAGTCCGCCCACCCGGTGGCCCAGGTAGCTCGTGACATGGGGATTCCAGACAACATGCTGTATCGTTGGACCGCTCAGAACCGGCAGGGCGAGGCTCACGGCACCACTCGGGCCGCCCAGCGCGCCGAGGCCGAGGAGCTCGCACGGGTGAAGCGGGAGTTGGCGCGGGTGACCCAGGAGCGAGATTTTTCACGACGTGCGGCGGCGTTCTTCGCGAGGGAATCCCGATGAAATACTGGGCCATTCGCGACCACAGCCATCGCTACCCCATCCGGCTCATGTGCCGCGCGCCGGTCCGCACGGACATGGGACCTCGGGCAGGTCGAACTCCGGACCCATCTCGTGGCCGAGGGTCTGCACCATGGGCCTTGGAGAGTGCCGTGCACCCCCGGCTAGATTTCTGGCTGCAGGATGCGGCGGCGCACCAGATAGAGAGTCGCGAGCGCACAGATGACGAGGAGCCGCTGCGCGTTCTTGCACAAACCCCGGTAACGGACTTTCGTGGATCCGAAGATCCGTTTGATGACCCCTTTTGGGACTCCTTGATGGACCTCCCCCAGACTTCTACGACATCACCTGGGCCTATAGATCTGTGCCGATCCTCAGCCATTGCCTAAAACTGTAGCATCGCATTTATTTTCTCCGCCACGACCGGTTTTTTTCGTGACCGGCAATCCAACCGGCCACCGTCCTCCGTAGCTCCACACAGAAGGCCGGTCGATGTCGAACAGAACCAGGCCATCACCCGCTCACTTTCAACCAGGAGGACGTATCATGTCTCAACGAATTGCCTCTCTCGCCATGGTCCTCGGACTCGCCCTGACGGTCTCGGCCTGCAATACCATGGGTTCCTCGCCCGCCGGCACTGGTTTTGTCGAGAAATCACTGTACGACCGGCTGGGCGGCAAGACAGCCATCACCGCCGTGGTGGACGACTTCGTCGGTCGCGTGGCGGCCGACAACCGCATCAACGGGAAGTTTGCGAATGCCAATATTCCGCGTTTGAAATCGATGCTCGTCGACCAGATTTGCCAAGCCTCTGGCGGGCCCTGCACGTATACGGGTCGAGACATGAAAAGCACGCATGCCGGCATGGGCGTCAGCAGCAGCGACTTCGATGCCCTCGTCGGAGACCTCGTCGCCACGTTGAACAAGTTTAAAGTTCCCGAGCGTGAAAAGAATGAACTGCTCGGCGCGCTCGGCCCGATGAAAGGAGACATCGTCGAGAAACCGATGGCGTCGATGCGTTAGTCCCTATTTCCGTGCCTTCAACCCCTGGCAGGGGCAGCCACGCCGGCTGCCCCTGCCCCATGCCTCCCCTACCCGCGACCTCATCGTTCGTCTCTGAACTGTAAGCCGCCTCACAGATCGGCACGAACATTCCCTCGTCGCCATCATCACCGATACCGATAATACAGACGAAAAGGAAGGGCTGTTGGAACGAACCGGCAGAGCGATCCCCTCACCCTCCAGAACGCCCGATTTCTCTGCACTCAGACAACAGGCTGTTGGATCTGACTGATCTGCTGGTTCACGACCTGCACGACGGTTCGTCGCCGCATCTTGATCGAACTTACCCCTCCCGATTATAGTGATGCGCTATGCGCAGGAACGCCTCGTCTCGTCGCGGGCAGGAGGACCGTCCCCCTTCGAAACAGGAGGCGGTTCCCCTGACGCCTCGCCCCGAACCGCCCGCACTCCTCGCCGCCTTTCACGCCCTGTCCGCCAACGACGTGTATGCGATGGCGTCGAAAGACCGCGTGGTGCGAGGATACGGCTATTACCAGCAGCAGCGGCTTCACCACTATCTCTGGAGCCAGGATCGCGCCACGCTGACGGCGCAGGTGCAAGGGACCCGGCTCTACGCGGTCATCTTTTCCCTCGACAACGGATTTCTCGCGGCCTCCTGCGATTGTCCGGCCTGGAACCCCGACTGGCTCTGCAAACATGTTCTGTGCGCCTGCTTCACCACGAAGCACCTGCTCTCGCCGGAGGCGTTCAGATTACCGGATCGACAGCAAATCCGGCTGCCTGCGCTCCGGACTGAACTGCTCGGCAACGACCCGAAATCGAGCGAGACGCCGGGAGCCACCCGCAAAGGTTCTGCCCGCAAGGGGACGATCTATGAGATCGTCATCGATGCCCGTCACGCGTACCCGCAGCTTCTGATCCATCGGAACGGATCGCCGCTCCCTGGGAGTTGGGCCCCTGCGCTTCCTCCCGAGCTGGTTCCTCTGCTCAACACCTCCTGGTTCATGTCCGGGTTCGGGGAAGACCCGTTGCTGCACTACCTTAGATGCCACGACCGGCCCTACCAGATCGTGCTGGAGACCGGCCGAGAATCCGTACCGCTCTGCTGGACCCCATCGGTCACGTGCCGGAGCAAGACGGAGATCGACCCAGCTGGCGATCAGGTCCGGATCCGCGCGGTCTGCCTCGCCGACGGGGTGGCCCTCGAACGGATCGTCCGCTTCAGGACCTTCGTCGCGGATCTGGGCGGCGGACGGCTTCTCTATTTGGAGGACGAGGGCGGATGGGCCTCATTTCGCTCGCTGCAGCAATGTTTCAACGAGGTCGATCCGTTCCTCGATCCCTATGATGATCGCGACGAGGGACTCCGCACGGTCACGTTGCCGGATGGCTCACGGTATGGACGGTGGCAGGGCATCACCCGCGAGACGGAGTTCACGGTCTCGCTCGACGAGTTTCGGTCGGCCCACATCGATCTCACCAGAAAGCAGGCCGACCGGACCCTGCGCGATCTCATGCTGAAGGTGGATGGAACGGTGTCTGTGGTTCAAGGCCCTGAATCTCCTCCGGAGGGTGGCGCGCCCTCGTACGCTCTGATCCTGAAGCCTCCAGACGACCCCCGGGACAATCCGACCGCCCCATGGAAGCTGCTGGCACAAAGTCGGATAGGTGACCTCTGCTCTGCCCCAAGCCTCTCAACCTTTTCATGCATCGCGGCATTGGAGCAAGGTCGCGCGGTCTCCAGCCCGTTGCGCGCGCAGAAACGCAAGACCGTGCTCTACGACGCGTTTTTCACACTCCTTTCCGTACAGGATTCGAAGCAGCGAGACCACCGCATCAAAACGACCCTCGCCCCGGAGTCCTGGTCACGCACGATCGGCGACGAGGCCTATCGATGGCTGAGACAGCGCCTGTCGGTCTATGCCCGGCCGGATGTGCGGTTACTGATTCGCGCAGGGCATTGGTACCTGCAGCCGATCGACAAGGCCCGGGAAGCTTTACTGTACCGAATTCCGTTCGACACCTTCGGCCCGGAGATCTTTCGCGGCATGCGGCGCGCCGATGAGATGAGGATCGACGCGCGTCTGCTGTTCCAACGATTGCCGGATCTCCTGGAGAAGCTCTCCACAGCCGGGATCGAATTCCTGTATGAAGACAGGCCCATCCAGTCCTCTCGGTGGGATTGCTCGGTCCAGGTGGAGCGTGGCGACCAGGAAGGGACCGGGATCGACTGGTTTGAAATCCGGCCGGAGATCCGCTGTAACGGCGTGGCGCTGGAGGAGGCGGAGTGGCGTGCGGCCCTCCAGCAGGGTGGACTGATCGACAACGAACGCGGCCTGCGGGTCCTGGATGGCCACACTCTGGAACGGCTACGGGCGATCCTCGACCTCACCGGAGCGGCGCAGGCGGATCGAGACACAGCGCAGATCGTGCGCGTACCCCGGCTACAGGTACTCGACTGGCTGGCATTGCGCAAGCAGGGCATCGCGGTCTCATTGCCTGCCGAGGACGAGGCCGTGCTCGGTCGTCTCCTGGGATTCACCCGGATCGCCGCGCGGCCCCTGCCGAAGGGTTTGCACGCAACCCTCCGCCCCTATCAGCGGGAGGGCTTTGCCTGGTTGGCGTTTCTCTACGAGCACCGCTTCGGCGCCTGTTTGGCGGACGACATGGGATTGGGAAAGACGCTCCAGGCCATCTGCCTGTTGGCGGCCATCGAGGAAGGGCGCATCAAGGCGTCGATGGGTGTGAAGGGCCCTCACCTGGTGGTCGTGCCGACGAGTCTACTCTTCAACTGGGAACAGGAACTTGCGCGCTTCGCTCCCGGCTTGAAGGTCCATGTCTACAGCGGCAGCGAGCGGACCCTCGATGCGGAGGATGGCGAGGTCGTCCTCACGACATATGGACTCGTTCGCCGGGACATCGACCGATTGGAACGTATGGCGTTTCACGTCATCGTGTTCGACGAAGCCCAGACGGTGAAGAATATCCTGGCGGGCACCACGGGCGCGGTCCGCCGACTCAGGGGGCGCTTCAACATTGCGTTGACCGGCACCCCCCTTGAAAATCACGTGGGCGAGTACTTCTCGGTAATCGATCTCTGTCTGCCCGGACTCCTCGGCGACTACGATCGGTTCAAGGCAGATCTCAAACGTGTCCAAGGCAGCGCGCTGGAGCGGTTGCTTGGCCGGACCAGGCCCTTCATCTTGCGGCGGACGAAGACCGAGATTCTCCACGACTTGCCGCCGAAAATCGAGAGCGAGGTATTCCTCGACTTAACCGAGCGGCAAAAGGCGCTCTACCAGCAGACGGTCGCCCAAATCCGCTCCACGATCGACGAGGCCTACCGCACCAAAACTTCCGGTCAGGCCCAGTTCATCGCACTGACGGCCATCCTCAAACTCCGCCAGCTCTGCCTCTCTCCTCGCCTCCTAACGAACCGCGCCGACGAACCCTCGCCCAAACTCAGCTTCCTGGTGGAACGGCTGCAAGTCTTGCTGGACGAGGGGCACAGCGCCCTCGTCTTCTCGCAGTTCACCAGTTTTCTCGATCTGGTGCAGGAATCCTGCGCCCGGCACGCGCTGCCGCATCACCGGCTGGATGGCTCCACAGCGGCGACCGCGCGCAAGGATCGTGTGGCGGCGTTTCAGAGCGGCGAACAACCGGGTGTGTTTCTCTTAAGTCTCAAGGCGGGGGGCCAGGGACTGAATCTCACCAAAGCGACCTACGTGTTTCATCTAGACCCTTGGTGGAATCCGGCGGTGGAAAACCAGGCATCGGACCGCGCACACCGCATCGGGCAACAGCGGACTGTCTCGATCGTGCGGATTCTCATGCGCCACAGCATCGAGGAAAAGATGATCGCGCTCAAGCAGCGAAAACTCGATCTGTACGACGCGGTCATGGCCGGCGCGGTGCGCGGTGCCGGGCAGGGCCTGTTGACGAAAGCCGACTTCGAGTTCCTGCTCTCTCCGAACGCCGGCTGAGCGGAGCCTGCCGGCGCGATCATGACCGACACCGACAACACCGGAGAATCCGTCACGGCCGACTACGGGGACATCGTGTTCAAGAAGCGGCCTCAGTGACCTAGCTCGCCTTTTCCATCTCCACCCGCCGACTTGCTGTGAACGGAGGACCATCTATCGATAAATGTCGCGTCAAGCGACGACCCCGTTTACTGTCCCTTGAACTGGGAATAGTCCTTCTGGGAGGAATGAGCACCATGGCACGTTCGTGGAAAGGCCGCTAATGCGCGGATCATCATGACCGGTCCCCTGGGGCATGTTGCGACCGCAACGGGTCTCAACACCGCCCGAAACACCCCACCTGGTTTCTCGGGTCATTGCTTCCTCTGCCATTCAATGGTCACAACACTCCGCTGGTCCAACGACTTCGGCCTTGGTCGCGCAACAGTGAATGAGGCACCCCTCTGTGCAGCGTTTTTTGCTTGTACGTTGCGAACTGTACAGGGGCCTGACGGGACAAGGAAAGGGGGAGGCCATATGGTGGTGAGTTGGAGACGGCGACACAGAAGGCAGTGGGATCAGCCACGACCGCGCCTCGATTAGACAATCTGACCGCCAGGCTGGTTGCGCGCTCGGTGTGTGGCTGGTCCTGCTCCCGAGCCCAATAGTGGCTGATGAAGCCGGCCAGGATCGGCTCGATATGTGACCAACACCGTGCTCATCGCCCGTGCCCCGAGGCGAATCACAATGGCCCCGTGTTTGAGCCATACTTGGGCCAGCTTCTGCGATACTGGAGCGAGGAGAGAGGAGGCAGCCACGTATACAGCGATGAACTCTTCTATGGCGGACATGCTGGAGAACTGAGAGAACGAGATCGCCGCATTGTGTCGGATTGGTGGTTCGACTTGTGCTCCCTGGTCACACCAGCCAAGTACCCTGACGCGTCGAGACACATCGCGGCGTTGTAAGCGCATCAGTGCGGGACGCTCGTTGGTGATTTGGCAGGAGGAGCCGCCGTCAGAACGGACAGACCGACTGCTCCGTTCCCCGAACGGGCAGGTGAGTCTGCCGGGTACGGTACTGCGCTCAGCATGGCAGGCAGAACCCATTTGCCAACACACATGCATCGTTCGGGTGAACAAAATTACATCTCCCGGGTGATAGCTCTCAGTGAGGTCCTGGTCCACATTAACTGTATACGTTATACGTTATGTTAGACGGTCGCATCGACACGGCGGTCAGAGGAGCAGGCAACAGAAAAACTCTTATTTCCCCGTCTGGAACAGATCGACAAAGCGGCATGAGTAGGGAGAGGGAGCTGAGCGTCTTGCCTCCCCGAAGCAGGAGCTTCTCTTATTTGCCCTGTGGCTGCCGGTGCGCTACCGCCTGCGAAATGAGCGGCTCGTGGAAGGAGGAACTACAGGACCACTTGCTGGGCCGATGGTTTGTCGACCTCGATCTGGACGCGCCGGGGGTGAAGGTGGCCATCTTCACTAAGAACGGGAACCGTATATTGGCAGGCGAGGTGGCCATTGCGGTCTTCGTATAGGTTCTGGCGCAAACCAAGGCCCATCACCTGTTGTCCGACGAGCACTTCACGGTCGACGGCACGCTGATCGAAGCCTGGGCCGGCGAGCAGAGTTTCAAGCCGAAGACGCACACCGCGCCAGTTCCGCCGACGGATGATCCGAGCAATCTCAGTGTGGATTGCTTGGGCGAGCGTTGGATGAATGCCTCCCCATGTCTCAACCACTGATCCAGAGCCCAGCTGTACAGGAAGGCGTCAGGCCAGGAGCCCACACAGTGATTCTTGGATCATGGGCTGATAGAGAGTCGGCATGGACTGGTCGTGAACACGCACCTCGCCCCAACGCCGACACGGCGGAGCGGGAGACGGCGGTCGCCTTTTCAGGTGCCGACAGCAGGTTTCCGGGGTGGGACGCTCTTCCGTCAAGGGAGGGAGTGCGATGGTGGTCGTGGAAGGATGCGGTTCTCAGCTGCCTCATTCAATCCTGATTTTTCCGCGGCCTGCTGGACGCGCAATCGCCGGGAGAAGGAGCGGGGAAAGCAGATCGGGCGAGGCAATCTTTGGCAAGGAGGGATGAACCATGCGCTACGTAGGTGTCATAGGTGGAATCGTTGCCGCGCTCGCCTTCGCTACGACAGCGAGTGCGGGGTCGTTTGAGGAGAAGGCGCTCGTGACGGTTGGTGGGGCCGAGTATATGATGAGCGGGCATATCGTCAAGATCGAAGGGGGCGCTTACTGGATCAGGAAGGCCTCCGGCGATGTGGTGCGAGTCGGGGTCACGGAAGCGACGCACCTGATCTGTCCGACTCGTGCCGGTAGCAAGGGGGCGAAGATCGAATCGAAGCCCGGGAGCGGGTTTCGGATCGGGGACTGTCCGTTTCAACCGGGGGACACCGTGAAGGTTGAGATCTCGGACCTCGGCTGGGCGAGCCTCATCCGGAATGATGTGCCCCCAGCTTCTGAAACGAAGCAACTTGGACTGCCCCAGGGGTGGGAAGGCGACATTCCCCATGGGGTGCTCTCCTTCAAAGGTGGGCCCCAGTATCCTGTGCACACCAAGGATGGCCACCAGGTCGGCCATCTCGCAGGGACCCTGACCGACACCGAGTTGGGGACCGAGTATAGCCTTATCGTCCTCGACGCGGACCATGACACGATATCTGTGCCATGGAGCCAGCTGCGGCAGGAATGGCCGCAGGCCAATAATCCTAGGGTGGTGATGCAGATAACAAAGGCGCGTCTCGAGGAGATGCACCCGCCTGAATACAAGTCCGCGAACCTCATTTCGGTCCCGGCACTGCGTGACTTCTGGGCAAAGGCCGCACCCCCCGAACCTGTCGTCGCAAGAGAAGTTGACGTGACAATTGATATCAGCGAGAAAGCCTTTCAGATCACAAAAGGGGGAAGTGAGCGGGGCTTTCATCTCGTGGCAGGGATGCCGGCTGCCATTCGACTTCGCAACGGTGATCAGGTGGCGCATGAATTTGTGTCTACCCTGTTCCAGGATGTCCCGTTCCGTCTGTCGGGCAACGCCACGGTGGTCAAGGCTGCACGCGCCTCCGGAGTTCGCCTCGATCCAGGGCAAACGGTGACCCTTGAGTTCACCGCTCCTCAGGGGAAGGTGGACTCTAACGGCATCATGGAGACTTCCTATGATGCCTTCTGGTGCAACGTCCATGGGAAGGAGCATGGAGGGAAGATGCGCGGGGAAGTGATGGTCCTCACGACCACGGGCGAGGTCGGCGGCGGATGATGAAGGCTTAGATCACCTATACCGGGTCGCCCGATTGATTCGGGCGACCCGGTTTCCTTCACGCTTCCCACTTCCTCGGCGGTCTTTCTCGTCGACCTCAGAGGGAAACATCCTCCCCTATGATCGAATGATCGAATCTAGTCTCTGACATGGAGGGGTCGGTACAATAGCAGGTGCTAAGACAAACCCCAGGCAGGCTCCTCACCACGGAGTGCCGTTCGTGAGAAACAAGAACAAGGCGAAAGGGGGGCCGTCGCGATTGGCATTGACAGCCTCAGTTATCTCGCTCGCGCTAGGGCTGGGGAATGCCGGGATAGGTTTTGCCGAGGAGTGGCTTTATGAGCCCGATGTGGTCCTTGTGATGAAGGATAAGGCTTTTCACGTGATCAAAGGGACACAACCAGAGGACCTGCTGCAGAATCCGGCCTTCTCGCTACCGGCCGGGATGGACCTCGTCGTCCTGCTCCGCAATGAGGACGATGTAGCGCATGAGTTCGTCTCGCCGTTGCTCATGAAGGTGGAGGACCTTCAGATCTCAGGCCGGGCTACCCTGGTCTATACTCACACCGCCGTCGGGGTTCGGGTTGAGCCGAGAGACAGCGTGCTGCTCCGCTTTGACATCCCTGAGGCTGGCTACGATCAGTTTCATTTCTGGTGCAATATCCATGGAAGGTTTCTTGATGACACAATGCGAGGGGAGATCTTTATCCTGAATGCGAAACACTCATCCCAGTAACCGGACGTCGGAACTTTTGAGGATCTATGGGGTGATGGATGCGATTGCACCGATGAAGATGTGCTCTTCTGAAGCAGGTTCTGCCTCAGAGAGCTGAGTAAGAGGTGTGTCATGATCGAGAGAACAGCGGGACGGATCCTTGGCGGACTCTGCGCCATCCTACTCGCCGGTGTCGCAGTGGATGTCGCGCAGGCCGGAGAGACGGCGGGAATCCCACCGGAAGTGGTGGCAGAGTACCTTCATGCGATCATTCAGGCCGATCGGACCATCTATTCCACTCATGTAGTGGAGCGGCTGCAGGATCTCAAGGTCACTGTGGCGGCGGAAGAATGGAAAGCGAGGGGGACGTTGCCCCTTCCGGCTCAAATGCTCCAGATGACTGGTCAAGAGATTCAGGGGCTCGGACTCGGTCTTCGTATCCGGTTGGCCAGCCTGTGGCCGATTTATGAAAAAAACGGACCAGCCGATCAGTTCGAACAAGCGGGCCTGGAAGCGGTGGCAAAGAATTCCCGGACGCCCTATACGGGAATCATTGCCGAAAATGACAGGCACATTTTCAAGGCGATATTTGCGGACAGGGCCGTCACCAAGGTCTGTGTCGCGTGCCATAACAGCCATGATCACAGCCCGAAGCAGGACTACAAGCTCTATGATGTGATGGGAGGGATCATCATTTCGTTTCCAGTCCAATGAGTCCATTTCACCCCTGCGATCCGCAGAGGCCTGGTCAAAAAGATTCCGGAACCATCGTTCATCAAAGGAGCCCGTCCGACAGGCTTCGACGTCCAGCTTTTCCGACACCAGGTGAATGATCGCATGCGCCTGGGATGTTGATAGAGCTGAAGAGGGTTTGTCTCTTGATTCTGAACATTGTCGAGGTACGGGCTATGATCAATCGGCTGTGAGAGACCGATGGAGGCGGGGTCTGAGAAGACCGAGGGTCAGCGAGGGCGGGATTGGTGGCATCCAAAGTCCGATATGGCCCGAGAAGCCGGTGAGCCAGAAAGGAGAATGCATCATGATCAGGAAAGGCCTTGCGTTGGGAACCGTATCAATACTTATCGCAGTATTCGTGTATTGGGGGACATCGTTTGGAGCAAAGGACTGCGGCGGAATTCCTGCAGAGAGAGTGGCCGACATGGTGCATGCCGTGATCCAGTCACACCGCACCTTTTACACCATCCATGTCGTGGAGCGGATGCAGGCGAAGGGCATCGCCGTCGCTGCGGAAAATTGGCAGTCCACAAGCGCACTTCCCCTCCCAGTCCAGTTCTTGCAAGAGTCAGCCCGTTTGGCAGTGAACACGCAGGCCAAGATTGGATACAAGCTCATCAGCCTCTGGCCTATCAACAAACAGAATGGGCCCAAAACCGAATTCGAGCAAAAAGGGCTTTTGGAAACCCTGCAGCATCCGGAACGTCCCTACACCGAAGTGGTCATGCATGGGGGGGACTCGTATCTCCAGGCCATTTATGCCGACAGGGCTGTTTCTCAGGCCTGCATCGGCTGCCACAACGCACACCAGGACAGTCCGAAGCGGAATTTCAAGCAGAATGACGTAATGGGCGCAATTATGGTCACGGTCCCGCTCGGTCAGTAGCAGTCTAGTTTCATGACATTGTGAGAGATGATGACTGTGCACAGTCAATACGGTAGGGTCTCTCGGAACAATCAACGGAAGGGATGGCTCCATGACCGACCATACCAATGGTCGTACGGAGGTGCAGTAACGGAAGCACATGCGGCAGAGTCGTGGTCCCTATCTGGTGCAAGCCCAGCAGTTGTGCGTCACTGTTGCGACGATCGCCAAATGGAAGCGCCGCGCCATTCCTGCGGATCGCAACACCGAAGCTGCCGTTCCCCATGCTCGCCATAGACCGATATCTCGACGGCCGACGGGAAGACGGGCTGAGGAACTTGAGCTGCTTGGAGTACCGGACTGTCTGGATGTTGACGCCGACCGCGTTCGCGAGTTGCCCAACCGTTCGCCCCGCTGTCACCTTCTCTCATCCGATGAGACTCCAGACCCTGCACGAGGGTACCGGGCACAGCGGAGAGTTCTTTTTTCCCACTCTTCCCAACTGTAAGAACTCTCTCGACCAAGCGACTCCTCTCCGCCAGTTGAACTATGAAAAGGCCTGGTCCGTCGTCACTGTAAGCCGGCTTACAGAAGTCCTCTGCCCTTCGCTGTACGCTCCCATGGAAACATCTACCGATCTACAGAAACGAGATTGACCTGGAAAGGGAGGGGTTGATACATAGACGCATCTCGATAGGTACATTGAACGATGAGGGAGGCCATGCCGATCGACGATATTACCCAGAAAGTCAGCGACCGATATGCCCGGGCGGCAGCAACGGGCGAACAGATGTGCTGCCCGACAGGATACGACTTTACCGACCTCAAATCGTTCGTCCCCGAGGAGGTGCTAAAGATCTCCTATGGCTGCGGCACCCCGGCCGGGCTGAACACCGTCCAGCCTGGCGAAACCGTGCTGGACATCGGCTCCGGCGGCGGCATCGATTGTTTTGAAGCCGCCCGTCGCGTCGGCCCCACCGGAAAGGTGATCGGCATCGACATGACCGACACCATGCTGGAAATTGCCCGCCGCAATGCCCCCATCGTCGCCGCGAACTTGGGCTACGCGACCCCGAATATCGAATTCCGCAAAGGCATGGCTGAGGCCATGCCGGTCGAGGATGCGAGCGTCGATCTCATTATTTCCAATTGTGTGATCAATCTGGCGCCCGACAAGCGGAAGGTGTTCCATGACATGTATCGCGTCCTGAAGCCGGGGGGCCGGTTCACGATTTCCGATATTGTGGCCGATCAGGTCGTACCGCAATATCTGGTCCACGATTCGGTCAGGTGGGGAGACTGCCTGTCCGGCGCCTTGCAAGTGCAGGATTACATCGGCGGCATGGTGGATGCCGGCTTTCAGGCCGTGCACCAGATGAAGTCCACGCCCTGGCAATCGATCGATGGTATCCATTTTCTGTCGGTCACGCTCACCGGGTACAAATTCCCTCCCGTCACCGACGATGCGGCCCCTCTCTATGCAACCCTTCGAGGGCCCTTCTCTACTGCGACGGATGAACTCGGTCAGCAATATCGACGGGGCATCCCGCAATCCATCGATTCCCGCACTGCACAACTCTTGCAAAGCCCGCCGCTACAGTCGCTGTTCCTCATTGACCAGACGCCCGTCTTCATTGAGGCGACAGACCCGCGATGGTGCGCCGTGCTTCCGGAGGAAACGCCCTGTGTGTGGAAGGGAGACTATGCGATTCTCACCGGCCCGGTCATCAATGCGGAAGATGACGATCACCACCAGTACTACCGCGGCGTTCCCCTTGAGATCTGTTCGAAAACGCTCCAGGTCCTGACGCAGGATACCTATCGCCCCCACTTCACGATCTACAACCGGGCCTCGACAGGCGTGAACGGCACCGAAGTGGCCTGCAGCCCAACCGGCGGCTGTTGCTGAGCATCGAACCGGCGATGAGGAAAGGATCGATTCGATGGGTCTAAGCCTGCTCGCGCGACGGGACCCGCTCGCGGCACCTTCGGAACAGCTGCGCCTGCTGGCGCAGCCCACGGCCTGTCCGCCGTTCGAGCAGGCGCTCAATCATGCGGGGCTCTATCCTCTTGGGGCAACCGGCATCACGACGCTCCAACTCAATGTCGGGAAGCTCTGCAATCAAACCTGCCGGCATTGCCATGTGGATGCCGGGCCAGATCGAACCGAGGTGATGTCGAAAGACACGATTGACCTCTGCCTGCAGGCCCTTGCTCGCACCGATATTCCCACGGTGGACATCACGGGCGGCGCCCCGGAACTCAGTCCTCATTTCCGGTGGCTCGTCGAGCAGGCAAAGTCCTTAGGCCGGCAGGTGCTGGATCGGTGCAATCTATCCGTGCTTCTCCTACCTTCGCAGGCCGACCTGGGGGAGTTTCTCGCGCAACATCGCGTGGAGGTGATTGCCTCGTTGCCCTCCTATCAGGCGTCGCAGACAGATGCTCAGCGTGGTGAGGGGGTTTTCAACAAATCGATGGAGGCCCTCCGGCTGTTGAACCGGCTGGGCTACGGCAAAGAAGGAACGGGTCTCACGCTGAATCTGGTGTACAACCCGGTCGGCGCCTTTCTCCCGCCGAAGCAAGAAGGGATCGAGGCACAGTTCCGGAAAGAGCTGGCGACGCGCCACGGCATCAGTTTCACGCACCTCTATACCATCACCAACATGCCCATCAGTCGCTTCTTGGAATTCCTCCTGGAGAGCGGCAACTACGAGGGCTACATGGAACGGATCGCGAACGCCTTCAACCCGGTGGCTGCGGCAGGGGTCATGTGCCGCTATACGCTGTCGGTGGGGTGGGATGGCACCCTCTACGATTGCGACTTCAATCAGATGCTGGAGTTGCCGGTCTCGCAGGGGACACCCCGGCACATTCGAGATTTCGATCCGGCCCAACTGCAGCGCCGCCGGATCGTCACCGGGAATCACTGCTACGGCTGTACGGCTGGGTCCGGCTCGTCCTGTGGCGGTGCCGTGACGCCTTGAGTCCTATCCATGGAACTTTCCGCACTCGCCTTCGCACTGGTGCTCGCCTTGGCATTCGCCAACGGGACGAACGATGTCTCGAAGGCCATCGCGACCCTGGTCGGCAGCGGTGTGACGGATTATCGGACGGCGATCACCTGGGGAACACTTTGGACCATCGCCGGTGCGGGAACATCCGCGTTTGTTGCGAGTGCGATGGTTAAAACGTTTAGCCATGGCCTCATCCCATCGAACAGGGTCCTCCACCCGGCCGTCGCCCTGGCCGTCTTGATTGGAACGATGGCATGGGTCTTCATTGCGTCCCGCACCGGCTTCCCCGTCTCGACAACCCATGCCCTCACCGGCGCCATCGTGGGTTCCGGATTCGTTGCTTTTGCGGGAGAGGGATTGATCTGGCCTGCAATTGGACAGAAGATCGCTTTTCCCTTGTTGCTCAGCCCGTTTCTCGCCTTCGCTGTCTCGCTCCTCATCCATCCGGCCGTGCGCGTGCTGGCCGCGAGGTGGGAAGGAGCCTGCGTGTGCGTGATACCCGCGTCGCGCGCGCTCGTCGCAATCGACGCGCGCGGCAGCACGCGAACTCTCTTCCAGACTGAGCGCTTCGGACAGCCGGTCATGGCAGTGCCATCTCAATGCGATCGGGCCGGCCTACAGGGATTGGTCATGGGGCTCGATACGATTCACTGGCTCTCCAGCGGCCTCGCTTCTTTTGCCCGCGGCACGAACGACGCGCCAAAGATCGTGGCGATGCTGTTGCTCGGCAGTGCGACCGCTGTGTGGCCAAGCACCTCGTTCCAGCTCGCCGCCTTCGGGGGAGTCTCCCTGGCAATGGGGCTCGGCAGTTATTTCGGTGGACTCCGCGTAACGGAAGTGCTCGCTGAGAAAGTCACGAAGATGAATCATGCGGAAGGACTGTCTGCCAACCTGACGACCTCCTTCCTCGTGCTCGTCTCCGGAACGCTGGGGCTGCCTGTCTCGACCACGCATGTCAGCAGCTCTGCGATTATCGGCATCGGTCTGCTCAAGGGGCTTCACACGGTCCGATGGACAACGGTCCGCGACATGGTCCTAGCCTGGGTCGTGACGCTTCCCGCAGCAGCACTCCTCGCCTGTGTCGCCTATCTGATTCTCGCCAGAATTCTCTAGCCCGCATTATTCATGAGGGTTCGTCACGAGACCGCGGAGACGCCATGCGAGACGAGCGGCGAGCCCGCCCGCCTGGCCGCGTGCAACCGGCGGCCAGGCTTGTCGCAGCAGCGTCTCGGCGGTTGCAGTAGAAGCTCTCAGTAGAGTCGAACATGGGCGCTAACCTGGAGCCGCTCTCGATGGTTTCGATGCACGCATCTACCGCCAACCACAGCGGTCAGGGGTTTCCCACATCCGCTCATCGAACCGGACGTGCGGTTTTCCCGCATCCGGCTCTCGGACGAGTGTCACACCGAGCGCAGGATCTCCCGTGTTGCCCTGTGTGCTGTGCTGACGTGCCACGCCCCTTACCCCGGCGAGCGACTCCATGGTCATCGGTCGGGTGCTCCCATGGACTCCAGCGGCCTTCCCGGTTATTCAGGCCGGTCGGCCCCTCGCGACTTCACTTTCGAGGCCTGCTCAGGCTTCACGCGTGTTGCGGCCCGTCGGCTCGCTGACCCACCCATGGTGGGCCTCTGTCCCGAGGGCTTCAGTCGGTCGGTTACCCTTGCGACTGCCTCGGTAGCTACTGGGGTGTCCCGACAACTCCCCAGACAGGACTTGCACCTGTGAGACACACAGCGCCTTTTCACGGCGCACTGAATAAGGCGGGCTAACGTTCTCCTTGATGTAAAAGGATTCGATCCCATCCTCGACTCATAGAAATCACACAGATGCAGCGATCTCTATTCATCAATACCGATTCTGGAGGAACCAATGGGCCTCATTCCGGCCATGATTCATCTTGGCTGCCACTGCCGGTTGGTGTCCTTGCATTACTCGTTGCAATTGCCATGCTATCTTTGCTCATAGCCCCCATGACGCAGGCCTGGGACTGGGTCCCGACCGACGAGGAGATCCAACAATATCGGAAGAGTTGGAACCCGCTCTCCAACGGTCCCATTTTCTTGAGCGGTGTGGATATTCACCCTCAAGGGCAATTCACGGCACACCCATTCATTTTTTCACAGATCAGCGAAAAGCGATTCGGCAATCAGTTAACCGACAATCGAATGGCGGCTTCGGTTCATTCGTACCAAGTCGCTCCCGTCGTCACAATGGCCTATGGCCTGACAAACCATCTGGAGTTGAACGTGGGCCTGTCCGGTTCAGCCTTTTGGGCCAACAGTTCGGATCAGTTCAACAGAGGGAAGGGTGGCCCTTGGACCACCGACACCGGGCTCGGTGACACACAGATCTATTTCAAGTATCGGCCGGTCGTGCAGGACCCCGACGGTTGGCGTCCCTCCGTGACCACCTTCAACATGATCGTGTTGCCAACCAGCCGGTGGGTTACCGGGACCGAGAGTCCGCCCGGCGGATTCGCTCCACTGGGACGATTACCGGCCTCGCGATTCGGCGCGTTGACCTGGACAGAAGGAATTCTGGTGCGAAAAAATCTTGAGCCTTTTCGAATCAGCGCAGGTGTCTTCTACTCCTACCACCTGCCGGGCAGCGATGGCGGCCAAAACACCTATGCATCCGATATCGTCAATACCCGAGTGGTCATTGAACATATTCTCGACGACAAGCGGGGCTTTGGGTACAACCTCGAATTCGTCGGCTTTCACGGTCTGCCGTTTCGGACCGATGGGCATCAGATCAACGTGGGTGGTCGACATGGATTCACCTCCCTCGGAGTCCAACCGACGATTCAATACCGGCTTGGCGAACATTTTGTCGGAGCGGTTGGATGCCTATTCACCGTGGCTGGACAAAACACGCAGGATGCGATCTATCCCAATTTTTCGCTCTACTACTACTGGAGCAAGAGCGGCAGCGTCATCATGCGGTAGTCGTACGAAGGAAGGCTTCGATCCGTCTCGCAATCTCGTCGCGCACGCGGCGGAAGGTCTGTCGGCGTCCGTCGTCATCGGTCACTGCCGCAGGGTCATCGAAACTCCAGTGGATCAATCGCGTGGGGCCCGGCCACAGCGGACACGTCTCCTTGGCGCGATCACACACCGTCACGACATAGTCGAACGACTGATGCGTCAATTCACCCACGCCCTTCGAACGATGTTGCGAGATGTCGATTCCGACTTCGGCCATCGCATCCACTGAACCCGGATTGAGCCCGACCGGATGCGTGCCCGCGCTGAACACCTCGAACCGATCGCCCGCCAGATGCCGTAACCATCCCTCCGCCATCTGACTGCGTGCGGAGTTTCCGGTGCAGAGGAATAACAGGCGCGACTTCATGTGCCGACCTCCTGTCCGAACCAATGCCTGGTTCTGTTGCACAGGCTGCAGACGGACAACATGACCGGCACTTCCACCAAGACCCCCACGACCGTCGCCAAGGCTGCGCCGGATTCCGGGCCAAACAACGCAATGGCCGTGGCGACGGCCAGCTCAAAGAAGTTGCTGGCGCCGATGAGCGCACCCGGGGCAGCGATCGCATGGGGCACCTGCCATCGATGCATCAGCCCATAGGTCAGCGCCGCATTCATATAGACCTGCAACACAATCGGCACGGCAATCAAGACGACATGAATGGTCTTGCCCATGATGTTCTGTGCCTGAAAGGCAAAGATGAACACTAAAGTGATGAGCAAGGCCGCGATCGTGACCGGAGCGAACCGGGGCAACAACACCTCTTCCACCCATCGCCGCCCATGGCGCCGGACGAGCCATAGCCGGAGACCGGCGCCGATCATCAATGGAATCACGATAAAGATCGCCACCGAGTACAGGAGGACATCGAAGGGAACGGCCAGCGACGAGGCGCCGCTTACCAGCAACCCGACAATCGGCGCAAACAGCACCAGCATGATGAGATCGTTCACCGCCACCTGGACAAGCGTGTAGGCGGGATCACCGTCCGTCAGGTAGCTCCAGACGAACACCATGGCCGTACAGGGAGCGGCAGCCAGAATGATGGCTCCCGCAATGTATTGATCGGCCTCCGCGGGTGTGATCCATGCGGAGAATGCATACCGGAAAAACACCCAGGCCAAGGAGGCCATGGAGAACGGCTTGACTACCCAATTGACGAACAGCGTGATCAGCAGTCCGACCGGTCGCTTTCCCACATCACGAATCGAGGCAAACTCAACCTTCATCATCATCGGCACGATCATCAGCCAGATCAGGACGGCGATCGGTAGATTGATATGGCTGTCCTGCCCGAACTCCGCCCCTCGAAAATTCGAGACCAGACCCGGGGCCATCTGGCCGATCAGGACGCCCGCCACCATGCACAACGCCACCCAGAGCGTCAGGTACCGCTCGAAGAGCGAGAGCCGCTTCTCCGCCACCTGCGGCGCACCGACCGACAACGCGACTTCCATAGATTGAGCTCCTTAGGCTTTGACGCTTATCTGCCGGCTCGGGCGGAGACTGCCGGTTTTTTCGCTCGGATAAACGCGCTCATGAACTTCCCCTCGACCTGGGACAAGAGCAGATCACTCGTCAACTCCGTCCCGACCAGAAATTCTTTCACGTCGTCGGCGTGGTAGATTCGCGTAGGCTCGATCTCGATGTCGACAAATCCCGCCTGACTCAGCAAGTCTCGATATTCCGTCTCTTCGAGCGCACCGGCGACGCAACCTGCCCAGAGTTCGAGATTCTGGCGGATTTCCGTGGGAACCGCCCCCCTCACCACGATGTCGGACAGCGCCAGCCGGCCTCCGGGGCGCGAGACGCGGAAGGCTTCCGCGAGCACACGTTCCTTCTCGCCGGACAGATTGACGACACAATTGCTGATGATCACGTCCACCGAGTGATCGGGCAGCGGGATTTGTTCGATTTCGCCCTTCAAAAATTCGACGTTCTCCACACCGGCCTTGCGCTGGTTCTCCCTGGCCAACGCCAACATTTCATCGGTCATGTCCAACCCGTAGGCTTTGCCCGTCGGGCCGACTCGTTTGGCGGAAAGCAGCACATCGATACCTCCGCCGGACCCCAGATCCAGCACCGTCTCACCAGCATGGAGTTCGGCCAGAGCGGTCGGATTTCCACAACCCAGAGAGGCAGCGACCGCATCGGCGGGCAGCCCCTCTCGGTCCTGGTCCGAATAGAGATTTGAGGTGATCGGATCGACATTTGCCAGCGGCGGCGAGGCCCCGCAGCAGGAACTGCCTCCGCTCTTGGCTCTCACGGCAGCTTCTCCGTACTTTTCCTTGACTAGGTTTCGAATAGCCTTTGCGTCCATTGCGGTTCCTCCCATACTATCCATCAATATTTATTGATACGTCTGGCCCAAAAAAATCAACAACAGCCCGTGGCTCGGCGCGCCTTCCTGGCCTGCTTGAAAGAATCCACGAGTTCGTCTAGCTCATTGAAGGCTTCGGCATTCACGCTATAGTACATCCATCGACCATCCCGGCGATCCTGGATCAGACCCGCTTCCTTGAGCACCTTCAGGTGAAATGAGAGACGCGACTGCCCGGCTTGGAGTGTGTCTGTCAATTCGCAGACACAACACTCGCCCTCCTTCAGCTCATCAAGGATCTCCAATCGGGTCTGCTCCGCAAGCGCATGAAATAACTCCGCCGCCCGCGCTGAATTTTTCACCATGCTTCCCTTCATGCAAAAATTATATATCAACAAATGTTGATACGTCAATCGCCGCGCTCTCCCGATAAGTCAATCGCTGCCATCTTATGTGTTGCTCGCAGGTGCTCACTTTGTTAAGGTGCATCGTTGGCGTCTTTGCCACTTCACTGAATTGAGCCACGGCATGGTCTGGGACCCTAAAGATCCCTGGAGCAAAAAGGGCGATGACCTGGACCAGGCCTTTAAACAGGCCCAAGGCCAGCTTCGCAATCTGTTACCCTCCGGCGGATTCCGCAATCTCTTGGTCGTCGCGTTCGCCGTCTTCCTCATCTGGCAGAGCGCATTCATTGTGGCGCCGGACGAAGAAGGCGTCGTCAAACGCTTCGGCATCCCGGTTCGAGTGGTTGATCCCGGCCCGCACATGAAGATTCCCATCGTCGAAAGCGTGTTGCAACCGAAGGTCGCCAAGCTCCACCGGGTGGAAATCGGGTTTCGAACCGATCGTCAAGCGCGCCAGCAGATGGTGCCACAAGAAGCCTTGATGCTGACCGGCGATATGAACATTCTGGCGATTGAATTCATCGTCCAATACAAGATCAAAAGTTCCCGCGAGTACCTGTTCAATGTGGCGGATATCGACGATACCATCGGGAAAGCGGCGGAAGCCTCGATGCGGGAAGTCATCGGCAAAAGCAAGATCGACGAAGCCCTCACCACCGGCAAAGCGCAGATCCAGCATGACACCCAGGAACTCCTACAACACATCCTGGACGACTATAAGACCGGCGTGCAGATTGCCGCGGTACAACTGCAGGATGTCGATCCCCCCGAAGCGGTGGCTGCAGCGTTCAAGGACGTGACCAACGCCAAGGAAGACCGTGAAAAACTGATCAACCAGGCCCAGGGATACCGCAACGATATTACTCCCAAAGCCAAGGGTGAAGCGGCGCAGTTGGTCAATCAGGCAAAAGGTTATGCGCAAGCGCGACTCAATCGAGCCCAGGGCGAAGCGAATCGATTCGTGGCGACGCTGAAGGAATACAACCAGTCCAAGGATATTATCAGTAAGCGGATTTACATCGAGACGCTTGAAGACGTGCTGCCCCACATCGACAAATTTATTCTTGACGGCAAGGGCGGAGACCGCACCCTTCCCTATCTACCGCTCGACCGGTTCTCCAAACCAGCCCCATCCGGCGCTACGCAGGAACGGACGCCATGAGTAAACAAGGATTTATCCTGGCATTTGCCGGCATTGTCCTCGGCCTCCTCATCCTAGGTGCGTCCCCCTTCTACATTGTCGATGTGACCCAAAATGCCATCGTGGTCCAACTGGGCAAGCCTGTTCGTAATGTGACCGAGGGTGGCCTCTACTTGAAAATGCCGTTCATCGAAGAAGTCACCTACTTCGACAAGCGACTCTTGGACTACGACTCCAATGCGCAAGACGTCATTACGCAAGATAAGAAGACGCTGCTCCTCGACAACTTTGCCAAATGGCGAATTACCGACCCACTAAAGGTGTATCAGGCGTTCCAGAGCCAACGTGGCGCCCTTCAGCGATTGCACGACATTATTTACTCGGAACTGCGCGTTGAATTGGGGCGGCACGATCTGGCAGAGATCGTCTCGTCGGCCCGAGCTGAACTCATGGCCGTGGTCACGCAGCGAGCTAATGAAAAAGCGTCGGCCTATGGAATCGAGATCCAGGACGTCCGCATCAAGCGAGCCGACTTGCCTGAACAGAATGAAAAGGCCGTGTTTTCCAGGATGCAAGCCGAACGGGAGCGGCAGGCGAAGCAATACCGTGCGGAAGGCGCGGAGGAGTCTCAAAAAATAAAATCCGAGGCCGAAAAAGATCGGGAAATTATTCTCGCGGAGGCATATCGAGAGTCAGAAGAACTCCGTGGGGGCGGCGACGCGAAGGCGTTCCGGATCTATGCCGAAGCCTATCGCCAGGACCCGCATTTTTTTGAATTTACCCGCACGATGGAAGCTTATCGCAAAACCCTCAAAGACAAGACGACCATCCTCGTCAGCCCCGACTCTGAATTCTTCCGGTTCCTTAAGCAGCGCTAGCGCTCAGCTACGCAAGCCCCACAATCTCTCCCGACTGTGGATCCACGTCAATTCGTTCCCCAGCAGGCCTCTTCGGCAAGCCCGGCATCAGCTGGATACCGGAGCACACGGCAGTCAGGAACCCCGCCCCTGCCAGGATCCGCAGTTCCTGAATAGGCACGGTAAAGCCGGATGGTCGTCCCTTGAGTGCGGGATCATGGGAGAGCGATAGCGGCGTCTTCGCCATACAAATGGGGAGGTGATCGAATCCCATTCTGGTCGCGAGCTCGATATCTCGTTCCGCTTGAGGCAGAAAAGAAACACCGGCCGCTCCATACATCGTGGTCGCAATGGTCTCGATCTTCTTCTTGATAGGCCAGGTCACGTCATAGAGATGCCTGAATTGCGCCTCTTGCGCCGCCACCTTGACGACAGCCCGTGCAAGCTCCTCCGCCCCTCGCCCCCCATCGGCCCAATGCGTCGACACAACTGCCGCCTCTGCACCCGCAGCCTTTGCCCGTTCGCACACCCAATTCAGTTCATCGGACAAATCATCTTTGAAGGCATTCACGGCCACCACCACCGGCACTCCATGGGACCGCACATTAGCAATATGCTGTTCGAGATTGGCACATCCTTTCTCCAGGGCCATCTGATTCGGTCTCGTCAACCCGGCAGGCAATGGAGTCCCAGCTTTCGCTGTTCCGCCGCCTCCGTGAAGTTTAAGGGCCCGAAGTGTTGCCACAACCACCCCGACATCCGGGCGAAGGCCGGACGTGCGGCACTTAATATTGAAGAATTTCTCAGCGCCTAAGTCACTGCCGAACCCAGCCTCCGTGACCACATACTCGGCGCAGCGCAACGCCAACCTGTCCGATACAATTGAGCAATTTCCATGGGCGATATTGCCGAACGGCCCGGCATGGACGAATGCTGGTGTCCCTTCAAGCGTCTGCACTAAATTCGGCCACAACGCGTCCTTCAGCAGCACGGCCATGGAACCGGCGCAGCCGAATGCCTCCGCCCTGGTCAATTGTCCTCCCTCTGTCAGGCCGACCAGAATTCTACCGAGGCGTTGACGAAGGTCCGCATGATCAGTCGCCAGGGCCAGCACCGCCATGATCTCCGAGGCCTCAGTAATCACGAATTGTCCGGCCCTCCTATCAGGTCCTGTACCAATTATGACTTCACGAAGTGCGCGATCACTCACGCCGAGAGTGCGAGGCCACCTGATCCCTTGGGGGTCGAGCTTGAGGGCATTTCCATGAAAGAGATGGTTATCCACAAATGCCGAGAGAAGATTATGGCTCGCAGATACGGCATGAGCATCACCCGTGAAATGCAGATTGATATCCTCCATAGGGCATACCTGCGCTCGCCCGCCTCCGGTGCCTCCCCCCTTAAGTCCAAAGACAGGCCCCAGGGAAGGCTGTCTCAGTGTGACAACAGACCTGTAACCCAAACGGCACAGCCCCATGCTCAGCCCGATAGAGGTGGTCGTTTTCCCTTCCCCAAGGGGCGTCGGATTAATGGCCGTGACCAGAACATACCGTCCCAACGGTCTGGCGTTGAGCCGCTCTTCCAAGTTATGGGTCACCTTTGCCTTGTAACGGCCAAAAGGGATGAGATCTTCCGAATGAATGCCTAAAGTTTGCGCGACTTCGAATATATGCTTGGGGATGATAGACCGGGCAATTTCCAGATCAGTCATGGGTATCCTCGTCGCATCAAGAGTTTCGCGAAAACGCGGAGTATATCAAGGCACTCGTCGTAGGCATGCGCCCAGGCGGCATCCCCGAAGGTGACAGAGTGCGTTGACAACAGAACAACACGATGATGTGGCGGAGTAGACTCGAGATTCCGAAGTATATATTGGGAGGGGAAAAAGTCGGTCTCGTTCAGAATTTTGAGATGAGGCGAGACGACTAATCGAGAATGAATTTGGTCGGATCAAGCGACTGGCCGTTCTTCTTCACCATATAATGAAGATGCGGACCTGTTGAAAGACCGGTGCTCCCGACGAGAGCCACGACATCACCACGCCTTACACGTTGACCTTCCTTCACCAAAGATTTGGCAAGGTGTCCATACACGGTTTCGATGCCGTACCCGTGATCAAGCTTGACCATATTACCCATTTTCGAATCAAACGCCACGGTAACCACACGTCCGAGCGCCGGGGCTTGGACCGGAGCATTCGGCGAAGCACCGATGTCAAGGCCATCATGCCAGGCTGGCTTCTCGGTAAATGGCGAGACCCGCGGACCAAAGGCGGAGGTCACCCATCCACGCACCGGCCAAATAGAAGGGGTTGAGGCCCACTGAGTTGAGCGCAGCTCGGCAATTTGGGTAAGACTCTGCAGCGCCTCTTCTTGCTGGGTGGCTTCACGCACGAGGGCATCAATGCTTTCGCGAACCTGTTGGGCAATCTCCTCGATATTTTCTGTCGTGAAATCGATCTCCACCTGGTTGGTATCATGCACTTCCGAAACCTGCTGGCGCTGTTCTGTCCCCGATGCGGCCGGACTCGTCCCCTGCCCACCTTCCTTGCCATCCGGCATGGGACCGTCGTCACCGCCCCGACCGTTCGCCAAATCACCGGTTGGCTTAGTCGTATCAATCCCCAGCATGACCCGAAGTCGCTGATTGACCTCTCCCATAACTGACAGGCGTTTTTTTAGATCATCAATCGCGGAGGAAAAGGCAGCAGTTTGTTCACGTGCCCCCATTGCCTCAGCCCGAAAAGCGGATAGTTGCCACACCTCTCCAGTTCGAATCACGTAATGCGAGATCACGAGCAAGTCCGCTACAATCAAGATCGCGGCCAAGATCAAGAGCTTACGCAGGAACTTCCGGGGAAAACTAAACCGAAGCGGCTTTGAGGATGACCCTCGAAAGACGACGATGGTGTAGGCATCACTTGTTTCGGCCGTTTGCTGACTCATAGGACGGTCTCCCCTTCACGAATTCATCTAATGACTTCAGGCCAACCCATTTTTGCAGTGTACTGATCTCAGACTTGATGGTCAACCCCTTGTTTTCAAATATTCATTTATTAGAATCAACTACTTGCGAGTTTCATCCTTGATCCATTCCAAGTACGGAGCCGACCCCCTGATGATGGGGAGGGCGATGATCTCGGGAACACTATAACTGTGGTGCCCCCTAATAGCCGTTTCGAGCTCCGAGAATCGATCCAAGGTGGTTTTGATGATAATCAGGCATTCATTTTCCACATTAACCTTATTATCCCACCGAAAGATTGATTGAATGTCTTTCACGACATTGGCACAAGCGGCCAACCTGGAACATACAACCATCTTCCCTAGTAGCTCGGCCTCTTCAGCTGATGAAGCGGTCACGAGCACGACGACCTCAGAGCCACTCGTTTCCACAGCTCACCCTAGCGTAAGCAAATTGCGTGCCTTCCACACCCAATGAAAGCCTGCGAAATAATAGATATCAATGTCTTATAAATTATTTTGCCTTCATTTCCATCCCCAGATCTGTAATGAACCGGGCAGGATTTGCACACTTCGACAAAAAACGACCACTTCCCCTATGAGATCCATTCCATTCACTCACGCGTAACATTTCTAGATTCCTTCACTCTTCCACACCATTATCTTTCGGTTCGACACCCTCTGGCCTTGAGAGCCTACTCGTATGGCATATTGTTGAATGCGCCAGAGTTGACACCCCTTTTCTGGCTCCCTTATGATCCGGTCATACAATGGAGGTGCACTGATGAGCTTTACAATTACCCCTAAGGATTTGAAATCGAGGCTGGATAAAGGCGAAAAACTTGTGCTCGTCGATGTTCGGGAACCGTGGGAATACGCGCTCGCCAAGCTGGAAGGATCCATTTTGGTCCCCTTGGCGACCCTCCAACAATCCCTCGGCAAGCTCGATCGCAATGCTGAGATTATCGCCTATTGCCACCATGGAATGAGAAGTGCGGATGCGACGGGATTTCTACTACAACAAGGGTTTGGAAACGTGAAGAACCTGATCGGAGGCATCGATGCCTGGTCTACCCAAGTAGACCCATCCGTCCCCCGTTACTAATTCAAGGTTCTACCCGAGCCGTTCGCGGAAATACTCGACCGTCCGCCGCAGCCCTTCACGCAAGTCTACCTTGGGTTCCCACCCTAAGTCATGGTGGAGTTTCGTGGAATCGATGACGCTCCTGGCTTGCTCACCTCTCTTCGCTGGCCCGTGCACTTCCTTGAATTCGACCTTGGTAAGATCGACGACAATTCGAAATAAGTCGTTGATGGAGGTCTCAATGCCCGTGCCGACGTTGTACACGCCTTCAACGTCAGGACCCATCGCCATCAAATTCCCCTCAACGAC
This sequence comes from Nitrospira sp., assembly GCA_023248215.1. GTDB lineage: Bacteria > Nitrospirota > Nitrospiria > Nitrospirales > Nitrospiraceae > Nitrospira_A. Next base: position 51,591 of record JAHFEW010000004.1, read on the forward strand.
ATCCTCGACAAACACGAAGTCGCGGGTCTGGCGTCCATTTCCGTTTACCACCGCCTGTTCCCCATGCAGCATTTTTTGAATAAAAATTGCGACGACCCCGGCCTCTCCTTCGGGATCCTGCCGCGGCCCATACACATTGGCGTATCGAAGACTCACCACCTGGATACCGCTCAACCGATGGTAATAGGACAAGTAATGCTCACCGCACAACTTGCTGATGCCGTAGGGGGAAAGTGGCTGGGTGATGTGGCTTTCAGGCGCAGGGAATGCTAACTGCTCGCCGTAGATGGCCCCACCAGACGATGAAAAGATGACCTTCCGCGCGCCATGCTTGGAGGCCTGTTCGAGAACATTCAGCGTCCCGAGGACATTGACCTGCGCATCGAACATCGGATCTTCTACCGAGCGCCGCACGTTCATTTGTGCAGCCAGATGAAAGACGACCGACGGCCGTTCATTGCGAAAGATCCGTTCCAGCTTGGGATTTTCGATATCAAGCTTGTAGAATTGTGCCGCCTTGGGGACGTTTTTCCGCTTCCCCGTGACAAGGTTATCGACCACCACCACATCGTGCCCCTCTTGGAGCAAGCGATCTACCACATGTGACCCGATAAACCCTGCCCCTCCGGTAACCAAGACTTTCATACGTGCCCTCGCCTCTCCTTCATCTGCAAAGCTGACGGTACCCCGACCGAATAATCGAGGGTCAGCGTACACCTTCTGCACACTTCCGCAAAGCGTTTTCGTCTTGCCCTTGCGGCTGGGGGTTCTGTCCGCCCTCCAAGCCGGACCATCCACTTTTGCATCCCCGTGGAACCCTCACCTGCGGCGCCGAAACCACGCCAGAATTTCCCGATTGCCTTTGCGTCCCTCTATGGGCGACTCCATGCGGCCTGCCAACTCCAGGCCAAGGTGACCTGCACAGACCACCACTTTCTCAGCCACCGCCTGCCGCAACCCATCGTCTCGAACGATCCCCCCACGCCCGACAAGACCTTTTCCCACCTCAAATTGCGGTTTGATCAGGGTGATGACGAATCCGGAATTTGCCAGGTACGGCACCACGCAAGGCAGCACGAGAGTGAGTGAAATGAACGAGACATCGATGACGACCAGGTTGATCGAATCCTGGATAACGCCCGGCTCAAGATACCGAATGTTGGTCCGCTCCATGAGCAGGACACGCGGATCCTGCCGAAGACGCCAGTCGAACTGCCCATACCCAACATCCACGGCATAGACTCGAGCCGCGCCGCGTTGCAGGAGACAGTCGGTGAATCCCCCGGTGGAACAGCCCACATCCAAGCAGACCATCCCCTTCGGATCGACCTGAAATTGATCCAGCGCGGCAGCCAGCTTTTCCCCGCCGCGCCCGACATAGGGCGATGCACGCCCGACTACCACCACCTCCGCATCCGGCAGAATCGGCTTCGCAGCCTTATCAACCACTACTCCGTCCACGCGAACGAGGCCGGCAAGAATGAGTCGGGCCGCATCTTCGCGACTGACAACCAACCCTCGGCTGACAAGCATACGATCGAGCCGTTCCCGCTCTGGGCGCATTTTTTGGATCATATCAACAATGGAGGTTGAGGCGCTGAGGGAAGTGGCAGACCCAGACTTGGGCGTCGGCCAGAATGTTACTGAGGACGCTCGGGCTCATCGTCACCAAGAGAAAACGCTTGAATCCGCTTCTTACCATCCTTTTCTTGCACCAGAATCTCAACCTTCCGTTCGGCGTCCTCCAGCATCTTGAGACAGGTCTTCGACAGTCGAATCCCTTCCTCGAAAATCTTCAGCGAGTCATCGAGAGGCAGATCGCCCTTCTCAAGTTCAGCGACGATTGTTTCCAACCTCGCCATCGCGTACTCAAACTTAATCGCGGCCACAGCAACTCCCTTGCAGGTTCATGAGCCAACGCATTATTGCCCGCCCCTTCGGTGAGGTCAAGACACCGGCTGCGGCAAAACCTCTTTGACGAGACACAACAGCCGCCCCTCAGCAAGTCGAGCGTGAAGCACCTCTCCGACCGCCACCTCGGATGCACGCCGCACGATCTGTCCGGACGGGACGGTTTGGATGACACTATACCCTCGCTTCAAGATATCCAATGGACTGAGAGCATCAAGCGCCGTCATGTACGCCTCTACCGATTGCCTGCGGTGAATGAGCCCTCGACGAGCCTCCTGCTCCAGCCGCTTACAAAGCTGCGGGAGCAACACGAACGACGTCCGAATCCTGCTTTGCGGACTCCGAGTCAGCAGGGCATGATGACGTTCCGCCATGCCACGATGTAGCAGAGTCAGACGCTCTGTGAGCGACCGCAGCAAGGCATCACTCAATTCATCCAGCCGCTGGGCTTGCGCTTGCATTCGAAACCGCGTTTCGCCAAGGACTCTAAGCGACGTGTCCAAGCGATAGCGTTGCATCACGACGAATGTCTGCATCGTGCGTTGCAGGCGAACGCCCATTTGGGCCAACCGCTCCACAAGTTCCTCCAACACAGGCACAACCGCCTCTGCCGCCGCAGAGGGAGTCGGAGCGCGGTAATCGGCGGCAAAATCCGAGAGTGTCACATCAATTTCATGCCCTACAGCGGAGACGACCGGCACCCTGGACTGGACGATTGCGCGAACCACCACTTCTTCGTTAAAGGCCCACAGATCCTCCAAGGCTCCCCCACCACGGCCGACAATCATGACCTCCACCTCTGGCATCGTACTTAACGCCGTTATCGCCGCTGCAATGCGCTCGGCAGCCCCCTCCCCCTGAACCGGAACCGGCGCAATCAAGACATGGACGAGAGGACAGCGACGACGAAGCACGGCAACAATATCGCGGATTGCTGCCCCGGTGACGGAGGTCACAATACCGACCGTTCTCGGGAATGCGGGCAAGGGACGTTTGCGCGCCTCATCAAACAGCCCCTCGCGCGCCAACCGTTCCTTGAGTTGCTCGAACGCCAATTGGAACGCCCCGATTCCCTTGGGTTCGACCGAATCGACCACGAGTTGATACTCGCCGCGAGGCTCGTACACCGAGATGCGCCCGCGCGCAATGATCGCCATGCCTTCCTGGAGTGCGAACCGAAGCCGCGAAACCCCGGACCGAAAGAGCACGCCGCGAAGCTGGCTCTGCTCGTCTTTTAGCGTGAAGTACAGGTGTCCGGAGGTCGGCGCGCGAAGATTGGAGACTTCTCCTTCAATCCAGATATCCTGAAATTGATCTTCAAGGGAATCTCGAATGAGCCGCGTCACGTCGGACACGGAGAGGAGAAGTTGGAGAGAGGGGTTACGCCCGGTCATGCCTCACCGAGCCAGACAGAAGAGCCACACGCACAAACGATCAATCCACCACTCGTATCCGCTCAATAGACAGAGCCTTGCCGAGCGTGGCATCCAGGTCGAGCAAGACCGCGCAGAAGACGGTCGGCCCCGATGCCACCTCAAAACGGCGTGGCATCCCCGTGAGAAACTTTTCGATTGCCAACTCTTTTTTAATCCCGATGACCGAATGGAGCGGGCCGGTCATTCCAATATCGGTGATATACGCCGTTCCTTTTGGAAGGATCTGCTCATCGGCCGTCTGCACGTGGGTATGGGTCCCCGCCACGGCCGTCACCAAGCCATCCAGGTAATGCGCCATCGCCATCTTTTCAGACGTCGCCTCGGCATGCATATCGACCACGATCGCGGCGACCTGTGCCTTCAGACGCTCGACCTCTCTCTTCCCGACCTGGAATGGGCAATCAATCGTCGGCATGAAGGCCCGTCCCATCAGATGAAGGATCCCTAGGGACTCGCCACCCGGTGTTGTGAACACATAACTGCCTCGCCCAGGCACTCCAGTCGGGTAATTGGCAGGACGCAGGAGACGCGGTTCACGTGGAAACACGTCTAGAATTTCTTTCTTATCCCACGCGTGATTCCCGGTGGTGATTACCGACACGCCGAGATCGAAAAGGTCATCAACCAGGTCGGGAGTAATCCCGAACCCGCCCGCCACATTCTCTCCATTTCCAACCACGACATCGATTTCGTGCTTGGCAATGAGTTTGGGCAGCAGGCGAGCCACGGCCCGTCGCCCTGGCTCGCCCATGATATCGCCGATCATGAGAACCTTCATGACCACTCACTCATTTCGCAAAATCGACAAACCGACTCTCCCGGATAACCGTGACCTTGATTTGGCCCGGATAGGTCAGCTCCTGCTCAATCTTCTTCGCCAAGTCCCGAGAGAGTTGGAAACATTCAGGGTCCGTCAAATCTTCCTGCTTCACAATCACACGAATTTCGCGTCCAGCTTGAATCGCATAGGCCTTCAGCACGCCCTTATGGACAGTCGCCAGCGACTCCAACTTTTCCAGCCGCTTCACATAGGACTCCAACGCCTCACGGCGGGCACCGGGGCGCGCAGCCGACAGCGCCTCCGCCGCCGCCACCAGCACCGTTTCCGGACAAATCGGCTCAACTTGCTCGTGATGCGCCGCAATGGCATTCACCACTTTGGGATGTTCGCCGTATTTCTTAGCAATCTCCGCACCCAACATGGCATGCGGCCCCTCTTCTTCGTGGCTCACGGCCTTTCCGATGTCGTGCAACAAGGCGCCTCGCTTGGCGAGCTTGACATCGAGTTTCAGCTCAGATGCCATGATGCCGCAGATGTAGGCCGCTTCCCGAGCATGGTACAGATTGTTCTGTCCGTAGCTGGTTCGATACTTGAGCCGCCCTAGCACCTTGACCAACTCGGGATGGAAATCGGACAAACCGACTTCGAAGATGACCTTCTCGGCCTCTTCGATCATCAGCTTCTCGACATCCGTTTTGACCTTTTCGACGATCTCTTCAATGCGGGTCGGATGGATTCGGCCGTCGTGCATGAGCCGCTCGAGTGACACCTTGGCGATCTCACGACGAAGCGGATCGAACCCTGAAATAATGACCGCTTCGGGCGTCTCATCGATAATGAGATCGATCCCCGTGGCCGCTTCGATCGCGCGAATGTTTCGTCCCTCTCGACCGATGATCCGGCCCTTCATCGCATCATTGGCAATCGGCACGACCGAAATCGTCGCTTCATTCACATAGTCGCGGGTCACCCGCTGAATGGAACAGGCAATGATCTCCCGCGCTTCTCGATCGGCATTTTCCTTCGCCTCTTCCAGCATGCGCTTCGCAAGACCGGCCGCTTCCAAACGCGCCTGGCTTTCCATCTCCTGAATCAGTTGCCGTTTGGCCTCCTCAGCGGTCAAACTCGCCACCCGCTCGAGTGCCTCGCGATGCTGTTTCACGGCCTGCGCACAGGCCGCTTCCTTCTGGGACAATCCCTCTTCCCGTTTGAGAAGTTCTTGCTCACGCTTCAGGGCTTCCTGATCGCGCTTTTCGAGAGCATTCACTTTCTTATCAAGACTTTCCTCTCGTTGCGACACTCGACGTTCCGTATTGGACACCTCCGCGAGCTTTGCTTTCTGGTCTTTCTCCAGTTCAATTTTTGCCTGGAAGATCAGATCCTTGGCTTCTAACTTGGCCTCTTTGACGAGATTCTCTGCTTCGCGCTGGGCCGATTGGACGATCTGCGTCGACTGATCCTCAGCCCCCGCTCGGCGCGCTAATGCTGACCGGCGACGTAGCACTTCGTAGACGCCGGCGCCTAACACCGCTCCCAACAACCCGATCATGATGTACGCAACGACGCTGAGAGAAATGGGAACCACCTCCCTTACGGCAGCGGGACAGCACGCTGTCACCCTGCGAATGATCGTAACCAGTGTTTTAGGGGAGCACGGAGCCTGGAAAGGATTGCGTAAACGAGAAGGGGAAAAACCCTGACCTCTTGAGCCAGTGGAAACGAGCCGTGGAATCGCTGTCCCTAATTCAAGTAGAGGGGTGGTCGGCCTCGACCCGAATCAATTCTCCTGTCACCTCGCAAGCGGATAACGTGAGACCGCTTAGTGGTGACAGAAATCCGAACCGAGCAGAGGGCACCCAAAGACATTCCTGTGCTAGTCTGCTCTCTACCCAACCATACCCAGTTTTGTCTCACCAATGGCACAGACCCATATACATGGGCTATTCGGCCAACCCATGCAACCACGACCACACTGAACAGCAGCACGAAATCCAGCGATTCCATATGTTTAGCGCTCAAAGACTGTCTTCAGATTTTCCGTCCTTATTCGAAGCTTCCTTTCCTCTCCTGCCCTTGTTGACCCTCAGGTCAATACAACACGGAAACGATAACAAAGGAGTGATATGAAAGCAAGGTGAAACTCACCGGGACAACATGGAAGGCATTTGTTGGTCGATCGACTCCATCAGGGACGCCATGCGGCGATCCGCGTCGGCCTCGCCCTGGCGGCTCTTGCGCTCCGATTCCATCAATTCGTGGGCGATATTGATCGCTGCGAGAACCGCCAATTTGGCCGGGGTGGCGGACCGCAGCCCGGCCGCCACATGCTTCATTTGCCTATCGACGAGTTCGGCAAGTTTCTTCACGTAGGATTCGTCCGCCTCACCGGTGATGCTGTAGCGCTGGCCGTAGATCTCCACGTCAATGGTCTTAGTCAAAAGCCACCTCCTTGGGTTCATCCAGGCATTCCAACAGATCGATTTCGCCGAGGACCTTTTCGATGCGTGAGCGGATATCCACCCGCTCCTGCTCCCATCGTCGATTCTCATCGTCACGAACCGCGACCCGTTCCCGCGCCAGTCGCAACTCATCCTCCAAAGACACATTCTTTCGCTTGAGGTCCTGAACAAGTTTCACCAAATCGCGAATCCGAATTTCAAGGGCGTCGAGACGATCTAAAGTCATGGCATTTCCTCATGTCAAAGTGGATGGTTCAACACAATAGTGATGGAGGCGAAATATAGGAAGTTCGCTCCGGCTTGTCAAGAAAACGGCTCCCACTATGACGTGCCGTGATTGAGGCGCCGATATTCCCCATAACTGCGCAGGACTCGCTTCACGTACAACCGGGTTTCCTGATAGGGAATGAGCTCAACGAACTCATCTTGATCCCGTCCATGGTGCACCGCGATCCAATTGTTGACGGCAATCGGGCCGGCATTATAGGCCGCAACTGCATACGCGAGATTCCCGCCATATTGGTCGAGCAACTGGCCGAGGTAACGCACCCCGAGCCGAATATTGGTTTCCCGATCAAACAATTCTTCCCGCCCGACGGTCGGGAACCCATAACGCTGAGCCACCGCATTCGCCGTGACCGGCATAAGCTGCATCAACCCCACCGCCCCCACGACCGAGAGGGCCTTCTCATCATATTGGCTCTCCTCACGGATGATCGCGGCGGCCAGGTAAGGATCGACCGCAACAACACCCTGCGCGGCAATTGTCGGAAGAAGACCGGTCGGATAGGCCACGGTCCAAAGAGCTGGCGCCGTCGGCAGCCCGCTACGCTCCAGTTTCTCTCGAAAATGCACCTTGGCCACGCGTAACGCCGGATGGTACGCCCCCACTTCGCTGAGCAACGTCGAAAAGGCCAGCAGCACGTCCTGATCCCGGCTGTATTGTTCCGTTAGAACCCCCAGTTCACGGGCTGCATCCTGGGAGAACCCCAGGGTCTTGAGTTCAATCCCCCGTTGATAGACCGCATGTCGTTCGATTTCAGGCCGCCGATTTTCAGGCAAGCGCTCACCGGCCTCGCCCACCGGACTCTCAACTGCCGCAACAACCGGAATAGCCAGCGGCAAGGAGGCCCGTCGCGCGGCCAACTGGCAATAGTAGCTATACGCGTATCGCTGACAGACTCGCGCGTACTGCTCGGCAGCAGCAGTATTTTTTTCGCGTTCATCGGCTCGCGCCGCCCAATACATCGCCTGGGGTTCGAATCCGTTGACATGCAACTCGACCACGGCACGAAACGTCTCCGCTGCCTCCCGATACCGCGCGGTCCGGTATTGCACCCATCCAGCACGCCACAGGCCTTCCGCACGCTGGCTCGCCGAATCTCCGAGTTTCGCGACCTGCCGGAACATGCCGATCGCCTCATCGAATTGCCCCTGATCCTCCAACCACACTCCGGCAAAAAGGTGCACCAGCGCCCGCTGGTCACCACCCAGGGAACCCTGGGCCACCGATCTCGCCAACTCGATGAGTTTGTCGCCCTGATTCTGCCGCAGATAGACCCGTGCCAGCCAGACCGTGGCTTCCGAGGACTCTTGCACACGGTCGGCAACCAGCCCGCGAAAGGTCTCCCGCGCCTGGTCATATTGCTTGAGCCGAACATAGGCCACACCCAACTTGAGCCGGGCGTCAAACCGTCGAGGATGCACCGGGCTCAGGGTCAGGAAGCGGCGCAGCTCTTCGACTGCCTCACCTTGCATGGCCGACGCCAGAAAGGCTTGCGCACGGATAGAGTGGTCTTCAGCCGTCGGCGTCCATGCTTCCCCTCCCACAGCCGTATCCAGTCGCGCTTTCGCATCGCGCGCCTCGGGTGCATGCGGATACCGTAACCAGAGCTGCTTCAAGGCGGCGCGCGCTTCCGGAAATCGATTCTCTCGAGTGTGGCACTCGGCCTGATGCCACAGCGCCAGCGGAGCAGCCGTATCCTTGTCCCCGAGGGCCACAGCCCGCTCTAACCATTCCACGGCCCGAAAACAGACATTCGCGCTATACCAGGCCTCGCCCGTGCGGTAGGCTGCCTTGGCGATCAGGTTCGAATCCGGCACAAGCTTCGGGATCGTCTCCAGCAACTCAGCGGCCTGGATGGGTTCGTTCAGCTTCAGGAGCGATTCCCCGATCCAGAGCCGAAGGTAATCGTCCAGGACCGGCATGTCCGGTTGGGCAGCGCGGAGGAGTTTCACCGCTTCGGCAGGCTCCCGCTCGATCAAGAGGACTCCGAGCACCACCCCGGCCCGTTTCGCCCAGATCGTCGAAGGATACAGGTCCATGACCGACCGCAATTGGTCGATTTTCAGCATCATCGTTTGGTCGCGTTGAGCTGGGGGACCTGAGCGCTCGTTGATCGCCACAGCCGAACGGAAACAGTCTTCAGCGGAGACACAGGGAGCAGGGAGAGCGGGCAGGGGGGGCGGTGGTTCGGCCGTGGCCGTCGACAGCGCACACGACAACAGAAACCACATTGTAAGAGCCGTCGAAATGGTCCGCCAAGGCAATGCCGTCACAATCTCGTCCTGAGCAGAGGGTGAACCGAGCCTATTATATCGTAACGCGGTGCAAACGCGACCACGTTCGCCTTGCTTGTCACAAGTTTTTTCCCTGTGCTAGGCTCCAGCCATGAACCAGGAGGCCGACATACATACCAATCTCCTAGCCTTGACCGAAAACGGGATGGCCGCGTTCGTCGCCCCACTCGGGTGGCCAGCCTATCGCGCGTCACAAATCTTGCGCTGGCTCTACCAGAAACGTGTCCGCACCTTCGCCGACATGACGAATCTCTCGCAGCGGGAGCGTTCGCACCTGACGGCCTGCTGCACGATCGAACGAACCTCGGACGTCCAAATTTTTTCGTCACAGGATGGAACGAAGAAATTTGTGCTGACGCTGGCTGATGGCCATCAGGTGGAATGCGTCCTCATCCCGGACGAGGACCGGCTCACCCTCTGCCTGTCCACGCAGGTGGGCTGTACACTCGATTGCGGGTTTTGCCTGACCGGCACGCTCGGGCTTCAACGCAATCTCCGCGCCCATGAGATCATCGACCAGGTACTCCTCGCCCAAGACCACGTGGGTAAGGGCGAGCGATTGACGAACCTGGTGTTTATGGGCATGGGTGAACCACTGGCCAACCTCGACGCGGTTGCTGACGCCGTCGCACGCCTCACCAATCAAACCTGGGGACTGGGGTTTTCGCCTCGCCGTATCACGATCTCCACGGCGGGACTCGCCTCACGGATCAAAGACGTGGCCCCCCTGAAAGTGAACCTGGCCATTTCGCTGAATGCGACCACCGACGAGCTCCGACGCCAAATCATGCCGGCCGCCAACCGGCTCCATTCCCTCCAAGCCCTGCTCGCCGCCTGTCGTGCGTATCCGCTGGCAGAACGCGATCGTCTGACCTTTGAATATGTTCTCCTCGCGGATGTCAACGATCATGCCGACGATGCCACCCGACTGATCAAATTACTCCGTGGCCTCCGCTGCAAGGTCAACCTCATTGCCTTCAACCCCTTTCCGGGCAGTCCCTATAGACGCCCCTCGGACGGGGCGATCGAAACCTTTCAGGACACCCTTCGCAAGGGCCATGTGGACGTGTACCTCCGCCGCAGCCGCGGCCGCGATGTGTTGGGCGCCTGCGGGCAACTTGGTCGCATCGAGGGAGCTAAGGCCTCGGTTGCCTTGACACAGATTGAAACCCGTTGTTAGCATGTTCTTCGTACATGCCTAGACAGAGCACAGCCCCCAGTTCGTTGCGCACCGGTTGGTCCGTTTTAGCCTTTTCACTCCTCATTATTCTCGTCATTTCCATTTGCCAGACCCCTTCGGCCCATGCCATCGAGCCCAGAGAGTTCACCCTGTCGAATGACATGAAGGTGATCCTGGTGGAAGTCCCGAAGGCTCCTGTCGCCACCGTACAGGTCTGGTACAAGGTAGGTTCACGGAATGAGGTCATGGGGCGAGCCGGGTTGTCGCACATGCTGGAACATATGATGTTCAAAGGCACCGCAAAGTATCCCAAGGGCACCTTCTCCCGCCTCGTTCGCAAGAACGGCGGATTGGACAATGCCTTCACCAGTCAGGACTTTACCGCGTACTTTGAAAACCTGGCCGCCGATCGTGTCATGCTGGCCCTCGAACTCGAAGCCGACCGGATGCAGGGGCTGATCCTCGACGCCAACGAATTCAAGACCGAACGGGAAGTCGTCAAGGAGGAGCGGCGGCTCCGCAACGAAGATGATCCGCAAGGCGCGCTGGTCGAAGCGCTGTTCGCGCAGGCCTTCATGAGCCACCCGTACCACTGGCCGGTGATCGGATGGTTCTCCGACCTCGACGCGATGAATCTTGACGATCTCCAGCGCCACTACGATACCTACTATTCACCGAACAACGCCACCTTGCTCGTCGTCGGCGACATCAAGGCGGACACATTGCTCCCGACAATCGCCAAACTCTTCGAGCCGATTCCCAAAGGCCCGTCACCCAAACCGCTGGCCGTCACGGAAGCTCAACAGCGCGGCGAGCGCCGCTTCCTCTTGAAGCGTGAAGCGCAAGTGCCCTTCGTCATGATGGGGTACCGCGTTCCCAACTATTTCAGCGACGATTCCTATGCCTTGAACGTGCTCGAGTCGATTTTTTCCCATGGCAAGAGCGCCCGGCTCTACCAGAGTCTTGTCTACGAACAAAAAACCGCCCTGGCAGTGGGCGCTGACTACGGACTGATGCAGGCCGACCCGGGACTGTTTTACTTCTATGCGGTGGTAAAACCGGGCGAGAAAGTCGAAGCCGTCGAAGAGGCGGTGATCAAGGAGATCCACCGGCTGCAAACCGAGCCCCCAAGCGAGCTAGAACTCCAGCGCGCCAAAAATCAGATCGAGGCGGCCCACATTTTCGAGCAGGATTCGAATTTCCGCCAGGCCATGCTGCTGGGGGAAGCCGAGACAATAGGCGCAGGATGGCGCAAAGTCAGCCAGTTTGTGGAGCGCACCCGCGCCGTCACGGCACAAGACGTCCAGCGTGTCGCATCGCAATACCTGACTGCCGATATGCGCACCACGGGAACGCTGATTCCCCAACCTCCGCAAGCACAGGCGGCTTCACCGACCCAATCCCACTAGTGAGCGGATCCTGATGACTCGACCACAGACCACGTCTCTGCCACACCGCCCAAAAGGATACCAGCCCACAGGCCTGCTCCTGCTGGGGATACTCTGCACCACGGTCTGCGCTCCCTTTGCATCTGCGCGGGCCGCCGAGATCGTTCCCACCCGATCTGTCACCGCGAATGGCATCACTGTCTTGTTTCTCGAACAACATTTCATCCCTACAGTGGAAATTCACGCGCTCGTAAAGGTGGGGTCGGCACAGGACCCACCGGACAAAGCCGGCCTGGCGAATCTCACCGCCAGCCTGTTGGACGAAGGCACCGTCACCCGGACCTCTCGACAAATCGCCGAACAGATCGATTTCGTGGGGGGCTCGCTCGAAGCCCACGCAGCAGAGGATTTCACTACCGCCTCAGCCCGCGTGCTTAAGAAGGATGCGGACCTGGGCTTTGCGCTCCTGGCCGACATGCTTCAGCACCCGGCGTTCCACAAGCAGGAGTTCGAGCGGGTCCGCACGCAGATCCTCGGCGAAATCATCAGCGATGACGACGATCCCGGCAACGTGGCTATGAAGGCCTTCCATCAATTGATTTTTCACGGCCATCCCTACAGCTGGCCGGCCCATGGCACAGAAGAGACGCTGAACAAGATCACGGTGGCCGATATCCAGCAATTTCATGCCAGGGAGTATTTGCCCAATCAGACGATCCTCGTCATTGTCGGGGACCTGACTCAGGAACAGGCGACGACACTCGCCCAGAATCACTTTGGAGCATGGAGGAAAGGGCCTCCCTCTCCCTACGTGCTCAAGAAGCCAGCGCCGATTGAACGCAAGATGGTTCAGCTCATCGAGAAGGATTTGACGCAGTCGACGATCGTCTTGGGGCACACGGGCATAAGTCGGACAAATCCTGACTACTACGCCGTCACGGTGATGAACTATATTTTAGGCGCCGGTGGTTTCTCATCCCGCCTCATGGACTCGATTCGGGACAAGCAAGGACTCGCCTACGGCATCATGAGCCACTTCGATACCCGATTGATGCCGGGCGCGTTTTTCATCAACCTGCAGACGAGAACCGACGTCACCAATCAGGCCATTGCCGGAGTGCTGACTGAGGTGAAGGGGATTCGCGACACGCCGGTCACGGACCAGGAACTCAGCGAAGCCAAGTCGTTTATCATCGGGAGTTTTCCGCTGCGTGTCGATTCCAGCGCGAAGCTGGCGAACGTCCTGGCTCAAGTGGAGTTTTACAATCTGGGTTTGGACTACTTCACGCACTACCCCAAAGCCATCGAGAAAGTTACCAAAGACGATGTCCTGCGCGTAGCCAAACAGTATCTTGATCCCCAGCATTACGCCTTAGTGGTCGTCGGATCAATCGCGAAAGCCAAAGTCAAACAGTAGTCAGTAGCCGGCAGGCCGACAGCCGGTCCACGCTAGGCTGAATCCCCATGGTTTCCACGACTCCACTGATCGACAAACTCTCCCGAGCACGACACATCCTTCGAGAGATGGGGTCGGTCGTCGTCGCCTTCTCCGGCGGCATCGACAGTTCACTGGTCCTCAAATTGGCCCATGACGAACTGGGAGCACGAGCCGTCGCGGTCACCGCCGTCTCTCCGACGTTTCCCGCTGCTGAACTCGAGGCGACGCGGCGAATCGCCGCGGAGATCGGCGCCGACCACCGCATCGTTGAAACCGATCAATTGGAGATTCCAGAATTCATCCGCAATGACGCCACACGCTGTTACCACTGCAAAACGGACTTGTATTCGCTCTTGGGGAAGCTTCGCGATGAATATGCGGCGAGTTGCATTGTCGACGGCACGAACGTGGACGATCTGGGAGACGACCGCCCTGGCCTCAAGGCCGCTCGCGAATGGGGCGTTCGCAGCCCGTTACTTGAGGCCGATTTCTCGAAGGCCGATATCCGTGAGGTGGCGAAAGAGTTGCGGCTGTCCAATTGGGAGAAGCCGGCGGCGGCCTGTCTCTCCTCACGTGTGCCACGCGGGATCACCATCACGAGGGGCATCCTGTCACGCGTCGAGCGCGCAGAAGCAGCCCTGGCGCAGGAAGGCTTCCGCCAATATCGCGTACGCGATCACGGAGACATTGCAAGGATTGAACTTACAATTGAAGAGCTGCCGGACTTGATGCGTCCCGGTCGGCGTGAACGGTTGGCCACAGCCCTGAAACAATTGGGCTATCGCTTCGTCACATTGGATTTGGAAGGGTACCGCCAGGGAGGTGTGAGTCTCACCCCCCCGGCGTGAAACACTAATTTCGGCTTTGGTAGGTCTTGGAGAGGGCGTCCAGGGCTTCGTCTGCCAGGCGGCGATGATCAGCTTCCGTCAATGCCCGTCCCACGACTTTCTCAGCCACCATCAACGCCAGGTCAGTCGTCTGCGAACGGATGTCCTGAACGGCCTTGCGGCGTTCGTGCTCGATCTCGCGAGTCGCATCACCCTTGATCCGCTCGGCATCCACGGTCATGCGCTGCTCGTTCTCTTCCATCAACCGCTGGGCCCGCTCTTTCGCCTGCGTCAGTAACGCTTCCGCGTCCTTGGCGGCCGTCGCCAGCTTGGCTTCATATTCCCTCAGCTTGCGCTCGGCTTCGGAGCGGTGCCGTTCGGCCTGATCGAGACTGTCCTTGATCTTTTTCTCACGCTCTTCCAGCATGCCCAACAGGCTTGGGAACGCGTACTTGTAGAGCAGGAAAAATAAAACCCCGAAGGAGAGAATCTCCCAGAAGATCAGCGACGAAAAGAAATGTGATTCAAATTGAGGCATAGTCTATGTACCCAAATGAGTTGAGGGTTCTGAGCCGGGAATAGGTCCCAGCACCAGGGCGCGCCCGTCGATGCGACTACTTGCGCAAGCCCATGATGATGAACGCAATGACCAGCCCGTACAGAGCGATCGCCTCGACCAGCGCGAATCCGATCCACATGTACTTGCCGACGCGGCCTTCCGCTTCCGGCTGCCGAGCCACGGCCTCAATCATTTTCCCGAAGATGTACCCGATTCCCACACCGGCTCCGGCGAATCCCGCGGCCGCCAATCCCATACCCACCAACGCTGCTGCTGCTGCATCCATTGTTTGTCCTTCCTCCCTTATGTAAACAACGCGACTTAGTGTGCGTGCTCGCTATGACCGTGCAGGGTTACCGCGTCCCCTAGATACACACAGCTCAGCACGGTAAAAATATAGGCTTGAATAAACGCAATGCCGACTTCGAGTCCATTCATCGCAATCGTAAAGGCGAACGGCAGCCATCCGATCAGTAACCCGCCGCTGATCGCCAACCCGAACAACACGCCGAGAATGACGTGGCCGGCGGTCATGTTCGCAAACAAACGCACGGCCAGCGAGATGGGCCGGGCCAACTGGCTGATCAATTCGATCGGAATCATCAACGGCAAGAGCCAGCCCGGCGTTCCAGGCGGCACAAGGATGCCGAGGAATTTCACCCCGTGAAGGGAAAAACCGAGCACAATACTCAGCCCGTACATTCCCACGGCAAACACCGCTGTCACAATGATTTGGCTGGTGACAGTATACGACCCGGGAATCAACCCGATCAGATTGGCAAAGAGAATAAAGAGGAACAACGTGGCGATCAGCGGGAAATATTTCATGCCCGGCTCGCCCATCGTATCCAAGATAATCCCGCGAATGAACTCGACGATCAGTTCGGCCAAGTTCTGCAACTTGCCGGGAACTAACTTGCGAGCCGCTGCCGCGGAGATCATCAGAAAGGCCACCAAGCCCACCACCACCCACATGAGGATAACGGCCTTGTTGATGGAAATATCGATCCCGGCCGGAACCAGCGGAATCAGCTCGTGCAATTCAAAGGCATGTAGGGGACTTTCTTCCACGATGATCCTTTTTCGCTCAGGCGATTCTGGTTAACTCTGCCATCGCTGTGCCGATCGATAGGCATTCCGAACACCGGCTGCAGCCCCCAACGCCAACCCCATCACCATTCCCCATGGATTGGAATCCAGCAGGTAGGTGTCGATGACCCAGCCCAGGCCTCCCCCGACAATCAACGCAGCAAGCAGTTCTGTCCCAATCCGGACAGCCTGTCCGAGCCCCGCATATAACGGATCCTGAGAGGGGGGCATCACATGCTCACGCGCGGCACCCTTCAGCACAATGTGAGAGGGTGCACCCATCGGCGGGCGCGCCATTCAAGCAAATTCGCTGGGGGCTTGTCAAGAAGTTGGCCACCTATGACCCAGCCGCTCGATGCGGTATAGTCTTTTCCTCGGGTGCCACACCCCGTGAAACATAGGGTCATGACTTCTTCCTCCAACAGAGCATTTCTCAGCGGGTCTCCGCAACCGTTGGTAGTGGTGCGACCGCAACCGAACGCCGACGTGTTCGAGCTGTATCGGCAACTGACGAGGCCGGGCCGTCCTTCCTTCCTGTTGGAAAGCGGCAACGGCACCGGCGCGACCGCGCGTTATTCATTTTTCGGAAGCGATCCGTATCTCACGCTGTCGGGTCGCGCGCTGGAATACCAGATCGAGAGTGCCGACCAAGTCCGAACCTACAACGGCTCCGCCTTTCAAGCCCTCCAACGGGCACTGGCCGATTCGACCATAGCAAAACCTGACTGCCTGCCGCCGTTTTTTGGAGGCGCCGTCGGATACCTGGGGTACGATCTCGTCCGCTCGTTCGAATCGCTTCCCACTTTGGCCGCCGACGATCTCCACCATCCAGACCTGCACATGATCTTCCTGGATATCGTGGCCGCCGTCGATCATCAGACTCGCCTCCTGTACCTGATGTACTGCCCGCCCTTGTCACGATTCCAGGCAGAGCCTCGGGAAAAACTGTATCGCGAAGGCTGCGACCGGTTGGCCGAATTGGAGGCGCGCTTGACGAGTCCGGTCGTTCCCCGTGCCTCGTCACCCTGGCCTGAGCAAACGACCTTTATCCCCGGCCAATCACGTGACGCCTATAAGGCTCGCGTCCGGCGGTGCCAAGAGTACATCGCAGCCGGCGACATCTATCAGGCGAACCTTTCTCACCGCTTTACCCTCGATCTGGGGAACGCGGCTTCGAATCCGGAATCCGACGGGTACGCAGCTGAGCTCTATAGCCGCCTTCGCCGCGTGAATCCCTCTCCGTTCGCTGGACTCGTGCGATTCAATGACATCACCCTCGTCAGCTGCTCCCCCGAACGGCTCGTGCAGCTGACTGGCTCAGAGGCTAGCATCAGGCCCATTGCAGGCACCAGGCCGCGAGGTATTGGTCAGGAGCAAGACCAACAGCTATGCGCGGAGTTGCTCGCAAGTCCCAAAGAACGCGCTGAACATGTGATGTTGGTGGATCTTGAACGCAACGACCTCGGGAAGGTCTGCCGGTACGGCTCGGTTCGGGTCGAGGAGTTCATGACCATCGAACAATATTCTCACGTCAGCCACCTTGTGTCCGACGTGACCGGCACCCTACAACCTGGCACGTTGCCGCTTGACCTCGTGAAAGCCGTGTTTCCCGGCGGCACCATCACCGGCGTTCCAAAACTCCGCTGCATGGAGATCATCGAAGAGCTGGAACCGGTGCGACGCGGACTCTATACAGGGTCGTTGGGGTACTTCAGTTGGAGCGGCGATCTGGATCTGAACATCTTGATTCGGACTCTTGTTCTGACCAAGAAGGGCGGGTACCTGCAAGTCGGCGCCGGCATTGTGGCGGACTCAGACCCCGACCGTGAGTATGACGAAACGCTCGCCAAAGCTGGTGCGTTTTTCAAAATATTGGAGGCTGGCTGCTGATGTGGGTGTTTCTGAACGATCGTTTCGTGCGCAAAGAAGAAGCCGTCGTGTCGGTGTTCGACCACGGATTCCTGTACGGTGACGGAGTCTACGAAACCATCCGCTCCTACGGAGCCCGCATCTTCATGCGCGACCAACACCTCACGAGGCTTCGACGCTCCGCCGAGGCCATCGGGCTGGAGATCCCAATTCCGCACTCGCAGTGGCCGGGTCTGCTCCATGAGGCCATGCGCCGCAACGAGGTCGGCAACGATCGTGTGGATGCCTATCTCCGCATCACCGTCTCACGTGGTGAAGGGGAGATCGGGTTGGACCCTGGTCTCTGCCCGCGCCCCACGGTGGTCATCATGACGAAGGCTCTCCAACCTTTTCCGTCCGCCCTCTCGCGCGACGGAGTGTCCCTGACTGTGGCAAAGACCAGACGGAATCTGCCCGAAGCGCTGTCCCCACAGATCAAAGCCACGAATTTTCTCAACAACATTCTCGCGAAACGCGAGTCGATCGCGGCCGGCACCTTCGACAGTCTCCTCCTGAATTGGAGGGACGATTTGACCGAGTGCACGATCAGCAACCTCTTTTTCGTGTCAGGCCGAACGCTACACACCCCGGCCCTGGACTGCGGCATTTTGGACGGCATCACGCGGAGCATTGTCATGACCCTGGCTCAAGAGGAGGGACTGCCCGTCGAAGAGGGCCGCTATCAGATCGCCGCCCTTCGCCAGGCCGATGAATGTTTCTTGACCAATACCAGCATGGAAATCATGCCGGTCAGCCGGGTTGATTCCTTCCCCATCGGCAATGGCCTGCCAGGTCCCCTGACGCGTCGGCTTCAGGCACGCTTTACCGCAAGCCGAACGCGATTTCTCGAATCGGTTTCGTAGCACCACCGTCCACTAACATCATTTTATTGGGCAGTTACATGCCAGGATCAGTTACGACCAGAGGCCGAGGTTTTTGACAGGTAGGGGGTCAGATGCTACGGTTAAACCATCGGAACTGGAAGATAAGCCCTCACCGAGACCCCAAACCAGATGGCCCATTTCAGCCGCACAACACCGATAGTCTGGGTCGCGACAACCCTTCTCCTGACCGTACTTCCGGCCTGGGCGGACGTGTACCAGTACATTGATGCCAACGGCACCATCTCTCTCACCAATGTCCCGAATGATCCGCGGTACCAACGAGTCATTTCAGGACTGCCTCGCTCGCGCAGTGTCATCTCCGACGGTGAATTGGAACCGGTCATTGCCCGACATTCCCGAGCCCATCGCCTCCACCCAGCCCTGATTCGTGCCGTGATCAAGACAGAATCCGACTTTGACCCGTTGGCGGTCTCACGCGCCGGGGCCATCGGGTTGATGCAGCTGATGCCGCAGACCGCTGTGCGTTTGGAGGTCCGGGATTCGTACAATCCGGATGAGAATATCGGAGGCGGAACGAAGTATTTGCGGCAGCTGCTAGACCGCTTTAACGGAAATCTACCTCTGGCCTTGGCCGCCTACAATGCGGGAGAACGTGCCGTGGAGCGCTATCAGGGGCTTCCTCCGATTGCAGAAACCCGGCAGTATGTCAAAAAGGTCCTTCGATACTATCGAACCTTCCTTACGAACGACCGGGTTTCTTCTTCCCGGTCCTACCGCTCACAGGCACTTGAGGCGCAAGCACGAGGTCTCGCTCCCTCGGTTGCCTCCCGCTAGCCCGAGCGGACAGCAACAACAATTGACTGTGCTCCCGCCATCCCGGGCGGTTCGCCTCCGCAAAATCTGACCGGTAGTGGGCCCCGACACTATTCTCTCTCCATAAGGCCGCATCCGTGATACAGCGTGCGACTTGCACCATATTTTTCACCTCAAGGGCCGCCCGTGAGGTGAACGGCTTCGTCAGCAGGCGCATCCAGCGCACGAGTTGTGCGGAGGCACTGATCAACGAATCCCCTGAACGCACCAGCCCCACCTTTCCCCACATCAGTCGGCGAAGTGAACTCCTGAGCTTCTCCGGATCATCGAAATCCGTCGGCCGTCCTTGTTCCAGCTCTTCAACGGAAGGCATATGGGACGGCCCGGCAAATCGTCCCGCATGGGCCACCGCAGCCTGGGCCGCGCGCATCCCAAAGACCAATCCCTCGAGCAACGAGTTGCTGGCCAAGCGGTTCGCGCCATGAACTCCGCTGCAGGCGACCTCGCCCGCTGCAAACAGACCAGGCAGGGTCGTCGCGCCCTTCACATCCGTCCATACACCACCCATCATGTAATGCGCGCTGGGTGACACCGGAATCCACTCTTCCGTCATGTCGATGTCGTACCGCAGGCAGGTCGCGTAGATGGTAGGAAATCGCCGTTTCACAAAGGCCGCACCCAGATGCGTCACATCCAGATACACATGGCGCGCCCGGGTTGCCGCCATCTCGGACCAAATTGCCCGTGACACCACATCACGCGGCGCCAGCGCGCCGTCCGGATGGTACCGCTGCATGAACAACTCGCCCTTGATGTTCCGAAGCTGGCCGCCTTCCCCACGAATGGCTTCCGACAACAGGAACGGCGGACTCGACGGTAGATACAGGGACGTGGGATGAAACTGCACGAACTCCATATCCATCAACAACGCTCCGGCCCGAAGCGCCATCGCCATCCCATCACCCGTCGCGTTGCCCGGATTTGTCGTCCGTGCATAGACCTGCCCGGCCCCGCCGGTCGACAGCACCACGGCGCTGGCCGGCAATACCGTGCGTTCGCCCGACAGCTCATTCAGGACGATGGCGCCGCAGCAGCGTCCGTCGATGACCGGCAAGTCTACGGTGAACCGCCGATCCAGTCGCTGAATGCGCGGCTGCCTGGCCGCGTGGGCCATGAGCGCGCGCACCATCTCGTTTCCCGTAGCGTCGCCGCGAGCGCGCAGGATGCGGCTCCGGCTGTGCGCCGCTTCACGCGTGAATGCAAACCGCTTCCCGATCTTATCGAACTTCGCACCCCACGCGATCAACTCTTGAATCCGTTCCGGCCCTTCCCCAACCAACACCCGCACGGCTTCACGACGACAGAGCCCGTGGCCGGCCTTGAGGGTATCGGTCAGATGGCTGCCGACATCATCTTCCTCACTCAGCGCCACCGCGACCCCGCCCTGGGCATACATTGAATTGCTTTCCAAGGGATGTCCCTTGGTCAACATCAACACACGACCGGCGCGGCTGAGCTCGATCGCCGCCCGCAACCCTGCCACGCCGCTACCGACGACAAGAAAATCTGTTTCAATTTTTTGAGAAGACAATCGAGCAGACATGGCTAGGGCTTGGCTTGACCGCGTGCCGGGTCTTCGCCCAAACTCGCTCGCGTGCCCATGCCGAACGGCAGATCGCCCTGGGCTTCTCGCAGGAGAATCGATTGCGTCCCCACCCAGGCCAACCGCGCATGGCCACGCTGGCGCGTGCCCGCCTCACCGGGATCCCGCTTCCACTGGCCTTGCCAATGGACAAAGACGTCAATGTTGTCACCCTCGATGAGGATGCGCTCGATCGCAAACTCCAATTGAATGTCGCGAAACGCATCGAAGTCGCTGTGAATCTCTCGTTGAACCTGGTCCAAATTCCCCGACGGTAAGAAGAGCGCCTCCACGCCACCGCGGTCCCGCTCTACGTAGGCTTTCCGCAGTGATTCGACCGCCTTGTCGATACGGAGGATACGGTCGTGATCCTCTTTGTACTGAATGGTTTTCCCCGCACAGCCAACGACCAACGTCAGCATGAGGCCTAACAGGAGGCGACTAAAAAGAACGGTGCGCGACGAGCAGAATCCGAGCATGGCGCAGTATAGGAATCTTGACGGAAAGAGGTCAAGCTGAGCGCATCAGACCAGCCGTCATCACCGACTGAGTACCCCGCGGGCGACATCCCGACAAACAAAACGGCGCAATCTTGGCTTGCTTTTTGGAACGAAACGCACTAGACTCCCGCGCCTAGCAGTTGGAGATTGAACGTATGGCGAGTGTCCTCAAGAAACGCCGGAAGAAGATGCGCAAGCACAAGTACAAGAAGTTGCGCCGGCGTCAGAAATTCTTGCGTCGCAAGAGCTGAGCCCATCACGACATAATGGACGGAGGGATCCGTGCCCGAGGGAAAAAAAGTTCGCATCCGCGTTCGAACGGTGAACTGTATCTATGTCGGGGATTTTCTCATCCCGCCCATGCGTAATCGCGTGTCGGACGCGATCAACGAAGAGCAGCGGCTGTTCATCAGCCTGACTGACGTGTTGATCAACGACAAGGATCGGTCCGACTTCGTGGCGATCAACAAGAACTTGATCGAGTCGATCGCCCAGCTCTAGCAGGATCCCACCTCATCGCGAAAGGCGTATCGTATTCGTGCACCGCAGACCACGCGGTACGCTCCGCACGTGACCCCGCTGAACCGGTTGTCGTAACATCCATGTTTTCGTTTAAACGATTCTTCCCATTTCTCAAACCATACTTCCCCCGAATGGTCGCCGCCGCCATGATGGTGATGGCTGTCGCAGCCGTCAACCTAGCCCTGCTTCGCCTGGCGGGATCGCTCTGGGATGTCATCACCGTTCAGCATGATGCCGCGCGCATGACGGAGATGATCCTGCTGTTTTTAGGCTTGGTGCTGCTGCAGGGATTCTGTTCGATGGGACACAGTTACCTGACGGCCTGGGTGTCGCAACGCGTGATGGCGGACTTCCGGACGCATCTCTTCGCCCATCTCCAAACCCTGTCCGTGAACTTCTTCTCGAAGCGGCGGACGGGAGAACTGATGTCCCGCCTCATGAACGATGTCACCGTGATTCAAAACGTCGTGACTGATACCCCGATCGATGCGGCCAAACAAGTCGTCACCTTCATCGGCGGCGCGGGCTTTCTGTTCGCGATGAACTGGCGCCTCTGCCTGTTGATTCTGGTCTTGCTCCCGCTGCTGGTCGTTGTGGCGAAGCTCTTCGGGCGCCGCCTGCGAGCACTGTCGACCACCATTCAGGACCAAACCGCCTCCGTCAGCACGCTGGTGGAGGAAGTGATCGCGGGGATCCGCGTGGTGAAATCCTTCGTCCAAGGCAAGCGAGAAGAGCAGCGATTTGTCACCCAAGTGCAGTCCGCCATGCAACTGGCGCTCCGCCGCGCCACTATTATGGCGCTGTTCGTGCCCACGATTACCTTCGTGACGTTTGCCGCCGCCGCGGCCGTGTTGTGGTATGGCGGACGGCAGGTCATCGACGGAAGCGTGTCACCCGGCGACCTCTTTGCCTTCGTCCTGTTTGCAGGCATTCTGATCGGACCGTTCGGATCGGCAGCCCGCGTGTTTGCGCAGATCAAGGAAGCCCAGGGCGCGATGCAACGCGTCTTCGAAATTCTGGACACCCATGCCGAAATAGCCGATGCACCGGGAGCCGTTGAACTGCCGCCTGTCCATGGGCACGTGCGCGCGGAGGGAATCAGCTTCGCCTACGATGCCCGACAGCCTGTGCTCTCGGATGTCTCCTTCGAAGCCAAACCGGGCGAACTCATTGCCATCGTGGGGCCCACCGGCTCGGGCAAGACGACGATCATCAATCTCCTCCATCGATTCTATGACCCGACGGCCGGACGGCTCACGCTTGATGGCCATGATGTGCGAGACGTTCGCCTCGACAGCCTGTACCGGCAAATCGCGCTGGTGCCCCAGGAAACGATCTTGTTCGGCGGGTCCATCCGCGACAACATTCGTTACGGGCGGGAGGACGCTTCCGAAGAAGAGATCGTCGCCGCAAGCCAGGCGGCACATGCCCATGAATTCATCGTGGGATTCCCGGACGGCTATCAAACGATCGTCGGCGAGAAAGGCATCAATTTATCGGGCGGCCAACGACAACGCGTGGCGATTGCGCGGGCCATTCTGAAGAACCCGCGGATTCTCTTACTCGACGAGGCCACCTCGGCCCTGGATACCGAATCGGAACGGCTGGTCCAGCAGGCGCTGGAGCGCCTCATGGTCAACCGCACGACCTTCGTCGTCGCACATCGGCTGAGCACTATTCAGCGCGCTGACCGCATCCTCGTCCTGAATAAGGGCAAGATTGTGGAGGAAGGAACTCATGCCGCGCTCCTGGAACATCAGGGACTCTACCATTACCTCTACACCCTGCGACTGAGCGAGGTGCCGGTTTAACCTCATGGCGTCCCTGATGACGACACGTTTCGCGGCAATACTCATCCTGTGGGCGACGCTGCTCCTCCAGCCCGGCTTTCTCTCCGCCCAGACGCCGTTGCCTCGGCCTGACCACATCGTGATCGTGATCGAGGAGAACCATTCGTTCGCCCAGATCATCGATTCGCCGGCAGCCCCTTACTTCAACGCGCTGGCTCAAAAGGGCGCACTGCTGACCAACTCCTACGGCATCACCCATCCCAGTCAACCTAACTATATCGCACTGTTCGCCGGCTCCACCGAAGGCATTATCGCCAACAATTGTCCGCTCGCGTTGACGGCCCCGAATCTTCGCAGCACCTTGTCCCAGGTCGGACGATCCTTCGTCGGCTATTCGGAAGACCTGCCTGCCGTCGGCTCGACGGACTGCATCGTCGCCTCGTACGTGCGCAAACATAATCCCTGGGTCAACTGGCAGTCGTCCCCCATCAACCAGGTTCCATCAAGCGAAAATCGCCCCTTTTCGGACTTCCCGACGGACTTCAGCACACTGCCGACTCTCAGCATCATCGTTCCCAATCAACAGAATGATATGCACGATGGGAAAGACCCCGACCGCATCCAACGGGCGGACCAGTGGCTTAAGGCGCATCTCAACCGCTATGTAGAATGGGCGGAGACCCACAACAGCCTGTTGATTGTGACCTGGGATGAGGACGATGGAAAGTCCGACAACCATATCCCGACGCTCATCGTGGGACCGATGGTGCGTCGCGGCCGTTACGATGAGAAAATCGATCACTATGGATTAGTCCGCACGATCGAAGAGATGTACGGAGCGCAACCGGTAGGACTGAGTCGGCAGGCCCGCCCGCTTACCACTATTTGGAACGCGCCTTCCCCCACACGCTAGCACGAATCATTCACACGTCCGCATCCGGCCCCACGCCTTCCACAATTCCATCACCAGGAAGGGCAAGACTCCAAGCCCTACCATCAACCACCATTCGTCGGCTCGCAGCGGAACGACTTTGAAGATCTCCTGTCCCCAGGGACTCAACAGAATCCCCGCTTGCAAGAGGGCGGAGAGCAACACCGCCCCCACCAGCGCCCGATTGGTCATCACCCCGATCTGAAACAAAGAATACCGTTCGTGGCGGCAGCTGAACGCGTGCAGGAGCTGCACCAGCACGAGTGTCGTAAAGGTCATGGTCCGCGCGAAGGGCACCTCATCCTTCAAGATCGACAGGGAGACACCAAATACGGCAAGGGTCGCGACGGCCATCACCGTGCCCTGGAGACACACCGCCAGGAATCGTTCACGATCCAGCAGCCGGGCATGAGGATCTCGTGGCGGCCGCTTCATCACATCAGGGTCCTTCGGATCAACGGCGAGGGCCAAGGCCGGAAACCCGTCGGTGACTAAATTGATCCACAGAATGTGGATCGGGAGGAGCGGCAGGGGCCAACCCAACAGCGTGCTTCCCAGCATCACCAGCACCTCGCTCAGATTGCACGACAACAGGTAGTGTACGGCTTTGCGGATATTATCGTAGATGCAGCGGCCTTCCTCGACCGCTGCGGCAATCGACGCGAAGTTGTCGTCGGTCACGACCATGTCCGACGCTTCCTTCGTCACATCCGTCCCCGTCAGGCCCATGGCAATGCCGATATCCGCTTCCCGCACCGCCGGCGCATCATTCACCCCGTCGCCGGTCATGGCCACGACTGCTCCTCGCGCACGCCAGGTCTTGACGATTCGAAGTTTGTGCTCCGCCGACACCCGCGCATAGACGGAGATGTCGCGAACCCGTGCCGCCAACTCGGCGTCGGTCAGCGCATTCAACTCGAGACCGGACAGGGCCTGGGTCGGTCCGCTCGGAAAACCCGCCTCGCGAGCGATCGCCAGGGCCGTCTCCTTATGGTCGCCTGTAATCATCACCGTGACGATCCCCGCCGCACGGCAGAGGCCCACGGCGATCTTGGCTTCGGGACGCAAGGGATCTTTCATGGCGGCCAATCCGATAAAGACCAGCTGCGTTTCGATCGCCTCTGCCTGAAATGTGGTCGGCTCCGGATCCAGCCGCCGCTGCGCCAGACCGACGACACGAAGCGCCTGCCGAGCGAACTGCTGATTCGCCGAGAGAATCGCCTCACGAGCCGAGTCAGTGAGCGGTCGCGACTTCCCTGAAATCGTCGCATAGTCGCCACAGCGACTGAGTAAGATATCCGGCGCACCCTTCACATAAGCCACGACCTGTCCAGCCGATCGGCGCACCACCGTCATCATCTTGCGTTCAGAGTCGAAGGGAATTTCCTCCACGAACGGATGTGCACGCTCGAGGTCTTCCTTCCGCAATCCAGCCTTGGTCCCCGCCACGAGCAAGGCGCCCTCCGTGGGATCGCCCACCACCGTCCAGCTTCCATCGACTTCTTTGAGTGAGGCACCGTTGCACAACAGCGCGCTCATCAGAAGATCTCGCAAGCCTCCCTCGTGGGGGTCACCTCCGAGGATCTCGCCCTCCGGCGCATACCCTTCCCCTGTCACGTCGTACACCAGCCCATCGACGTAGAGGTGCGTGACCGTCATTTCGTTCTTCGTGAGGGTCCCGGTCTTGTCGGTACAGATCACCGTGGCAGCACCTAGCGTCTCAACGGCCGGCAATCGGCGGATCAGGGCATGCCGCTTCACCATGCGCATCACGCCAAGCGCAAGCGTCGTCGTCACGATCGCCGGCAGACCTTCCGGAATCGCCGCCACCGCAAGGCTGACGGCAGTGAGAAACATGTCGAAGACCGGCTCGCCCCGCCACAATCCCAACGCAAACACGACGGCGACAATCCCGAGCGAGAGCAGTAGGAGCACCTGGCCGAATTGCTCCAACCGCCGCTGCAACGGTGTCGGTTCGACCGGCACGGTCGTCATCAGCGTCGCGATCCGACCCAACTCTGTCTTGATGCCGGTCGCGACGACCAGCGCGCGGCCTTTGCCTCCCGTAACCGTCGTCCCCAGAAACAACATGTTTCGCTGATCGGCAAAGGGAAGGTCGCCCTCGGCCAGCGTCTCGCCGGACTTTTC
The DNA here is from genome assembly GCA_023248215.1 of Nitrospira sp. Classification (GTDB taxonomy): domain Bacteria; phylum Nitrospirota; class Nitrospiria; order Nitrospirales; family Nitrospiraceae; genus Nitrospira_A. Next base: position 78,338 of record JAHFEW010000004.1, read on the forward strand.
GACCGGAGTGGATTCGCCGGTCAGCGCCGCTTCCTGCGTACGCAACGATGTGGCCTGAATGAGTCGCGCATCGGCAGGGACACGATCTCCGGCCTCCACATCGATGATGTCGCCTGGCACCAGCTCGCGAGAAGACAGGGTACGCCGCGCGCCATCTCGAACCACCCGCGCAGAGGTAACGGCCAGTGTTTTCAATGCCGCCAGCGACTGCTCGGCTCGATACTCCTGGATAAATCCCAGGAGCCCGTTCAACAGGACAATGGCGAGGATAGCCCCGGTATCGATCCATTCGCCGAGGAATCCGGAAATGATGGCGGCGCCGATAAGGACCCACACGATCAGGCTGGTGAATTGCGCCCCCAGGATGCTCCAGGGAGAAGGCGGTGGGGCTTCGGGAAGTTCATTGGGGCCAAGGGCCGACAGACGGCGCGCGGCTTCGGCTTCGGCCAGTCCTTCGGTCAGGACGACGCTAAACTCATGCCCGAGTCCTTCAACTGAACGCGCATACCACCGATTCTGGCTTTTCTGCCCCTGTTCGGCCATATCCCTCCGGCCTCCGCTTACTTGTCTCGATCCATGATGAGACCCTGCTTCCTGCCTATGGCCTGCCGCCATTCGTCACAGAAATTCTTACTCTCCACGGGCGTAGGGCTCAATCCTGGCCGAAACTCGCCGATACAGTATCCACGAAGGACGGCGCAACCGGCCCTGGAGAGGGGCTTCAGTCCCGTGGTGGGAACACCCGTCGCTTCATGCTATGGATCTGCTAAGATTGGTGATGTATGACACGTTCTTCCTGGTCGGCTCCGAATCCGATTCCGGACAGTCTGCGCCGCAGCCTGAAGGCCCTTCGCCACGGCCTGCTCGGTCTGCACAAATCCCTGATCGTCTCCGAACAGCTCACCTATGAACGCATCTACGGACGCGTCTCCTCGGCAGGGCAGCTGCTGCAGCTCGTCATGAACGATCCGTGGTTCGCCTGGCTGCACCCGCTGTCACACCTCGTCGTGCGCATCGATGTCGTCCTGGAAGATCAAGACGACACCACGATCGAAGCTGCGCAGGAACTGCTGTCGGAAGCTCGCTCCATGCTTCGTCCTTCGGAAGAAGGTGATGGCTTCGAACGCAGTTACTACGAAGCCCTCCAACGGACGCCGGATGTCGTCCTTGCCCACGCCAGCGTGAAAAAACTGCTCAGCACAGCATGCACCGCAGCCGCTGCCTGACCATCGGCCTCGTCGCACGCTCGATCAAAATAGAGGGTGATGCGGGGACGACGAGAACGGCGCCGAGCGCGGCACGTCACCTCTATTCCCGAGAAACCGCCAACCGCTCTTATCTCGAACCAGATAGTGGACCTCCTGAAACCAACTATCCAGCGTGATGCGAGTACCCGATTGCGCCTCGGTGCCATAGAGGCCTCCGGTGCAGGTCAACTCAACCCGTGCGCCTTCAGTGGTCTGCACGACCTTCATCTCGGAGAAGAGATGCGTCGAGGACAACTCCCGATAATGCTCGAACACCTCGCGCCAAATTCGCTCTACCTCCGTCACATGCAATCCATGATAATTGTAAGCAGCCGCATAAAACTGCATCATCGCCGCGAGATCCTGTTTCTGTAAGGCCCTCTCCGCACGATCGAATGCCAGCAGGATCTCCGTCACGGCGGGATCGGCCCGAATCGCTTTGGCACCGGTGACGATCTGTCCCTCGCGCTTCAACACCATCTCAGGGAGCACCTGCACCGTGGCATGAGCCGATGGTCCCAACAAGAGCGTCAGGCTCACTGCCATGGATCCTACTACCCGCATCCCTCGCCGCGACACTCGTCGCCGGGATCGGGGGACGTCCATGAATCGCTGCTGCATTTTCGCTCCTCTCTTTCGGTTGGCGGCACAAGGCAAGCCACAAGACAAATAGGGCCCTCTACCAGATCATGCAAAGCCAGTACCCAAGCGCTCAATGGTGGCCGCCATCTCACCTGCCTATCAAACCACCACCAGATTAGGGGACTGGGAAGAACCACCCAACTGCCTGGCTCTATCGAGTGCGACCGCTGAAGGGAAATACCCCACGCCCGTTTCCACACTGTTGCAAGAGGCGACAGCTCGACGTCGTCGCTGCTTGAACGATCGTACCTGAGCCATCTCACCGCTGACAGCCGCTCACGGAGACGAAGCACGCTCGATTCGTGCTTTTCCTTTGGCCGATGGGGCGTGCGCGCTAGACTGCAGCGAGCGCACACTGTTCATGTCGAAGGGTGCACGACAAGGAGCCCCCTATGCCTTCGTCAACGAGATCTGTCCTGCTTGGAGCGCTCGGCTTCACTGTCCTATCCGTCAGCATGGCCCCTGCGGAACAGGCACGACATGTCGCAACCATTGCCTTCGTCGAAAAGCCCTGGGGGGTGGCCCTGGATATCACTGGATACAGCATTCACATCAATGGGGTGAAACCGGACGGACGACGCTACTTCTTTGCGACCAATGCCGCAACATCAATGAATCTCTCAGTCACGCTGGAGATGGTGACCGGCCAGGCGACGGGGCAAGGCTGCCTCGCCCACCTAGAACACATTGCACAGACCTCAGCGGCAAACATCGGCCAGGGCATTACCCGATACGAAGTCCGGCACATGCCCGTGATCGAGTATCTGGGTCCGGCGGTGCGCGTGGAGAACGTGGATCAATTCCATTTGTTCGCCTGTGCCGGGAAAGAGAACGTCTACGCCGACATTCATATTTCAAAAAAAGGCTTCAAAACTGGAGATGAGTCGCTGCTGCGTGACGTGCTGGCCAGCCTCGACATCGTCGCCGCTGCCGCTGCCAGCAGCCTCGATCACTTTCGGGCGGGGAGTGCACCCTACCTCCAGGGAAACTATGCGCAAGCCATCCCGTACTATGAACAGGCGCTCGCACTCGAACAATCCAATCCCACCCTCGACAAGTCCATCTGGCGTCTCCTCATCCAGAACTTGGGAATGGCGTACCGCGTGACTGGAGACCTCCAGCAGGCCAGAACCATCTTCGAATATGGCGTCGCGCAAGACCCTGCCAATCCCCTGTTTCACTACAATCTCGCTCGTACCTACGCCGGGATGAACGACCGGGACAAAGCGATGCAATCCCTCCACGCCGCCTTCCACAACCACCGTCACCGGAACGTGGGCGAGAGTCTGCCGGACCCTCGGCAGGATGTCTCCTTCAGGCGGTTCATGCTGGATCCAGGATTCAGAACCTTGGCGGAGTCACTCATGCAGCCGGCCATTTGAGCAGAGGCCTCGAGCAGGCCGCACGTTGCTCTCTCCTCCGGGGTACGGCCTCAGGCGCTGAGAGGAACGACACGGTCTTCGCATGGTTACACACAGGCGCATCAGGGAAAGGAACGTGGATGTCGAAACGTAAGAACAGCCGAGTTGAGATGAATCGCCCCATCGAGGTTCAGGGGACGCGCGGAGCCAGTCAAGGCGTCGTGCGGGATTTCTCCCCGGGCGGGTGCCGGATCGAACAGCCTGATGCCAAGGTGCATTGCGGGATGCGCTTGACGCTGCGGATCTCACTGCCGGATCGCCTGCAACCCATCGAAATCAAGCCTGCGGTCGTCACCTGGACAGGTAAGGATTCGTTCGGTGTCGAGTTCCTCTCGCTCTCTCAGGAGGCAAGAGCTCGTGTGAAAATTGTGCACGATCTGCTCCTGGAGGCGCAGACAACCGCGGAGACCGAGCGAGTCATCTCCCTCCCTTCCGTCGCCTGGAAATAAGCGCCGACATACTCGCCGTTGCTGCACGAAGCCCTAATGGAGGAATCCGGCTGTCACCGAAACAAGAGCCAGAGACCCAACAGATACCCAAGGATCATCACGAGACTATCCGGCTCAATGAGCAAATACCGCTTCTCCACTCGATACACAATCCCCATCAGTCCCACATTCATCATCACGATGCCCCAGAGAGCCGTCAGCGCATGAGTGGACTCGATCGCGCTGAGCAATGGCCCCCCGCCGTACGCCAGATCGGCAAAAAAGAACGCCGCCATGTTGAAGGCATTACTACCGAAGAGATTGCCCACCGCGAGATCGAACGCCCCGAGACGGACAGCGGCCAGAGAGGTGACCAGCTCAGGCAGCGTCGTCACCACCGCAACGAGCGACGTACCGACGAAGGTCGTACTCACTCCCGATTGATCCGCAATATCCTTGGCTGACTTCGCAAGCAAGGGAGCGGCGATGATCAAAACGAGCGTGGCTGCACCGAATCCTATGGCAGCGCGACGCAATCCGTCACGCCGGACTGCGTCTCTCGTGAGGCCGTCAGCCTCGGCCTCGGCAAGGAGCTGCTGTGCCCGCTGACGCCGCTTGACGTCTTCCTGCCGAAACACCACCCGCATGCCGAACACATATACCAGGAATAGAAGGGCGCTTCCCCCTCCGATTGCAGCGTGGCCTACCTCACTCCGAAACAACACAAGAAACGCAGCTAATGCGGTGAGCACCATCGCCAGTGCAGCCACCAGGGTATGCTCGAAAGCAGCCTGCTCCCAGACGCGCTTGTCGCGATGGAGAAGGTCGATGAGGCCGAGCGTGAACATGTTGGCGAGAACGGCGCCAAAGAGGTCCCCGGCGGCCAGGTCCGGCGCATCGAGCAAGCCGGCGCTGACAGTCGTCAACACCTCCGGCAATGACGTCGCGGCCGCCATCAGCACCACGCCGACCCACAGGCGCCCGAGCCCTGTCAGGGCAGCGAGCTGATCGCCGTAGCGCGAGAGTCTTGTCCCCGCCATGACGATCATGGCTCCACTCAGCACGAGTATGATCCATGACGTGAACACCCGTTACTCCTTAGGACGCCCTCAGCGCGATGAACCGGGAGCCGCAATCGCGGCGAGTGTGCCGACTCTCTCCTCCGGCGTCAAGCAATCGCAAGCTCGTCATCGGCCGGAAAGCTGCACAGCAATCGGCTGTGTGTACCGGATTCGTGGCTGAAATAAGATGGGCGTTCGGAAGCAGAGATCCCGGATGCGACAGTCTCGGGCGGATTGGCCGTTTAACCTATCGAGTTCCACTACAATGGGCGCGCAGGCAGGAGAATTTCACCAACCTTTTCGATGAGCGTTTGGGGGAGGAACGGCTTCTGAAGATAGGCGGCCTGAGCATCTACCCCGTGCGACACCAGCATATCCCCGGCATACCCGGAGATGTAGAGCACCTTGATCAGGGGAAACATCGTCTTCGCCCCTTGCACCAGCACGGCTGCTTTCATTCTCGGCAAGATCACATCCGTGATCAGCAAATCGCATCCGCTTTTTCGAACTTGCAGCATTTGCAAGGCCTCGACGCCGTCGGCCGCCGCCAACACCTCATACCCCTGATCCCGGAGCACCGCTGCCACAAGGCGTCGAATGCCCTCGTCGTCTTCCACGAGGAGGATGGTCGCACAGGTCGCCGGCACGGAGTGAGCAGCAGCCACCGCTTCAACCTCCGATAGCTGACTGAGAGCCCGCGGCAACATCACGGTAAACCGGGTACCGCGAGCCGGCTGACTCGTCACCTCGATATAGCCCCGGCTCTCTTTTACGATGCCATAGACCGTGGCCAATCCCAAGCCGGTTCCCTGGCCGGATTCCTTCGTGCTGAAAAACGGTTCGAAGATATGTGCGAGGGTCTCGGCATCGATCCCGCATCCGGTGTCCTCCACGACCAGCTTGACATAGGGGCCGGGAACCGCCCCAGAGTGAGCACGAGCATAGGCTTGGTCCAGATCGACGTTGCCCGTCTCGATCGTCAGAATGCCTCCCTCCGCCATGGCATCACGTGCATTGAGCGCCAGGTTGAGGAGCACCTGTTCAATCTGCACGGAATCGCCCAGCACATGCCCGGCCTGGGGATCGAGGACAATGACGGTCTGGATCTGCTCGCCGATCAGACGGCGCAGAATATCTTCCATCTCACGAATCAACGTATTGAGCGGCACGTCGCGCTGCTCCAGCACCTGACGGCGGCTGAAGGTGAGCAACTTCTTCGTCAGAGCCGCTGCCCGGGAGCCGGCCTGCCCGATCATCTCTACTTCATGGTGGCACGGATGAGCCCCGAGCTGCTGCGCGACCCGCTGCGCATGGCCGATCACGACCATGAGCAGATTGTTGAAATCATGCGCGATGCCGGCCGCCAGACGCCCGAGCGCTTCCATCTTCTGTGACTGCCGCAGACTCTGCTCGTCTTGCTTGCGTTTCGTCAGATCCACGATCGTTTCAATGACATGCACCGGCCCGTCCGTCGTCGACGCCTTGGCCCAGTGGATCAGGAGATGTCGACCATTCGGCATCTCCACCTCCTCAGACACCACTTCCTCGCGGGTCAAGGCCTCAGGCATGCGGCAGAATTCACATGGGCCGGCCTGCCCCGCAATCTTCTCGTGACAGCTGGCGCCCGCAATATCGCCGAATGCGACCAGACAGGTCCTGTTTTGAAACTGTACGGTATAGTCGGCGGGATTGATCACCGATACGATCACCGGCTGAGAGTTGAGCAGCACCTGCGGATCGTAAGAAGGGCGGTTGGACGACTGCGTGGAACCAGCCATGGACGTCCTCATGCGAAGGGGAAGAATGGAAGAAAGCGGTATCCTCCTACTGGTTTTACTACATCACCACTGACAGTCAAGGAGATGATGGATTGCATGAAGCAGGAGCGGGCCGATCGGCACCTATCCCCGACCGACGCGTGAAAAATTGTTGCGCGCCTCCTCAGCCGCCATTGTCCACTCGCTTGTAAAATTGCTTCTTCGCCAGTTCTGCCGCAACGACATAGGCAAAGAGAATCCCCATCAGCGCCAACCAGAAAATCGGCGGCAGCGGTTCGAATCCCAAGAACGTTCCAATCGGCGTCACCGGCAACAGCATGGTCACACATCCCGTCAGGAGGGTCGTGATCAACAAGGCAGCAGATGGCCGGCTGGTATAGCAGGGCCGGCGCGTGCGGATGACGAGCACGATCAACGACGCCGAAAGAACGGACTCGACAAACCAGCCGGTGCGAAACTGGCCGGTCGTCGAGTGCAACACCAGCAGTAACACCCCGAATGTGAGGTAGTCGAAGATGGAACTCACAAAACCGAACGTGAGCATGAAGCGTCGAATGAACGGAATGTCCCACCGGCGGGGCCGATCGATCAACTCACGGTCTACCCGATCAGTTGCAATCGTCATTTCGGGAAGGTCCGTCAGGACGTTGGTCAGCAAGATCTGTTTCGGCAATAACGGGAGAAAGGGCAAAAACAGCGAGGCACCGGCCATGCTGAACATGTTGCCGAAGTTCGCGCTGGTGGCCATAAACACATATTTCAACGTATTGGCAAATGTGGTGCGCCCCTCACGGACTCCTTGCACCAGCACGCCCAAGTCGTGCTCCAGCAGCACGAGATCGGCCGCTTCTTTGGCGACATCGACGGCACTATCGACGGAAATGCCGACATCAGCGGCGTGGAGCGCCGGGGCGTCGTTGATGCCGTCACCGAGGTACCCGACCACATTCCCCGACGCGCGAAGCGCAAGAATGATGCGGTCTTTTTGATTGGGTTCGATTTCTGCGAAGATGTCCACGCCGTTGGCGCGCGTGCGGAGCGCATCGTCACTCATGCCGCGCAGGTCACTTCCGGTGAGCAGGCGCGGATTCGCCAGCCCGACCTGTCGCCCCACATAGGCCGCCACCAGCGCCTGATCCCCCGTCACCATTTTCAAGGAGACCCCTAGCCCCTTGAGCGTCGCTATGGTGTCGGCGATACCGGGCTTCGGGGGATCGGCAAAGACGAGAAGGCCCAGAAACGTCATCGCTGCTTCCTGCTCCTTGGAGACGCGATCGATAGCTCCCATGTCTCGGCAGGCCAGCCCAAGTGTGCGGAAACCTTGCGCGCTCAATTCGCGAACCTGCTGTCGGACTCGCGACTGAACCTGATCGATTGGCACGACGGTGCCGTCCGTCTGCTCCGCATCCAGACAGACCGCCAACAAGCTCTCGACAGCGCCTTTGGTGATCAACAAATGGGTCTGCGGGGTCGCCACCAAAATCGAGAGCCGCTTGCGAACGAAGTCGTACGGTTCTTCTTCCAGCTTGCGATAGGCGGTGAGATCGAACGACCGATGCCGGCGCAGGGCTTCATCCAACGGATTCGGAAATCCGGTTTCGAACATCGCGTTCAGATAGGCGAGAAACAATACCTTCTCGCTCGGCTGGCCCTCGAGATTCAGGGCGGCATGCAGCCCCATCGAACCTTCGGTCAAGGTGCCGGTCTTGTCGGAGCACAGGACATTCATGCTGCCGAAATTTTCGATCGATGCGAGGCGTTTGACGACGACCTTCTGTTGCGCCATCCGTTTGGCCCCGTGCGAGAGATTGACGCTGATAATGGCCGGCAACAGCTGCGGCGTCAGACCCACCGCCAACGCCATGGAAAAGAGAAAGGATTCGAGGACCGGCCGCTGCAGATAGACATTGACGGCAAAAATAGAGAGCACGAGGAGCAGCGTGACTTCGAGTAACAGGTAGCCGAATCGCCGCACACCCCGTTCAAAATCTGTTTCGGGCGCCCGTAACCGCATCCGATGGGCGATGCGACCGAATTCCGTGTCCTTCCCTACGAACACGACCACCGCACGCGCTCGCCCGCTCACCACATGGGTTCCCAGAAAAAGACTGTTCGTTCTCTTCTGGAGAGGGGCATCGGCCGTGAGCGTGGCCGCCGATTTCTCAACCGGATAGGTTTCCCCCGTCAACGTCGCCTCATCAACGAACAGATCCTTCGCATCGAGCAGACGCGCATCACCGGGAAGACTGGATCCCGCAGAGAGCTCCACGACATCGCCGGGCACAATTTCATCGGCCGGGACATCACACAGCACACCGTCTCGCCAGGTTTGAGATGTAATCTGAACCAGAGCCAGGAGTCCGGCCACCGCTTGAGCCGCGCCGTATTCCTGCCAGAAACTCAAGAGCGCGCTGGCCAGGATGATGCTCAGAATAATCAGCGCATCACTGCGCTCTGCGAGAAAGAACGACACGCCGGAGGCAAACAGTAGAATGAGAATGATGGGACTTCTGAACTGAGCCAGCAGAAGTCTGAATGGTTGGCTATCTCGCTGCGGTTTCAGTCTGGCTGGCGCATAGGTTGCCTCCCGTTCTTCAGCATCGGCAGTGCTCACTCCCTCTCGCGTGGTACGTAACTCGCGGAGCAGATCATCCGGTGGAACAGCCCAGAAGGATCGTCCGTTCACCATAGGCTTTCCCTTATACAGGGTGGGCTCGTTGGTCCTCCACTGCACGCGTCCAACGAGGGCTTTCTCAGGCCGCGCGTTGCGCGAACACAAGAAATCAACAGGCTCCTGCCCCTTCCTTCTGAGGGCGCGCGCTCCGGGAACACCTAGCCTAATGCTCCTTCCAAGCTTGCTGCCTTCCAGCACCGGGAGGGTGGCGTGGGGTGATCCCTAACCGCGCGTATGAAGGGTGCACATTCTGATCCTGCGGCCTCTGCGAGCGAACGGGATCACCCCACGCCACCCTTCCCTTTCACACCCACTCCGGCGCATGCTCCTCCACCATATCTTGTTCGGCAAAGCTCCGATACAAGGCCGGCAGCACCACCAGCGTCAACGAGGTCGAGGTGAACAGGCCGCCCACGACGACCGTGGCCAGCGGCCGCTGCACTTCCGCGCCGATTCCTTGAGCCAACGCCAGCGGCAACAAACCAAGCAACGTGGTCATCATGGTCATGACCACGGGACGAAGCCGCAAGACACAGCCCGTCATGATCGCCTCCTCCGTCGGCTGTCCTCCGTTTCGCAGCTGATTGATGTACGACACGAGCATGATGCCGTTCCCGACGGCCAACCCGAACAGCTCGATAAATCCGATGGAGGCAGGGACACTCAGGTACTGGCCGCTCAGCCACAGCGAGACCAGGCCTCCGATCAAAGCGAACGGCAGGTTTAGAATGATCAACGCCGCATACCGCAGGGAATGGAACGCCCAAAAGAGCAGAAAAAACACCAACCCGAGTGTGACCGGCACCACGAGCAACAACCGCGCATTGGCCCGTTCCATGTTCTCAAAGGCGCCACCCCACGTCACTGTATAACCATGCGGCAGTCGAATCTGTTCAACCAACTTCTTCTGGCCTTCGTCAACCACACTGCCGATGTCGCGCCCCACCACGTTGAAGCCGATATAGATACGGCGCTTCGCCTGTTCGCGGCTGATCCGCGCCGGGCCTTCCCGCATGTCGATCGCCGCCAGTTCGCTCAATGGGATCGGCGCGCCGGATGCCGACCGCACCTTAATGTCCCCGATGGCCCCGATGCTGTTCCGATAGGACTCGGGAAACCGGAGGATCAACTGAAACCGTCGCTCACCTTCGTAGACATAGGTCGCGGGTTTACCTCCCACCGCCGTCGTAATGATGTCCTGCACGTCCGACACGTTGATGCCGTACCGGGCGATTTTCTGTCGATCGATGTCGAGGGTCAGATAGGGCTGGCCGGCGACCTGTTCGACCTTGACGTCTTTCACCCCCTCCACGGTCCGCATCAGGTCCGCGATCGCCTCGGCATTCTGATAGAGCAGCTCAAGGTCGTCGCCGAACAGCTTAATGGCGCACTCCGTCCGGATCCCCGAGATCAGTTCATCCACCCGCTCTTGAATCGGCTGGCTCATGAGGACGGAAATACCGGGAATCTCAGCCAGCCGCTGCCTGATGGCATCGACGAGGCCCGCTTGAGTCTGAGCGGTGGTCCAGGTGTTGCGCGGACGCAGCGCGACGATCGGGTCACTCTCATTCGGTTCTTCCAGACTGATGGCGATGTCGGGACGTCCGATTTTGCTCACCGCGAGTTGCACTTCCGGGAACTCCAGCATGGCCTTCTGGGCCTGCTTCTCGATGTCGATCGACTCCGGCAACGACACGCTCGGCAGACGCACGATCTGAGGCGTCAACGCCCCTTCCTCCAAAATTGGAATGAATTCCCGTCCTATGAACGGCAGGAGAGTCAGACTCACCAGCACAACGGCCGTCGATCCCAGCAGCACCGACACTCGATGAGCGAGCGTCCATCGCAGCACCGGCTGATAGCGGGCCTTCATCCAGCGGGTGAGCCAGGTATCTTCCGGGTGGTCGCCGCGTAATACCAGAGACGCCAGCACCGGGGACAGCGTCAACGTCACGACGACCGAGACCAGCAGCGAAATCACCAGCGTATAGGCCAGCGGGGCGAACATTTTCCCCTCCATGCCATGCAGGGTCATCAAGGGCAGAAACACGACGCTGATGATGAGGATGCCGAACAGGATGGGCCGCCCCACTTCGTTCGTCGCCTGCAGAATCACTTCAAGGCGGGATCGTTGATGGATCCGATTCTCGGACAGATGGCGGTAAACGTTTTCAACCACGACCAGCGACCCGTCGGCAATTTCGCCGATACCGATCGCCAACCCGCCCAGCGTCATGAGGTTGGCGGAGAGCCCGACCCGCTGCATCACCAGGAAGGTAATCAAAGGCGTGACCAACAGCGACGCCGTGACCACGATCGCGCTTCGCACATGACCGAGGAAAAGGAAAAATACGAAGGTCACCAGGACAATCCCCTCGATCAACGCATCACGCACGGTATTAATGGCCGCCGTCACGAGTTCGATGCGGTCATAAAAAGGCACGATCTTCAGGCCCTCCGGCAGCACAGCGCCCTGATGGATCGACTCCACCCTACGCTTCACCGACTGGACGACTTCCCGCGCATTTCCCCCGCGCAGCATCAACACCGTGCCCGCCACCACCTCCCGCTCGCCGTTCAGCACCGCGGCCCCGTGACGGACCGCGTGCCCGATGCGCACCTCCGCCACGTCGCGGACAAACACGGGGGTGCCGCCCGCTTCTTTGACGATAATGCTCTCGATGTCTGGAATCGCCTTGATGAGCCCCAGGCCGCGGACGATGGCGCGCTCCGCATGTCGCTCCAACACGTTGCCGCCGGCATTCGCGTTGTTCTTTCCCACGGATTCATAGACGTCATGCAGGGTGAGTCCGTATTTCCGTAACTTGGCGGGATCAACCAGCACTTGAAACTGCTTCACAAAGCCACCCAAGCCGTTCACATCGATCACGCCGGGCACACTCTTGAGCAAGGGACGGAGCACCCAATCCTGCACCGTACGCTGATTCGTCAGCTCCGTCTCCACCGACGCAGGATCAGTTGCGGCGGCCTGCGGCCCTTCGAGATAATATTGATAGATTTCCCCCAGCCCGGTCGTCACCGGTGCCATGACCGGATCGAGCCCAGCCGGGAGCCGCTCCTTGACCGCCATCATCCGTTCCAATACCAGCTGGCGGGCAAAATAGACATCCACGTCGTCTTCGAAGACCACCGTCAGCTGCGAGAGCGCGAACTTCGAGAGCGAGCGGATTTCCGCCAGCCCCGGCAACCCGGTCATCTGAAGTTCGATGGGATAGGTAATGAACCGTTCGACTTCGACCGGCGACAGGCCCGGCGCTTCCGTCAGCACCTGCACCTGCACGTTGGTCACATCAGGGTAGGCGTCGATGGGAATGGATTGAAAGGCCACAATGCCTGCGACCGCACAGAAACAGGTCAGACCGAGGATCAAGATCCGTTGGCGCAGCGAGAATTCCAGCAGCGAGGCGATCATTGCGCGGGCTCGATCTTGTGGATGTCGACCTCCGACTTGAGGGCAAAGGACCCTTTCACCACCACCTCCTCACCCTCCCGCAATCCCTCCAGGACGACGATCTTCTCGCCCTGTTCATCCCCCAGCGTCACCCGGCGCGGCTCAAATTGATCCTCCGCATTGCGCACGAAGACGACCTTGCCCGCCCCGCCGTTTTGCACGGCCGCCAGCGGCACAGTCAGGAGATCCTGGGGCCCCATGGCATAGACTTGGACCGTCGCGAACATCTCCGGCTTCAAGATCCGGTCGGGATTGCGCACCGTGACACGGAGGCGCATGGTCCTGGTCGCCGGCTCGAGCACATCGCTGATATGGGTGATCTTGCCCGAGAAGAGCGCATGCGGGTAGGCCGCAACCAAAACCTTAACCGTCTGATCGGGACGAATAAAACGAACGTCTTTCTCCGGTACGCTTCCGATGACCCACACATCGGACAAGTCGGCGATGGTGAAACATTTCCGCGAGGTCTCCACCACTTCGCCGCGCGTGATGTTGCGCATGATCACCCGACCGGCGAAGGGTGCGCGAAGCGCCACGTCGGACTTGATGGTCTGCTCGCGATCGAGGCGCTGCACCTCATGAGCCGGCACGCCAAGGAGCGCGAGACGACTCGATGCCTCCCGCACATCCGCCCGTGCGGTTTTCATCTCTGCTTCCCGGCGTTGCAGCTCCGCCAGGCTGATCGCCCGATGTTCGTGGAGATTCGCGGCACGCTCATACGCCAGCTGCGCTTCGTGCTGCCTCGCCGCCGCCTTCAGGTAGGCCCCTTCCGCCACGCCGAGGTCAGTGCTGTCGAGCAGCGCGAGCCGCTCTCCCTTTTTCACATCCTTGCCCACATCCACCGACACCTCGACCACCCGACCTCGGATGAGTGTCGTCACTTCCGCAAGTTCGTTTTCATTGGCTTGAACGGTCGCGGGAAACTCGCGATGAATGGTGAACGGCTCCTTCTTGACCGGCAGCACTTCGATACCGGCCCGGGCGATTTCATGCGTGGTGAGATGCACGATCCCCTCGACGGCCCTGCCCGCCGGCTTTTCCGCAGGCCGACCCGTCGCCGGGTCTCGCTCGCAGCCCGTCCCTGCCATGAGGGCTAGCCCGACAAGAAGGCCACGCGTCCAGCGACAGAGCGAAACATCGACCTGCCGCGGTTCCCCGCAGAGCCTCCCCTTCAGACCAGCGCCTGTTTGTTTCATGCTCTAACCATTCGAACGGCACAATCCCCGTTGTTTCTTAGAACAGCAGGGAGCATGCCGTGCGAGTGCAGTGATTTTGAAAGGAATGAGACGACCGTAGCAGCCTTTTGCTACGGTCCTGGCTGTGAGAGCGGGGTGAAATGCCACAGCCTGCCTAGTTCGCTCCAGCGGGCTACGGAAAAACCATTTCGGCACAGGATAACTTCCATGGCCTGCACGTTCGGTCAAGAGGAAACCACCCCGCCTACCGGACCACGAGGACCGAGCAGGCGCTGTGCTGAACCACCTTCGTCGAGATGCTGCCCAGCAAAAACCGGGCGACCGCGCCCATCCCTTTGGCTCCGGTCACAATGAGGTCGACTTTCTTTTTGGACGCCACCTTCAAGATCTCATCAGCCGGCTTGCCGAGCCGGACCACTTCATCGACCACGTACCCAGCCTTGAGCAGTTTATTCGCACATTGCTCGACTAGGCGGCCGCCGGCTTCCTTCAATTCTGGATAGTTGAGAAAGGGCATGGCGTGGGTCACCACGACGTCGATAGGCTCCAGGCCCTCGCGCGCGTCCGGCTGCAGTTTGGTCAAGAGGAACCGCAATGCCTTGTCCGACTCCTTGGAACCATCGGTCGCGAAAAGGATCCGACTCAGGGGGCGAGGCTCCTCCTTCACGATGAGGACCGAACAGGGCGCATGCAGCGCGACTTGGGTCGAGACGCTGCCGAGCAGGAACCGGTCGAGCGCATCCAAGCCCCGGCTGCCGATGGCCACCAGTCCGTCGCGTTTGGCTGCTCGTTTGAGAATCGTCGGACTGACCGGACCACGCTCCAAGACCAGCTTGGCCTTCATCTTGAGCGAGGCCATCTGCACCTTGGCCTCGGCCATCGTGCTCTTCCCGCGAGCCTCGATGCGTTTGATTTCTTCCTTGATAAACGGCTCATTGCCGATCACCACCGGCTGAAACATGAAGGGTGCGCGCAGCGCCTCAACATCCGTCACATGCAACAATGTAAAGTCAGGCTTGTCCGCGAACGGCAGCCGCGCCACCCATTCTGTCGCCCACTTGCCGTACTTCGATCCATCGGTCGCAATCAGCACTTTCATTGGTCGTCCCTCATCGTTGGGTCAGTTGCAGACTTGACCTGCAGACTCTGTGCCACGCCGCCGCATCTTCTCCTCAAGCGATCAGCGGGTCAATAGATTCTTTTGGGCTCGATGCGGGCCGGCCTCGAACCGATGGCAAACGGCGGAAATGAGAAATGTAGGAGGAGGTAGGAACTGCAGCGCTTAACTCCCGAGCGGCGTGGCGCGCTGCAGGAGTTCACAAATCGCCTGGTGCAATTGCTCCGCGGCCGATTCTTTGGTGAGATAGCCGGACGCGCCGGCCTGCCGCAGCGCTTCCTCGGCCTCCCGGTCGTTTCGAACCGACAGCCCGATGACCACGATCGACGGGGCGGACTGCTTGATACGACGCGTCGCTTCAATGCCATCCATAATCGGCATATTCAAATCCATCACCACCACGTGGGGTTTCAAGGACCCGGCGAGGTTCACTGCCTCCACGCCATTGCCGGCTTCACCGACGATGGTGATGTCCTCATACGAATCCAGGATGCTGCGCAACCCCTGACGGACCATGGCATGGTCGTCGGCCAACAAGACGCGGACGACGCCCCCTTTGGCCTGGTTCGGACCAGCCGCACTTCGTGCGCCGGTCCCTGATCGACTTTCTGACAAATGAACAGGGTTCGAGGTCGCCTCCTCGCGTTTGTACGGAATCGCAATCGTGACGCTGGTTCCCTTCCCGGGAGCGGAATTCAACGTGAGGGCACCTCCCATGACCGCCATGCGTTCGCGGATGCTGAACAAGCCGTATCGGCTCGACATCGGATCGCTGGTCATGGCGGCATCGGGATCGAACCCCCGCCCCTGATCGGCCACCAGGATGCGTAGCGCATCGTCTGACGTTACCTGCACGGCTATCGTGGCCCGATCGGACTGGGCGTGTTTCACCACATTCAATAGCAGTTCCCGCACCGACTGATACATGAGAATCGCCTGATCGTCCGGCAGCGCGAGCCATCGATCTTCCGCCTGCACCTCCACCGTCAACCCATGCTGCTGCATCGTCTCGCCCAGCCAATGCAAGGCCTTGATCAGTCCGAATTCATGGAGAACCGGCGGGCTCAACTGCGCGACGAGTGATCGCGTATAGGTCAGGGATTGATCAAGCAATTGATCGAGATCATTCACCCATTTCTCCTGCGCGGGATTGGCATGCTTCCGGCCCTGCGTGAGCTTGATGCGTCCCAGAACCAACAATTGCGCCAGGTAATCGTGGAGTTCGGAAGCGATTCGGCGGCGTTCCTTTTGTTCCGTCAGGGTCACTTCGGTCGCGAGAGCCCGCAGGCGTTCTTGTGAGCGCGTCAATTGCTCGGTGCGCTCTCGAACGCGCTCTTCCAGGTCCGCCGTCCATTGTCGCAGCTGCTCTTCCGCCGTTTTGCGTTCGGTGATATCGACGCAGGCACCGGTCATGTATTCGGGCCGGCCATCCTCCCCTAGGGCAATGGTCTTACCCCGGTCATAGAGCCATCGTATGGTCCCGTCAGGCAGAATGACTCGGAATTCCGCGTCGAAATCCAGGGCGGTGGCCCGACATCGTTCACACGCACGGAGCACCGAGTCGCGATCATCGGGGTGGACCATGCGGAGAAATTGTTCGAGAGACCGCGCCGTCTGTCCGGACGGAAGGCCGAACAGATGATCCAGCGCGTCATCCCACGTCAGTTCGTTGGTTCGGAGATTCCACCGGAAGGTCCCAGTGTGCGAGGCGTTGAGAGCGACGAGCAACCGCTCGGTTTTCTCCTGCAGATCTTCCTGAGCCTGTTTGAGGCCGCTGATATCGAGATTGATGCCGGCCCACCCCAGGATATGACCGCTGTCGTCGCGCACCGGCACGCCGCGGGCCAGGATCGGGTGATAGCGCCCGTCCACGCCGAGAAAGCGGTGCTCACAATCCCAGACCCCGCCGGTACACACACAGTCTTTCCAGGCCGAGATCGTAGACTCTATGTCATCGGGATGCAGGACTCGCCCCCAGCCGAATTCAGCGCACTGTTCCTGAGTCAATCCCACGAGCTCCAAGAATGATTCGCTGGCGTACGTATTTTGTCCTTCCGCATCACACACCCAAATGCCGTAGTCGATAGACTCTCCGATCGCCCGATACAGAGCCTCGCTGCGGCGGAGCGCGTTCTCCGCCTCGCGTTGCGCGGTGATATCGGTATTCGTTCCGAACCATCGTAAGACCTTCCCGGCTTCATCGCGGATTGGCACTGCCCGCGACAGGAACCATCGATACTTGCCGTCACGGCCGCGCAAGGGAAAGGTATCTTCCCAAAATTCGCCCGCCTCCAGACATCGTCGAAACCGCGCCGTGACCCGTTCAACATGATCGGGATGATGCACCTTCTGCCAGCCCCACCCTTGCATCTCTTCCAACGTAGTGCCCGTGTATTCGAACCACCGCCGGTTGTACCAGAAGATCCATCCCTGATCGTCGGTCATCCAGGCGAACTGGGCGATGTGATCCGCCATCGTGCGGAATTTTTCCTCACTGGCGCGCAACGCATCTTCGATCCGCTTATGCTCCGCCAACTCCTTCTGCACGGCCGTATACAAATTGGCGTTGTCGATGGCGACGGCGGCTTGCGCGGCGATGCCCACAAGAACCTTTTCGGCCTCTTCCGTGAAGACCCCCGGCTGGCTATGGCCAAAAAATAATCCGCCGAGGACTTCACCCGAGCGGGACACCACCGGCACAGCCAGATAGCTGCGGACCGGGAGATGGCCTTTGGGCATCCCGTAGTGCGGGGACAGGGTCCCGTAGCGTGGATCCTGCAGGATGTCCGCGACACGGATGGGGGCCTCGCCGCGGAACGTTGGGCCGAATACCGGAGTGTTTCTCGGCATGCCGAACCCTGCGAATGCCTCGCGCGGCACTCCGGAGAGGGTGAACAGCTGATAACTTTCTCCCTCGTCGTTCGTGACGTTGTAAAAAAACGCGCCGAACTCCGCGCCGCTCACTTCACGACCGGCATCGGTGACAACCTGGACCAGCTTGTTCAGGTCCAATTCAGCGGCGAGCGTGCTCCCGACCCGGTTCACAATTTCCAGCGAGCGGGTATGTTCCTTGAGGGTCCTGGTGGTGCCCAGCCGGTCCAGGGCCACGGCCGTATATTGAGAAATGATCCGGAGAAACTCGATCTCATCGTCGTCGAATGCCGAACGGGTGCGGCTCGCAAAGGACAAGGTGCCGAGCAGCCGTTCGCCGGCCATCAGCGGATGAGAGGCATAGGTCTGAATGCCGAAGGTCCGGACGAGATCTGCCTTGTCGTAGGCGGAGCGGAGAATATCGTTGGCGATGATCGGGGCGCGAATCTGGGCCACTGTTCCGCATATGGCCTGGCCGAATTCCAGTTTCCGCATGGAATGGGCCATTTCCGCGGACACCCCGGCGCAGGAGTGGAGCCGCAGGGCCTGCCCCGTCTCGTCCACCATAAAATTGAAATAGGTGTCTACGTTGAGATGCGCGGCCACCTTGGGAAAGAGCTCTCGGACGACGGTCTCGGGATCTTTGGCACTGAGCAGTTGCGCAAGCGTTTCAGAGAGCAAGCGCATCCGCTCGGTGCGTTTCGCCGCAGATGCTTCCGCCTGTTTACGACGCGTAATGTCGCGGATGGTGGCATACCCCTGCCCATGATCCAGCACGGTCACACTGACCTCCGCCTCGAAGAAGGAGCCATCCTTGCGGATCATCTTCCGTTCGAAGCGGAGGGCCTTCCCCTGCTTGGCCTCGGCAAATCGTTGGTCGAAGAGATGCCGCTTGTCGGGCTCATACGTGTCCCGAATGGACAGGCCGATGAGTTCTTCCCGACTGTAGCCGAGCAGACGACAGACCACATCATTGGCCATCACCAGCCGGCCGGTGGGGTCACAGACATAGATGCCGTCGTGGGCCTGCTCAAGGAGGGTGCGATAAATGCTCTCGCTGTTCCGGAGAGCCTCCTCCGCCCGCTTGCGATCGGTAATGTCGAACGTGGCTCCGACCATACGCACCGGCCGGTCCCCGTCGCGAAAGACCGATGCGTTGGTAAACAACCAGATCACTTCCCCGTTCGGCTTGAACGCGCGAAATTCCAGCTCATAGGGAACGCCGGCGGTCAGCGTCGAGTGAATCGCCGCCCCCACCTTCGCGCGGTCGTCCGGATGGACCAACGAGGTGAACCCTTCCACCGTGCCGTTGAACTGGTCCGGTCGCACACCGTGGATGCCGTAGAGGGAATCCGACCATGTGACCCGATTGGCGGCGAAATCCCATTCCCAGACACCGAGCTTACCGGATTGCGTCGCCAAGCGAAACCGCTCCTCGCTGACGCGCAGCGCCGCTTCAGCCTCTCTGCGGGTGGTGATGTCATGATTGCTTTCCAACACCAACTGCTGCCCATCGGGCCGGCGGGAGAGCAGCAAGCGACTTTCGACGAGCACTTGCCTTCCCTCGCGCGTCGTGTGGAGCAACTCCCCCATCCACTGTCCATCACGTTCCAGGATGTCTTCGATCTGCCTGACACCGGAGGGATGCAGGGTCTTCAGCAAATCATGGTTCACCCGGCCGAGCGCTTCCCGTTCGGTGAAGCCATACAGCCGTTCCGCCCCCTGATTCCAGTAGGTAATGCCGCCTCCGAGTTTCCAGACGAAGATGGCATCGTGTGTCTGCTCGAGCAAGGCAGACTGGTCACGAATGAGGTCCTCCGCCTGCTTCCGCTCCGTAATGTCCACGAGCATATTGATCGCGCCCACAACCGCTCCCGTGGCATCTCTGCTCGGATCCGGATAGGCCAACACGTAGCGACGGGTTCCATCCGGCCGCTCAATCACAATCTCCTCCTCACGCATCGAACGGCCTTCTTTCAACGCCACAGCCATCGGACACTCGTCAAGGCGGAGCAGCCCGCCGTCCGGGCGATAGATCCGGTACGATCCACACCATCGGTCATGGTCGAGATCGGGTGTGCGACCCCACAGCGAGACCGCCGCCTCATTGTACAGTTGGATGCGACCCTGAACGTCCGTTGTATACACGGCGGCCGGGAGGTGCTGGACCAGGCGGCGATACCGCTCTTCGCTCTCGCGAAGCGCAGATTCGAACTGGCGCCGCTCCGTGATATCTGTCACCACCGCCACCCAACCTCGGACTGATTCATCGGGGTTGCGGTCCGGCACATAGGTGCAGTGCATGAAATGGGAACCGATCGTTTGGTAGGGAATCTGGAGTTCGAATTCGACCGTCTCGCCGCTCAGCACCCGGTCGATGTATGGCTTCATACTGTCATACGCCGCCTGGCCCAAGACGTCCGCGATAGGCTTCCCGATGATATCAGCCGCCGTCAATCCGAACCGTGTGACATAGGTCTTATTGACGAACCGATAGCGCCGATCGGAATCGCAATAGGCAATGAAGATGGGGGCATTGTCGGCGATCAGTTGAAGCTGATCCTGGCTGTGACGGAGCTCGTCCCGGATCCGGAGCTGCTCAGTGATGTCGATGGCCATGCCGCCGACGAGAAGTACCTCGCCGTCCCTGCCAAAAATCGGAAACTTGCTCACTAGCGAGCGATGGAGGCCATCTGCCTGTTCTAATTCCTCCACCGTCTGGATGGCGCTCTTGCCGGCAATGACTTTCTGATCATTGGCTCTGAACTGCGCCGCCGCCCGCGGAGGAAACAGCTCGTCATCGGTTTTCCCGACCAAGTCGGACCAGGCGGCACCGAAGACCTGCCGAGCCGCATCGTTGACATACACATACCGTCCCTGAAGGTCCTTGATCCAGGCCAAGCCGGGCAGGTTCTGCGTGAAATGGGTAAACTGTGGCTCGTTGTCGCCTAAGCTTGACCGATGAGAATCGCCGGGCCGCGCCGTTGCGAACAGGGTAAGATCTTCACCGGCACCCTCCCGTTCGTTCATCGTCCCCCCGTGAACCGGATCAGCCTTTCATGCCTTCCATCACCGCAGGGCACTTCAACCGAACGATGCGACGGCCTATTGGAATAATCACACGTGACACCTAGGGTCACAACAAGGACAGGGTTTCGAAGACGTGATGAGACTGAGCTTCAGCAGAAACCTTGGGCTCAGCGTCGCCCTCCGATTGGCCGTCACAGTCTATCTTGTTATGGCCAAACGGATCTCGATGAGCTACCTAAGGGCGTGCTTTTCCTCCGAGCCTGTCCCACTCGCCGGGAGTGCGGTCAACAATGCTAATCGGTTCGGGTTCGGCCCTCAAGCTAGGAAGAACCCTAGCCTGGTGGATTGTGGGCCGGCCGACATGCTGCTCTCATTTCGGTTGGCCAGTACAGTAGGTTTGCGTCAGGCAACGCGAGCTAGCTCTTCATGGAATATTACGATAGGGAATAGCGACCCCAGGACAT
>JAHFEW010000081.1 GCA_023248215.1 Nitrospira sp.
CCGTTTCTGACTTGAAGAAAATCCTTGAAGCTCGCAAAAATAAAGGGCGAAGTCGTAGTCGGGTTTAAACACGGGTTCAAATCCCGTTGGGACCACCAAACAAAGCTCGCTCGACCCCGCACCTCGAATGTGTGCGGGGATATTCAATGCCTCCAGTTGAAATTCAACCTGCACTCTGTGCGACCAGCCCACTCTTCCTCGTCTTATGTAGTTTGATGCGGGCGGAGAAATTCCTCACGCGTAATTCTTTCTCCGCACTCCGCTTGCACACCTGCGAGTTTCGCTTCGTGCGCTTCTCGTAAAATTTGGTGCTCAGTACTTCTGCATAATTCTCTGTGCTCCGCCGAAGCAGAGCATTACTGAAACTCATGTGCACCGACTCCTCTTCCATAAACCGCCTTCCTGCTGAAGCATCGTCGAACATTCCCGAGTCTGTCTCATCTTGGAACAACAACTGCCCACCGGCTCAAGATCTCGGAATAACAGAATAATTCTCACGGGGCCGAATTTCACGGCCAAAAGTTCTTTACTCGATGGAGGTAATTGTGTACAAGACAGGCTCCCACCGAAAATACGTACGGGCTGCTTTGTCACCACCTGGTAGAGAGATTGCTTATGCCGACCAAACTCTATGGCGAGCAAGCGATCAGGCAGGCGCCTTTCTCCATCACATGGCGTGAAGCCACCGTCCTCAATCTTCCTGAGCAAGACCTCCATTCCGTTGTCGCTCCCTCAACGACGTTGTCGAATGAGCATCGTCCGGTCCGCCTGATTGGCGAAACGTTCGTGGGGCAATTGGTTGCCCGGCGGGACTCGATGCACAGCGAATGGCATGCCATGGGGCAGTTGCCTGGGAGGCCACGATGAACAAGAAGCTGGATCCGGGGCTCCGGGCGAGATTGCGCTCCACGCGAGGCCGTAACGAGGCCGAAGGAGCGCCGCAAGACCGCAGCGCAGGAGAACGAATCGGGATTATCGTGGAATTCACCGGCAGCCTAGACGACCTTACCGCCGTGGGATTCGAGCGGCACAGCCTCGTGCAGCATCCGACGAAGGGCTACAAGATCGCCACCGGGCTCATTCCGCTTGATCGTCTCGACGACCTCGCTTCCATTGAGCACGTGGTGGAGGTCGAAGGCCCTCGACGCATGCACCCAGAATTGAACTATAGCCTCCCCGAGATTCACGCCACCGCTGTGCATACGGGGGCTCCATCGCGGAAAGGCGAAGGCGTGGTCGTCGGGATCATCGACAGCGGCATCGACTGGCGACATGGCTCATTCGTCAAGGACGATGGCACTTCCCGGATTCTTGCGATCTGGGATCAGATGCTGCCGTTCCGAGCCGGAGATACCAGAGGTCCGAACAATATCGGCGTCGTCTATGTCCGGGATCAAATCACGCAAGCCCTGCAAGGCAATGGCACAATCCGCACGAGGGATGTCGATGCGAGAAATAAACGGGATGGACATGGAACCCATGTGGCCGGCATTGCCGCAGGCAACGGCAGGCCTGCTACCTGTTGCCATGTCGGCCGGACCTATGTCGGCGTCGCGCCCAACGCCGACTTGATCGTGGTGCGATACGACTATAGTCACTCGGATGAGATCGGAGAGAACCAGCGGCTGCTGCAGGCCTTGGAGTACATCTTCAGTTTTCTCGACAGCATCGACAAACCGAAAGTCATCAACATCAGCCAAGGGGACAACCTCGGCCCCCACGATGGGACCAGTCTCGTGGAGCGGGCGGTCGATGCCGACGTGGAAGTCGGCGATCTTTTGGGGCCACGTCGGATCGTCGTCAAATCTGCCGGTAATGAGGGAGCGGCGCTGCGCCATGTGCAGGGCTCCGTGCCGGGGCTGGATAATATCGACATTGAGTTCAAGGTTCCGGAAGGGTTGGAGTTTGAAGCCTTTCTGGATCTCTGGTACGACCGGGCCGGCGCACTGAACCTTACCGTCACCGCACCGGGGGGAACGAGCAGCGGCACGGTGAATCACGGAACCGACAGCTCGTTCATCGCCAATCCGACTGCCGCCGCGAATCGCCGATCACGGGTTGAAATCGATGCCACGATCAACGGAGAGCACAGTCGGGACAACAATTTCCGTATCACCATTCACGATCCTGCACGAGGCACCCTTCCCAACGGGGACTGGAGGTTCAATCTGGCCAATCCGAACTTCGGAGATGTGGCGTTCCACTGCTGGATCGAACGCGGCACGAACACGCCGCGATTTTTGCCTCCAAAGAGTCCGCCGGATGCCAAGGTCCGCGCCTCTCTGGATTCGACGTTAAGCATTCCGGGAACTTCCGCACAAGTCATCGCCGTGGCCAATCACCAATCGCGCACCAGTTGTTGCGATTGCTGGCCCTCGACCGGGATCGAGCCGTCATCGAGCCGTGGCCCCGTGGCCAGGGGTGCCCTGGCCAACAGAAAGCCCGACATCGCCGCGCCCGGTCTGGAGATCACCTCGGCCAAAGCCGACGTGGCCAACTTCCGCGGCAACTGCTGCTCCTGCTGTCCCGATGCCTGTTGCTGCCTCTATGAGGACTTGACCGGCACCAGCATGGCGGCTCCGCACGTAACCGGGGCGATCGCCCTGCTCCTGGAAGAGAATCCTCGTCTCACCAGAGCCGATATCGTGCGGCATCTGCAGGCCACGGCGAGAGACAGACCGGCCGGGGGGTGGGATACGACATGGGGTGGGGGTAAGCTCAACATTGAAGCAGCCATCGCGGCGGTCCGTGCTGAGGCGGGTGGTGGAGGAGGTGGCGGCGGTCCCAACATGCATCCTCCCGTCGTTCTCGATGGTGTAGCGTTCAGTGGGCGCAGGGCTTCCGACTTCAGCCCCCTTCGGTCTTCTCCGATCAACAGCTTCTTCCGCGATCGCCTGGACGAATCAGAGTCGGCATTTCATCAATTCCCGCCATGGTTCCGAATTCTCCGAGCGAGGCTCAGGATCTTGCCCGAAGGCGAGCAGGTGGCCGCGGCTGTCAGCCGCCATTTCAGCGAGGTCCGTCGCCTGATCAACAGCAACCGCCGGATCGCCGCCATGTGGCATCGGGCGACCGGCCCCATTCTGCTCCGCCGGGTCCTGCAAGGAGCTATGGATCCAGACGCAGACGTCTCGATCGCCGGCGAGGCGCAACGGCAATACCTGGATCGTTTCTTTGATCAGTTACTCCGCTATGGCAGCAAGCGGTTGCGCGAGAGAATCGAACGGCATCGATCGACTGTCCTCGCGATGATCGAGACACCGCTGGCAGCCATGGTGGATGGGCAACAGAGGGGACGAGCGTGAGCGAGACGGTAGGCACGATCGAACAGCTGGCCGGCGAATTGGCGCGGATGTTTGATCCGCTCGCACAGCGGGTGGAAGACGACTCGATCGATACGCTGCTGGAGTGGCTTGGTCTTCGCTCCTCCGACGCCACAGCGGGCGCAACCGAATTGACTGGCGCATTGGCGACGACCGCCACAGCGGCAGCGAGCATGCCTGAGTTGATCGCCATCCTGGCGCGGGCCATCGAGCAAAAGGATGGCGCTGCCGTTGCCTCATCCAGCCTGGAGTTGCTCCAACATATCGGCACCTTAATCCAGGCGGCTCGCGATGTCGGCGCGGCCCTTCAGACTGCGAGCGTCGGGGCCGGATTGACTCCGCAACAGAGGGCCGAGCTCGCGACCTTTGCCGGTTTGTTCACGGAACGTCTGCTCAACCGGCTGTTCGTGGAATATCTCGAAACCCGATTTCCCCATCTGGCCCTGGTGCTGCTGGCGACGGGCGGCATCGAGATCGTGCTGGAAGAAGGCGGAGCGCCCGGCTCACTCAATGGCCCCTATGTCCGGAAGACGTTTCGTTTCGATCGCATGGCGAAAGGGTTCACCGACCCGGCAGGGCTTTTGACGGAAGTGTACCAATGGGGCGCTCCAGGGTTCGACGGAATTGCACTCTTCACGGCGCTGCAAACGTTATTGCGGGAACAGTTTCGGATCCCGGCCGAGATCCTTCAGCCTCCCGGCACGCCGGCCGTACTCGAGGCCTTTGGGTTCAGCGCCGAAGTCGATCCGGGATTGAATCCTCCCGGCCTGGACGTCAGCCTGCGGATGCCGATGGCCATCGACCAGACGCAGACCATTGAAGCTGGGGATTGGCAGGCGACCTTCGACGCCCATGCGGCCTTTGCGGCGGATCTCGACCTGACGATCCGACCGCTGTTGGATGTGGCACTCGATGTGCCGACCGGCGCGATCGATGCGCGGCTCGGCGCGTCGTTCGCCCGTCTCCGGAATGCGCCTCCATTTCTGCTCCTTGGTGCGGCGGGCGGGTCTCGCTTGGAAGTCCAGAGCCCGAGCGCGGGAGTCAACCTGGCTCTGCATTTCGACCAGGCGGTTCCCCAGGTCCAGATCGACCCAGAGATCAAAGCCGGACTGAACGGCGGCAAACTCGTCATCAGCGGCGAGGGCGGAGACGGGTTCATCGCGACCCTGCTGTCCGGCATTAAACTCGAATCAGCCTTCGATGTGGATCTCCGCTGGAGCCCAAGTCGCGGGGTGCGGTTCGAAGGGAGCGCGGCGCTGGAGATCGCGATTCCTTCGCACGTGACGTTGGGGCCGCTCGAGATTCTTTCTCTCTACCTGCGGCTTGCCTTGCAGGCAGACGGCTCGATTCCTGTCGAGCTCTCGGGCGGCTTCAAAGCCGCGCTGGGGCCGCTGACTGCCTCAGTCGATCGCCTAGGGGTCGTGGCCACCTTCACCTTTCCGAAAGGCGGCGGCAACCTCGGTCCAGCCAATGTGGCCTTTGCATTCAAGCCACCGAACGGGGTCGGGCTCGCCATCGATGCCGGGGTCGTCAAGGGCGGCGGGTACCTCTATCTTGACGTTGAAAAGGGCGAATATGCCGGCGCGCTGGAACTGACGGTCTCCAACTTCCTCTCCCTCAAGGCCATCGGGCTCATCAATACGAAGATGCCCGGCGGCCAGCCGGGATTCTCGCTGCTCGTGATTATCACGGCGGAATTCAATCCTGGCTTCCAGCTCGGGTTTGGGTTCGTGTTGCTGGGAGTCGGAGGTCTCTTGGGATTGAACCGGGT
This sequence comes from Nitrospira sp., assembly GCA_023248215.1. Classification (GTDB taxonomy): domain Bacteria; phylum Nitrospirota; class Nitrospiria; order Nitrospirales; family Nitrospiraceae; genus Nitrospira_A. Next base: position 5,095 of record JAHFEW010000081.1, read on the forward strand.
CGTGCTGCTCGATCCGCTCGTCCAGGGTGTGCGCACCGGCGCGGTGAACAGCATCCTTTTTCCCACGAACGTCATCGAGAATGCGCCGAAAATCATCAGCGACCTGCGCGCCATCTTCCCGCCGCACGAAGGCACCTTTCTGATCGGGCCCATGGCCAAAATCGGTTGGGGCACGCCGACATTGGTCAGCGTCTCGCTGGGCGTCATCATCGAGATCCCGGGCAATGTCGTGATTCTAGGAAGACTGCGGGTGGCCCTGCCGACCGACGAGAAGGCAGTGCTGATTCTTCAAGTGAGCTTTGTCGGCGCGCTGGAGTTCGCCAAACGCCGTGTGTGGTTTTTCGCCACCATGTACGAGTCGCGAGTCCTGTTCATCACCCTTGAGGGGGAGATGGGCCTGCTCATGGACTTCAGCGACAACCCGAATTTTGTGCTCTCCGTGGGAGGCTTCCATCCGCGGTTCACAGCACCGGCTCTGCCGTTTCCATCCCCGGCGCGCATCACGCTCTCGATCGTGAATGAGAGTTGGGCTCGTATCCGCGCCGAGACCTACTTCGCCGTGACGTCGAACTCGGTGCAGATGGGCGTGCGCGCGGAAGCCTTTTTCGGCTTTGACGCGTTGAGCGTGGAAGGGTACATCACGTTCGATGCCTTGCTCCGGTTCTCGCCGTTTTATCTGATCGTCGAGATTTCGTCCGGCTTCTCGGTCAAGGTCTTCGGCCTTGGAGTCTATGGGGTCCATCTCCGCGGAATACTCGAAGGGCCTACTCCTTGGCACATCCGCGGATCTGCCGAGATCGAATTCTTTTTCTTCTCTATTTCGGTCGATGTCGATGTCACGTTCGGCGAGCGGCGGGCCGACACGTTGCCCCCCATTGAAGTGCTGCTCAAACTGCGCGCCGAATTTGAAAAACTGGAGAGCTGGCGAGCGACCCTGCCCCCCTCTGGTCAGTTGTTCGTGAGCCTGCGCGATGTCGGCAGCGCCGGGCTGTTGGTCTTGCACCCGGTCGGGACGTTGCAGATCAGCCAGCGCTTCGCTCCGCTCAACCTGCCGCTCGACAAGATCGGCAATCAGAAGCCCTCCGACATCAAGAAAGCCACGGTCACGGTCGCCACGAGCGGGCTGACCGTGAAGGGCCCGACCAGAGAGAAGTTTGCTGTGGCGCAATACCGCGACATGGAGGATGCGGCCAAGCTGTCGGCTCCGGCCTACGAACCGCTGGAGAGCGGGGTCGAACTGGGAGCAGCCGGACAACCATGGGCGACCGGTCCCGCGGCTCAACGCAATGTGCGCTACGAGACCATTATCGTGGATGGGGCCTTCCAGCGGTTCCGGATACGTTTTTTCAAGTTTTGGGACGCCCTGTTTGTCCACTTTCGAAACGGTGGGTCCGTTTCGCGATCGGCCGTCTCCCTGGCACAGGAAACACGCATGCGTCCCTTCGCGAGCAAGGTCACGGTGGCTGAGGAGCAGTACGCCGTGGCCTTCCAGGCCGATAATCGGGTCTATCAAACCGCCGCCACCTTCTCCAGCTTTGCGGAGGCGCAGGCACACTTGGCCCAGGTGATCCGTCTCAAACCTGCTCTGTCCGACGCAGTGCATATCATTCCCTCGGTGGAGGTGAATAGGGCCGCATGAGCACGCAACCGATCGCCGCCTATTCGTTCTTACCCTGGTCCCGCCAAGGACTCGGCATCTTCATCCGGGAAGGGGACCAGCAGGCGGGGGTGTCCGAACGGGGCTCGATCGACGTCAGCTTGCAGATCACTGGCGAGCGACTTGCCGGCGGGACGGCGACGGAAGCGATCCCCAAATCAGTCCAGCTCTATGGTCCCGGAGACATTATTGGCATCGACAGCAAGATGATCGTGCGGACAGAGCCCCGTCATTGGATCACCAATTTCGAAACGAATTATGTACCGTTTGTCGAGTTCTATGACGAGGACTTTCCCTGGCGCTATACCCCGAACAGGCCCTCACCCGACGGCAGACGGCTGCGGCCCTGGGTTACCCTGGTGGTGCTGGAGGAGAGCGAATTCACGGATGGAAGTAATACCCTGGGAAGGCCGCTGCCTTGTATCGAGGTGCACGATGCCGCGCAGAAGTTCCCTCCCTTCGACCAGCTCTGGTTCTGGGCCCATGTGCATGTCAACGGCGGGTTTGGAGTCGATCCCAACGACACAGCGGCCCTCGCCGCCCGCCTCGATGACATCGTCAAAACGAATCGCGATCTCGCCTACTCGCGCCTGCTCTGCCCGCGCATTTTGAAGGCCAATACCGCGTACCACGCATTTATCATTCCCACCTTCGAGACAGGGCGGTTAGCCGGATTGGCCAAGAATCCAGCCAAGGCTTCCTCCGCCACCCAAAGCGCCTGGGCCGATTATGTCGGAAAAGAAGAAGGCACGTTCTTTCCCTATTACCACCGGTGGTATTTCCTCACGAGCAGCGTGGGCGATTTCGAGTATCTCGTGCGCTTGCTCCAGCCGCGCACGGTGGACCCGCGGGTCGGACGTCGCGACATGGACGTCCAACAACCCGACGCGAATCTGCCCGGCATCCCGGAATTGGGCGGCATCCTGCGCCTGGGAGGCGCCCTTCGCGCGCCGCTCGAAACATTGAGCGAAGATGACCTTACAGAGTATGAGCGCTTCGAAGCATGGGGGAAGCCCTATCCGCATGCCTTTCAAACGGCGCTGGCGAAGCTCGTTAATCTGGGAGCGGACTATGGTGACCACAGCGCGACGGAGGCGAATCATGGCAGTGGTCTTGGGCCGAACGTAGAAGATGACGAGGATCCGCTCATCGTCCCGCCGATTTATGGACGCTGGCATTCCCAGACCCAACGCTTGGTTCCCCTCGAAGGTGATCCAGCCGGCAATCGATGGGTTCAGGAACTCAACCTCGACCCGCGCCACCGTGTGGCAGCCGGTTTTGGAACGCGGGTCGTCCAACAGAACCAGGAAACCTATATGGAAGCGGCCTGGCAGCAGGTCGGCAAGGTATTGGAAGGCAACCAGAAGATCCGTTACGGGCAGATGGCCAAGCTGGTGTCCCAAGTCTGGCATGTTCGTGAACTCTCCCCGCTCCGGGCTCGCGCCCCGGAACAGTTTTTGACCATCACGGCTCCGGTCCAGCGCCGCCTGTTGGCGGACGGGATCACGATCCATCATCAGATCAGCCGCAGCACTGTTCCGACCGCTATGTTGTCCAAGACGATGCGGCAGGCCCTTCGCCCACGGGCACGGGTGACCAGGCTGGTCGGTTTCGATCAAGACCGGCCTCCCGCCCAGCTGCTGGACCGGGTCAATCGTGGCGACGTGTCGGCGGCGCCGCCCAAAGTGGTGGCCCCGCAGTTGCCGGAGGGCAAGGATCTGTCGCAGCAGTTTCAGCCTGACGACATTCCGCCGGACTTGCTGGATTTGCTCGAACGCTACCCCTGGCTCAGGTTTCTCCCGTTGGCCTTGGCCGGTCTGATTCTGTTGTTGCTCCTTGTGTCAGGCGCCGGGGCGGCAACGGTGATCATCGCCGGTATCGGTCTGGTTGCCGGAGCACTCTGGCTCATGCGCCGGGTGGAATCGATTCAGCGCCGTGCCGCCGCTGCAGCTGCCATCGATTCCGAGACACGCCGGCCGGCGACCGTCGACGAACTGCCGATGAGTCCTGATTTTCGAATCGGCAAGCCGGGAACAGATCCGAGGCCCACCTTCGGAACAACGGACAGTCGCGAATCGTTACGATTCAAAGCCTCCCTTCGGAATCTCTATACGGTCGACCAGGTTGAGCGGGCGCTGCCGATCGACGTCCGGCGACCCATCGATCTTCCGGCCTTGGCCATAGTCGCGGTGCCGGCGCTCGATCCCGTTCGGACGATCCCGATGCGGGTGCTCGGGTCGATCGCCATCCCATCCCGTATCGTCGATCAACTGCGGGAGCCGTTCGGCGAGGTCATGGTCTACCCCGAGATAGACCTCCCGATGTACGAACCGTTGAAAGATAGCTCCAGCGAGCTCTTTTTGCCGAATCTTCAATTGATCCAGAACAACTCGATCACCCTGCTCGAAACCAATCAGAAATTCATCGAATCCTACATGGTCGGGCTGAATCACGAGTTTGCCAGAGAGCTTCTCTGGCGCGAGTACCCGACAGACCAGCGGGGTAGTTATTTCAGGCAGTTTTGGGACGTGCGCGGGTTCCTGGCCGAACCGGGGCTCGACGTCGAGGCGCGCCGGGAGCGGCTGTATGACATTCCCGAGCTGCATCGCTGGGCCACAAACAGCGCCTTGGGCGACCACGACCATCGCGAAGAGCAGGGCGACAAGGAAGACGAGTTGGTGTTGGTGATCCGAGGGGAGCTGCTCAAGAAATATCCGACCGCGGTCATCTATGCCCATCGGGCCATGTGGGAGCGCACCGGCGACAACCACATCGATAAGTCCAGACCGCGGAAACTCGCTCCGCTGAATCCCGGCCAAGACACCAACCCGCCCCGCGACCTCGTGAAGACTCCGCTCTATGAGGCCAAGATCGATCCGGATATTTATTTATTTGGATTTGATCTGACCGCCGAAAAGGCGCGCGGGGGACAGGTGGTGAACGGCGAAGAGGATCCCGGCTGGTTCTTTGTCATCAAAGAGCGCCCGAGCGAGCCGCGGTTTGGTCTCGATGTGCCCCAGTCGGCGCCGCAGACCACGATTCATACGTGGAATGATCTGGCCTGGACGGATGTGCTGAACAGCTATGAGCCGGGCAAATTTCTCCCGATCGGCGAGAAGACCGTCGCCTTGACCAACCCCGGGGTCGGCAGCGAGGCGAAGGAGCAATACGATGAAGACAGTCGGTTCCGATGGCGGCCGGACACCCACGCGGCCGAGATCGCCTATATCCTGTTCCAGGTCCCGGTCCTGATGGCAGTCCATGCGGCGGAGATGCTGAAGAAACCTGCGTGAACCGATCATGACGGATTTTGAACAAGCACGAGAGAAGCTGTCCGACCGGCGCCGCGAGCTCGACGACCAACGTCGGGAGGCACTCCTGGCCGGTGAGCGAGTCAAGCAGATCGAGCGTTCGTTGGCCCAGCTGGTACGTCGCGAAGATCCTCGTCAGGGCGGCGCGCGCGCCCGCCTGGAGGAAGACCTGAAGAACGCGCGAACGCAGGCGGAGCGGGCGGGGCAGCTGTTATCCGATTTGCATGCGGCCGAACGTGAACTGCTCAAGGAGTTCACGGCCTTTACCGATCCGCGAGAGACGCTGCGCCGGCTGCCTGATCAATACCCGATCTTGCTCTTCCCGCTGCGGCTTGAGACCCGCTTCAAGGCCGGCGCGGCGGGACAACCCCAACTCTGGGTCCGCGTCTATCCGGACAGCTGTCTCATCGATTCCTTCGAAGAGACGCTCAGCGAGCAGGAGGTGGCCAACGCGCGCCTGTTCTGGGCGGCGATCTGGCGGGCCGGCGGCGATGAATCGCTCGAGCGGGCCGCCTGGCGCGAGCTGGTGGCATCCCATGGGTCCGGGCGGTCGAGCTGGATCCTGCTGCAGTACCAGCCGACCAACCCTCAGGACAAACCGGTCAAGGACGGCCCGACCGATGTCCTTCTGATTATTCCTGCCGACAGGCCCATGCCGGTTGCGGGAGTCACCTACTGGCAATCGGTCTGGCGGGCGGATGGCCAGGCGGATTTGCTGGCAGCAGCCTATGCGACGCTCGAGGCGGCGATCGGTGCAGCGAGCGCGCGCGAGATCGCAGACAACTTCAGGCCGTTGAATCTCGCCGACGCTCCCTTACCACCCCATACTAGGGCGGACGTGCAGGTGAAGGTGGCGCTGCTCCAACTGCGTGAACCGGGAGCGGAGCCAACCCGGAGGACCTCCTGGTCCAGCGCGCCACGAATTTCTCTCCTGCCGGAACGGTTTGTGTTGATCGGCACCACGCAAGACGGAGCCTCTCGGGTGGAGATCGGCAGCCCTGTCCGCACTCCCCTCGTCGCCGGCCCGGATCCCAATGCCCCACCGGATCAGCAGCTGAAGCCGGTGGGCGACCAGCTCCAGATTCCAGATGAACTCGCCTGGATGTTTGATTTCGAGAAGGCGCTGGAAGTAGGAATGGCCTTTCGTTTTGACCTCACTCCGCAGCAGGCGGCGAACGGGTTTGAGCGTCTCGTCGTGGTGGGGGTCAGGCTGGCAGATCCACCGCAGCAGGGGAGGGAACATCTTGAGACCTTGCTCGAACACCACCTGCACAGCCGTGGCGGGCTCGAAATTCTTCCCCAAGGGACGCCGACGAACAATACGGAGCAAGGAGGATCAGGCTACTCCTTCCGCGACGATGCGGAGATGACGTTCGACATCTTCTTCCGTCGGACTCCTCAATATACGAACGAGCAGGACCCGCTTGCGCGCCGCGACGGACAGTGGCTGGCCGATCTGCTTGGACTGTCCCAGAATCTGGTGCAACAGATGCCCCATGCCGGCGGTCGTGACCAAAGCGAAGCGCGCGCCATGCAAATTGCTTTGTGGCCCGGCACGCTCGGCTACATGATGAGGACTCTACTATCCCCGGTCTTTTCAGACGACGAGATCGCCTCAACGCGGTCGTTCGTTACCCGGTATGTCAGTGGACGAGGCCCTCTGCCGGCCCTTCGCATCGGGACACAACCCTATGGCCTCCTGCTCACCACCGCCTTCGAGCGCATCAATTGGTTCGGCCGGGAGGGACAAGCTGGTTATTATGGGAAGCTCCACGGGGTCCTCTCCCGCATCGAGGCCGACTGGAAGCAGCTGGTGAACCGCCTCTCCTATATCGGAAAGCGCGGAGGGGACCCGCATCAAATTCTTCTGGATGTGCTGGGGCTTCATCCGACGTCGGCGGAGTACTACCCGCTGCAGGCCGAAAGTCTTGACCAGAAGTTCTACGAACTGCTGTTCATGGATCAGTCGATTGCCTTCGGTTTGCTCAATCTGTTTCCCTCTGCGATCCCCCTGACCTTGCTCCGCAGCTTTGGCTACGCGGGTGCCGAAGTCCCAGATGTATTGAACAAGATTTTTAAAGCTCGCCAGACACCCTTGACCGGTCCGTTGATCGACGACCGTCCCCTATCTGAGGAGGAACCCATCCGGAATTATGCCGGCGCACGCAACTACATCGAGTGGCTGATCGACGCGGCCCAAGCCGGGATCGAGCCTGTTCAGCAAGAGCAGGGATTCGACGAGGGAAAGAAACCGGCCGCGCTGCTCTATCTGATGCTGCGGCATGCCCTGCAGCTCAGCTTCTACGAGACGGGCGTCCGGTTACAAGTGGAGGCAGGACTGATCGAGAATCCCCAAGCGAGTTACCGCGAGCCGGCGTTCGTACATGTGCGTGAGCCGGACAACAGTGAGAGCCGGTACGCCGCGCTCTTTCGACCAGCCAAGCGCGTCACGGGCCGTGACGGCCTGTTGCTGGGTGACTACATCGCACGCGGACTGCGCACCCTCCATCCGCATCTACGCGAGCACATCGAGGCGCTCGAGCGACTGAGCCGCGTGCCGACCGCTCGATTGGAGCGGATCCTTGCCGAGCACATCGACACCGTGACCTACCGGTTGGATGCCTGGAAGACGGGACTCCTCGCCTGGCAGCTTGAGTCGATGCGCCAGCAGAAAGACCACCCAGGCAGTGACGGGAAACCATCCGACGAGATCCCGGGCTCGTTTCTTGGCGCCTATGGTTGGCTGGAACCGGTACGACCCAAACAGAAAGTCCTGACCTCGGCCGAGCTGCCCCCGGACTTAGCCGAGAAGGTGAACCAGCGTGATCAGGCGCCGCTGATGCGCGACAGCAGCAACGAAGGACTCATCCATGCGCCGTCGCTCAACCACGCCACCACCGCGGCGGTTTTGCGGAACGGCTATCTGGCCAACGACGGACGGCTGGCCGTCAACCTCTCGTCACGCCGGGTCCGTTTAGCTCTGTCCATTCTCGAAGGCATGCGCAACGGGCAGTCCATGGGAGCACTCTTAGGCTATCAATTGGAGCGCCATATTCATGACCACGGGCCCCTGCAAGTTCGCGATCTTGTGTACCACTTGCGCCGGGCCTTCCCGCTCGTCGCCAATCAGATCGAGAAGACCTACACGAACGACGGCGAAGCCAAAGAATCGATCGCGGCGATGAATGTGGTCGATGGACGCAAGCTGCTCGAACATGCGGAGCGCGTGAACAACTTCACGTACCCGTTTGCGGTGGCGACCCTGCCGCGCCGTGATGCAGGCCAGGAAACCGCCATGACCAACGCGTTGACCGCTATCCGCGACGCCAACGACGCAGTGGCTGACCTGGTGCTGGCCGAGGGAGTCCATCAGGCAGTGTTGGGCAATTACGACCGATCGGCCGGCACGCTGGACGCGTTCGCCAAAGGCAACTATCCGCCGGAACCGGATGTCGTGCGGACGCCGCGCAGTGGGATTGCGCTGACATTGCGCAGCGCGATCCATCTGTCTCCCGAACCGCCCGCGAATCCGCTCCCGGCCATCGCGCTGACCCCCCTGTCAAGGGCAGAACCGGCGCTCAATGCCTGGCTCAAGCAGCGCCTCCCACCTCCGGACGACGTCGGTTGCGAAGTGACCTTCACCGATCGTCTCACGAACGTGGAACAGACTGCATTCATCAGCCAAGCCCAGCTCGGCCTTCATCCGATCGACCTGATCTACCGGATCGATGCGCAGGCGGACCAAGCGGTCAATGCTCTCGACGATCGCATCCTCGATTACGTGCATCGTCACCAGACTCCACGGTTCGACCGCCCGATTCTTGTCCGCTACACGACCAGACGGTCGGGAAAAATCTCCTGGTTTGAACTGCAAGCGCTCCTGAACAGCCTGCGCCCGTTGGTGGTCGGCTCGCGTCCGCTTCAGCCGGCAGATTTGGTGCGCCAGAACGACGCCTCACGCGACGAGCAGGCGACTATGGTCCTCCCCAAGAATGTCGTCCAGGCGGCACGTGACGTGCTCCATACTGTACATAGTCCGGCGCTTGACGCGTTGATCACCGCGCTGGATAACCCAGCCATGACCATCGATGCGGCGCTCGCCCAGTTCGCTGCTGCGATGGGAGGCCTGGCTTCGTACCGATTGCCGCAGACGGGAGTGGGATTCCTGTATGAGTGGCGGGCGGGCATCTATTCGGGCCTCACTCAAAAAGTCGGCGAACGAGTGAAGCAATGGGATGATCGCCTCGCTCGATACCTGACCAGGATCAACGAGTACGACAATCTCCCCGCCTCCACGCCGGAACCGGAACGGTTTAGGATGCTCCAAGCGGCCGAGATCGTAATCAGCACGAAACTCACCGCGCCTCCGCCTCCCGGCTCGGGCGACTATCGGCTTGCGCTCAACGGTAGACAATCGGCGTTCGAGACGAAGCGGACGAGTCTCCTGCAGCTGGTCACCGTTCCGCGCGCCACGTTCGCCGAACTGCTCGGGGATGTCCAAGCAGTCTCTCCGCTGACCGCATTCGATCCTGAACCGCTTGACGTCACCGCCGAAGAAGCCGAGGTCATCCGCTTTCGGATCCGCTTGAAGCAAGCAGCCCTGTTGGTGAAAGAGGACTTGGTCAAGCGCATCGCCAACGGTGACGCACTCCTTATTCAACATGGTTCAGCGTCCAATCTCGACAGGGTCACGCTCCTCCAGCAGGCCGCGAAGCTCTTCTTCGGTGAGGATTTCCAACTGATTCCCCGATTTACCCTTCCGGCGTCGGCTGCCGATGAGCTGGCCAATGCCTGGCAGCATTCCGCGTCGGGAGGGCTGACCAAGTTCTTGCGAGATCCCAAACCAGCCGGAGCGGGCCGTGATTTTCCCCTCGACGACTGGTTGCACGGTGTGGCACGCGTGCGCGAGAAAATGAAACAGTGGGAGACGGTCGTGCTCCTCGATGAGGCGTTTCCTGGCGCCCAGCCGCCCGACCTGACCCCGTTGCAGCTGCCGTATGGGAGCAATGAGCCTTGGCTGGCGTTGGAGATCCCGGCCGGCTACAAGATCGACAGTGACCGGCTACTCTATACCGCTCATTTTGCCGATCCGTTCGAGAAGACCAAACCCATCTGCGGCCTGCTGGTTGACGAGTGGACCGAGGTCATTCCCGGGACCGAGGAAACCACCGGGATTGCCTTTCACTTCGACCGTCCGAACGGCGAGCCCCCGCAGGCCTGGCTTGTGGCGTTGCCGGCGGTCCGTGACGGCGTCTGGTCCTGGGAGGATCTCGTGGGAGCGATCAACGATGCGCTGGATGCGGCCAAGCTTCGCGCCATCGAGCCGGCGCATGTCGATCAGACCGCCTATAGTTGGTTCCTGCCTGCGACCACATCGGCCTATACGTTCCCGGAGATTTCGATTTCCAATAACCTGCTTCGCAACCTCGACATTTTCGCCAAGTTCGCCAAGGAGTAGACGGTTATGGCCGATCCGAACATCGTGATGAAAATGAGCGAAGCGGTGAACCTTCGTCTGCATCCGTCCATCACACGCTGGAATCGGCTCGAAGGGAGACCGCGCACGCACAATTTTGATCGTGCCCTGCGGGCCGAAGTGAGAGATGCGCTCTGGATGCTTTCGAAGCAGTGGCAGATGGGCGAATTTGAGGGAGACGACGCCGGTTCACCGGTCCTGGCGAGGGCCTGTATTGACGTGATGGCGATCGATCGTTTCCAAGCCGACGAGGGGCCGGTCGAACCGTTGATTCCCGAGGAACCGCTGGAGGCGAAAGTCGAGCGACGGCCGGTGCCGTTACGGGCCGGGGACCAGTTTCTCTCGCTTGACCTGCGCCTGATTGTCGGGCATCGGTGGCTCAAGCTACTGGGCCGCGAGGCGGCCCGCCCCGGTGGACTGTCGGCCGATTACCGCGCCGCCTATCGTACTCACTACCAGGTGCTGGTGCCGGATCCTACGCAAACGGCCGATGCGGCCATCTGCGCGCATCCCGATGTCTGGCAAATGGTGGGGGCGGCAGCGGAACGAGCGATGGATGGCATTGCTCTGCTTGAACATATGGAAACGCCCGGCGGTCAGGCGTTCGACGGCATCGGCGCTTCGCCCACGGATCAACCGAAGCTCACGACATTGGCCCAGGAACTGAAACGTTGGTTTCTCGAACTCATTACGCAACCGCCGGCTGACGAGAGCGATGCATGGAACCCTTCCAGGCTCGAGTATCGCTTCGGCTGTCAGGCCCAAGAAGGGCCGCGTGCGATCGTCCTGCGCGCCGAGGAGTATTATCAGGGTCGTCTCGATTGGTATGCGCTTGAAAGAGACCCGGACAAGGTGCAACTGGGCGAGGAGCCTGCGCCTCCACACACTCCTGAGCGGCATCTCCATACGTTTCTGCCTGCGTCGATTGTGTTCGAAGGCATGCCGAACACGCGATGGTGGGCATTTGAGGATCGGCGCACCAACTTCGGCGAAGTCCGTCCCGACCAGACCGATCTCGGCAAGCTGCTTCTGATGGAATTCGGGCTTGTCTACGCCAATGATTGGTTCGTATTGCCCTATACGTTGCCGGTCGGCACGTTGTCGGAGGTGAAGGGCATCGCAATCTCGAATGTCTTCGGCGAACGATTCTGGGTTGAACCGATTCGACAGAGAGAAGGCGAGGGATGGCAACAATGGGGCCTCTTCACCCTGAGCGCGACGACTGCGGAGCGCCGGCCGCCGCCTGCCAGGCTGGCCTTGCTGCCGACGGTCCCGAAACTTCAAGAAAGCGCGGCGCTCGAAGAAGTCTGGTTGCTGCGGGATGAGATCGCCAACATGGTATGGGGAATCGAGCAGCGCATTCCGCTTCCGTCGGGGTCCAGCAGAGCCGGCAGCGAAGCCGCGCGCGAGTACCGCCGACAGTTACAGCGATTGATCGGCCTCCCCGGGTCTTCCGCGGTGGAACCAAAAGCGCCGATCAAATGCCAGGTCATGAACCAGGTTCCCGAGCAATGGATTCCCTTCATTCCAGTGCACGTTGACGGCAGCGTCCGCGAAACGCAATTGCAACGAGCCGCGCTGCCCCGCATCCTGGAGGGTGATCCCAACCAGCCCGAAAAGATTCGCCCTCGCACGACGTTGCTTCGCCACAACTTGCCGAAGGCCTACTATGTGCACGAAGAGGAAGTGCCGCGTGCCGGGGCGATGGTGAGCCAATCCTATCAACGCACGCGATGGATTGGAGGGAAGGTCTTCACCTGGCTTGGCGTGCGGAAACAAACGGGCAGGGGCGAAGGGACCAGCGGCCTGGCGTTCGACAGGCTGGTCAATGTCAAACCCCCTTCATGAGTCCGGGGGCTTCTGCTCGTGATTCGTCCGTAGAGTCACGCCAACGGTGCGAAGGGGGCGTCATCTGTATCATCCTCACGGTCCTCCTCATCTTTCTGCCGCCCGCGCGGGCTGTGTTCGGAACATGCAGTTAGGCAGGAACCAACAGACTACTGAGGCACCTGCTTGAAGCCTCCATTGCGAAGGGGGATAATTGCCCTTCGATGACACAGCCCTCCCACAAATTCCTGCTGCTCACCATTGTCGTTCTGGGAATCGGACTATTTTCCCTGGATCTCTATCTTCCGCTAGGCATTGGCAACGGCGTGCTGTACGGCGGCCTGGTCGTGCTTTCGTTGGCCTTGCCGGGCCGGAAGGCCCCACTCATTGTTGCCAGTGTGTGCTCCGTACTCGCCCTGTCGGATGTGTTCCTCGGTGTCACCTTGCCCAACGTTCCGCTCTGGATGGGGATCAGCAACCGGTTGTTCAGTCTCACGGCGATCTGGGTGCCGGTCGTCTATTTTCTTCAGCGCCGAAAAATTGAAGAGGCCCTCCGCCAGGCCCATGACGAGCTTGAGGTCCGTGTCCATGAACGCACTCGCGAATTGGCGTTGGTGAACCAGGCGCTGGTCGAAGAGATTGCTGAACGAATGGAGACGGAGCGATCGCTCCGGGAGAGTGAATCGTCGTTGAAGGCGAGCCAGCAGGAGTTGCAGCGAAGTCGCGAGGAACTCAGGGCTCTGGCGGGTCAGCTCCTGACAGCTCAGGAGGAGGAACGCCGCCGCATTGCGCGTGACCTACATGATGACGTGAACCAACGTTTGGCCATGTTAGCGATGGATCTGCGGCGGATTGAGAAGGACGAGATGGGCGATCTTGCTGCCATCATGCGTATGGTGCGGTCGATTACCGGTCGATTGACGATGGTCTCGGACGATGTTCGGCAACTGGCCTACCGCTTCCATCCCTCCATCTTGGATGATCTGGGGCTCACGAAAGCTGTCCGCCGGTTGGTGGATGATTTTTCCGCCAGTACGGGGCTCCAAGCGGTGTATGTCCATCGTGATCCTGTGAGTCCTGTGCCGACCGATCTTGCGACCTGCGTCTATCGGATTGCGCAGGAAAGTTTGAACAATGTCGCTCGTCATGCCCAAGCCTCCGAGGTCGAAGTGGAATTGATCTGTGACGAGGGGATGATCAGCCTCTCGATCCGTGACAATGGTATTGGTTTTGATTCTCTGCAGGTCTCGCAGGCGCGGGAGCGTCTCGGTTTGCTAAGCATGAAGGAACGGTTGCGGCTGGTGCAGGGAACATTCGATGTGGTTACCGCGCCGGGACAGGGGACACATGTCGAGGTACAGGTACCATTTCCAGGGAGTGCTCATGTCTAAACCGCGCGTGTTATTGGCTGACGATCATTCATTGGTGCTCGAAGGATTTCGTCGCATTCTCGAAGATCAATGCGATCTTGTCGGGATGGTCGAGGATGGGCGGGCACTCCTTGAGGCAGCACAACGAACGCACCCCGATATTGTGATCCTGGACGTTTCAATGCCGTTGCTGAACGGCATCGATGCGGCGACGCAACTCAAAAAGCTTCAGCCTGCGATTAAGGTCATCTTCGTCACCATGCATGCCGACGCAGACTATGTCCGGTCGGCGTTTGAAGCCGGAGCGTCGGGCTATTTGCTGAAGCGGTCTGCCGTCGATGAATTGGAGCAGGCCATCCGAGCGGTGTGGGCGGGGCATACGTATATCACGCCTCTGATCGCAAAGGAGCTGATTGACACCTTACTCGCCGCTGGGTCTGGTCAGCCGCAACAGAAAAAGCCTCTCACCTTTCGCCAGCGCGAAGTCTTGCAATTGCTGGCCGAAGGCCGGACGGTCAAAGACATCGCTGTCCGGCTCAAGATTTCGACGCGAACCGTAGAATTTCACAAAGCACAAGTCATGGAACAGCTCAGCCTGCGCACCACCGCGGAACTGATCAAATATGCGCTGACGCATGGGTTTCTGGCCCCTTCCTGACCCCTTCCATAGGGCACCGGCAGAATTTCTGAAGGTCCTGCAGGCTGCCGGACCTCGTAATCTTCTTCCCGATACTGTCGGGTTTTACGAGTTCCGCATTGTGCCGAGCTGCCCTATAAGGGACCTGCTGACGGAGCCAGCCGTTGCAGGAGGGCATGTGCACGCTGTAGGCCAAGGGGAGGCGGGCGAAGGACCGGAACGATTCTTTGGTCGTCCGGTGGTGTTTCACTGCAAGTTGTGCGAACGAGTGAAAATTGCCGGGCCGAACGGGGCCTCTCAGGAAGCCTGGCAGAAGGAGTCGGTCGCGTTACAGGCACATGGGATCGGTCCCGACGATGTATGGTGGTTTCACACGCGCTGCGACAGCTGTCAGGTTGTTGAAAGCAAGTCAGTAGCCATCTGACCCCGCTCGGTCTCTCTCCAGACATCCTTCCATCAAGTCTGCGGTCAGAATAGGGCCGGTTCTCCTCACGGAACCGGAGCCTGCCTCGTCAGGCTTGGTGCATCTGTTCCAGAACCGGCGGGTTGTCCCGCGAACTCACCCGCTCCTCACGCTCATCAAAGTTTCAT
>JAHFEW010000152.1 GCA_023248215.1 Nitrospira sp.
ATTGTACGCAGCGGTTCTAACTGGGGCACGTACGGATCATGTCGCAGCCGAGCCAATGAGCATACCAATCCTGGATCTTACCGCCTTGCAGCAACACTTCCCTCCGCCCTCTGCGGAGCGTTGTTCTACTGTTCGAGTTGGAAGTAGCCCATGGTAAAGGGATAGCCGGGCAGGATGCGGATGTGCACTTTACCCAGGTACTTTCCTTTCTCCACTTGGACGATCTCATCGGTGATGCGTCGAAGCCAGAAGGGATTGCCCGGAAGATCATAATCGATTCGAAGGACGTCGACTTTGGGGTCACGCAGTCCCTTCGCCTGGTCGGTCTTGAACGGGTAGCGTTCCTCTTCCCCGTTCTTTCCGACGAAGATGTTGATACCGGTTTGATCATCGGCATTCAGCTTCTTGCCTTTCCACGACACCTGAAGCCCATCGACGGATCCCTTCAGAAGTCCGACCGGCAGGGGAGATGGGAATGTTCCTTTCACGAATGCATCTTGTTTGGGGCTGCCTTCCGACAGGAGGGTGCGGTAGTAGCCATACGCGAGTCCGCCGGCCACGACGATGACGACAAGAGCCATGAGGAACCACAGGACGTGACGCATAGAAGCACTCTACAGGATTGGTGAGAGGAATTTGCGTTGGGAGGTCCCGAGCACTCTCAAGAAGCCCCCCCGAAGTTTTCTCATGTCGCTTGTTGCCTTGTCACCAGCTTGTGTGACCCGACGAGCCTCGTCTTCGCTTGTAGCGCGTATGAATAATGCGGGTCAATGACAGCGTGGTGTGGTACCTCTCATCTTTACGGACTCGAATCCGGTTTGGATTGCCCGATTGCTCCGCAAGATTGAGCTGCCGTGGATCATGACAGGTCTCTGCAGCTCTCTTGTGAGACGGCGAGCCTTATCCCTGCTGTTCGACCATCAGTACCGCGCGATAGCGGACCCGGTTTTCCCGTAACCTCCGGATGGCATGGTTGACCTCAGCCAGGGGAAAGGTTTCGATAGTCGGTCTCACCCCGATACGCGCGGCCACGTCCAGCGTCTCCCGAATCATCGGGCGGCCGGCGATGGAACTGGTCAGCAGCCGACGACGATGCAGGATCATGGCGTCCAGCGGCAGGGTGGCCGGTCCGGGCGGGACACCCACGAAGGTCAGGGCGCCGCCTGGCCGGACCAGCTCGACGTAGGCATCCCACGGGAGCTGAATCGGCACCGTGCTGATCAGCAGATCAAGAGGCCGATCCGGAGCCGAGGCGGGACGGCCGTCTTGTTGTGTGAGGATCGTTTGGTGAGCGCCCAACCGAGAGGCTGCGGCGGCCTTGTCCTCACTGGACGTGAACAGGGTCACGCGATTCCCTGACTTGGCCGCGAACTGAATCGCCAGGTGCCCGAGGCCGCCGAGCCCGATCACCCCAATCTCCTGGGGCTCTTGGCCGGAGGTCATGCCGGCGGCGTGCAGGGCCGAGTATACCGTGATCCCCCCGCAGAGGAGCGGGCCGGCCATGTCGGTCGGAAGGTCGGCGGGGATGGGAAAACAAAAGCGGCTGTCCGCGACCATGTGTTCCGCAAAGCCGCCGTAGCCATCAGCGAGCAGGGCTTGATACCCCTTGTTGCAGCAATGCTCTCTCCCGCTCAAGCAATCGTGGCACTGGAAGCAGGCTGACCGCTGCCATCCGACCCCGACGCGGTCACCGACGGAAAGCTGGTTGACGCGCGAGCCGATGTCCACCACCTCTCCGACCACTTCGTGTCCTGGCACGAGGGGGTAGTGGGACATGCCCCAGTGGTTGTCGACCATATGAAGGTCACTGCTGCATAAACCACAGGCCAGGACGCGCAGCAGACAGTCGAATGGACCAAGCGCGGCCTGTTCGTAGGTCCAGGGGACCAATTCGTCGCCTCGGCTTCCTGCAGCCATTGCATGAATGCGCATGGTGGCTCCTCCCTCTCAATCTCATTCTGGTTTCTGGCCCCCCCTGTCTCATAATTCTGGCAACCTAAAGCACCTCGCAAACTTCCTATCCGATCGTCATGATGCTTTCAATCAGTCTTGTGAGACCTTCGTCTAAGGTCGCGCGTTCAATGGTCAGGGGCGGCATGAGCTGAATGGTGCTGCGATGATCGCAGACGATGTGCAGGTTTCTCTTAGCCCTGCAGTTGCGCCATCATCGCGGCTGGGTCCCAGTAGCCCCACATCGTCTGAATTTTCCCGTCCTGGTTGATCTCAAACACATCGATGCCCTCGAAGACGACCTCTCGGCCGTTTTTGCCGGTACCACGCCCCGTGAACTTCACCGCTACCCGGTTGCCGGACAGGAAGACATGGTCTTCCGTCATTCCGAGCTTTTCAAAGGCTCTGAGGACCTCCACAAGGAACTGACGCAGCGCAGTATGGCCCTGCAAGGGCGTGGGAGTCCCCGGTTCATAGCTGGTTGCCTGTTCCGCGAAGCAGGCGACCCATGCGTCCGGGTCCATGCGTCGGATTGCGGCGAAATACTGGGCCACCACTGGCGGGATTACCTGGGATGCCATGTTTGATCCTCCTTTCATTCCAATCGATGACACGTGGCCTGAAAACGAACAGCGGAAATCCGTGCCGTCACATGGATTACGGTGACCGCCCCGGTTTTGGATTTCTTCGTTCCGGCGCGAAAGTCCCCGGGGCATCGCGGGCCGCTGCATATTCCGATAGGCCCTGGGCCGACCGTATTTCTTCGCTCCTCCTTGCGCTTAAGTCGAAGATAGGGCCTAACGATAACAACGCACTGATTTTGACGCATACATGGCCTCTAAATAGGTCATATACAACAGTGAATCTGCGATTCGATACAAGAGCGTCTCATGATTGTGGAAGTCGAATCCAACGAAAATTGTGCCGCCGGCTTCTTCGCGCGGTTTAAGGAAGCCGGCCTCGTTCGACCGGTTGCGCAAGTCCGGCTCTATGACCGAAACCCAAGCGGGCAGTGGTAATGGGTGACGGGCGGGAGCGAGAGCTCGTCGGCACCACATGGACCTCAGTGCGACGATTCACGAGAGCTCGGTGTGGCGGGCGAAACAGGAACGGCTGCGGAACGTACCGGGGTGGGCCCCGTTCTCGTCACCACCCTCTTCGCACATCTTCCGGAAGTCGGCACGAGCATTCGGAGAGAAGTCGCGGCGCTCGCGGGCGTCGCGCCATTCCCATGCGACAGTGGCAGGCTCCAAAGCGGTGGACCAATTGAGGTGGGCGGATGCACATCCCTGCTGCGCGCTAGATGGCGGCGCCGGTCGTCAGGCGGAAGAACCCCGGGATTCGCGCCTTCTATCAGTGCCTATATCAGGCGGGCAAGGCAACGGAGTTGGCGTTGACGGCCTGCATGCTCAAGTTGCTTGCGATCCTCAATGGAATGCTGAAGAATGGGACGTCCTGGTGCAGCATGGTAGTTCAGCACGCTTGATTCTCAAGGCAGTGGCTGCCCTCTTGCTTTCGGGAGGGCCAACTACGGGGATAGCGCATCACTCTTGGTGGTTGTGCCGAAGAGTAGCTCCCTGTGGAGGTTCAGGCAGTCTGGGCAATACGTGTGGGACAGCCTGAGATCCCTCTCATCGAGATGATACTTGGCGCAGTAGGTCCGAAGAGTCACCCAGGACTCTTCTCCGTCCCCGCCCTTGGGGAGATCGTCTCGAACTTTCCGGCAGAGGCAACAGGCTGCAATGAATGTCACCATGGGAGTACCCTTTCCTGATGGAGGAAAGACTCGGAGAGTGACTGGGAGGCTTGACGGTCATGCCGCTGGGTTTTTCCGTTCGGCTCCAGCCGCGGTTGAGAGCGAAATCAGATACTGGAAGCGAGAGGGATGTCGGAGGGTAAGCCGCCCGTCCCGACAAAGTTGGTCAACCGCCGCGAACACTTGGTTCCAGGTATAGGCTGGAAGCCTTTGCACGAGTTCTTCCGGCGTGCATGGCCCGAGCTGCTCCAGACCCTGAAGAATAATCGAAGCAATTCCCCCTCTGAGCGCCATATCTCCCTCCCGAGACAGCTCCGCTGTTGTAGCAACATCGCCGATACAATCGACGACGCTTCTCTGTTTGCCATCGTCGTTCAGAATGTCACGACCAGCCGACCTCCTTTGCACTGGCGACGGGAATGTAGACCTTTTTACCCGGCCGGACTCTTGTGTGGCATCGCCGAAAACCCAATTGTTGCGTCGACGTTTCATTGGCAGGCGTCGTCGACGTTTCGGTTACAAAAGCGATCCAAGGAGAACAGGGGAAAAGCGAGGAGCTATAAACGGGGGGTGAGTCTTTTTCAGATGGAGGATTCAGGGCTGGAAGGGCGTCATATCAATTCCTATTTCGGCACGGGATATCTTTCTTGTAGGTCCTGTAAGTCCATTCAGCTGACAATGTGGGTTCGCGTAAGATCGACTGCATCTCGGCAACGAAAACGTTTCAGCAGCCTTTTCATTTGCGATCGGCACGCGCACCCTGAACGAAGGGTGCGGATCAGGAATGCTTTCGTCGCCAGAAGGCATCCCTCTCAAAACGTAAAACTGTTTCGAGAGGTACTCTCCAGGGCACCACTACCCACAGATGGGACATTGGTCGATAGCCGTCCTGTTTATCAGCGCGGCCTTGCGCGAGAATTTGAGTCAGCTCATAAACGTGACGCGGGCATTTCGACTCATCAACGTATAATGGAATCGACTGCGCTCACCCTCGGCGCCGACCAGCGTTTCAGCAAAATGATGTTCAGCCATGGGCCCGCGATCAGATAGGAGACCGTTCCATGATCGTGGAAGTTGAATCGAACGACAATTGCGATGCCAGTTTCTTTGCGAGGTTCAAGGAAGTTGGCCCAGCTCGACCGGTGGTACAGGTTCGGCTCTATGACCGAAATCCTGCCGGCGAGTGGTGCTGGGTGACTGGCTGGAGCGACAACGAGCAGACGCCTGCCTGTTCTGATCCTAGTTTGCGGTAGCTGGTTAGGGGTCGGCTGAAGACGGTGCGAAATTCTCTGATGTATGTATTCGGACGGTAGCTGCTGGTCAGGCAAATCAGCCTGTTGCGGCTGTGTCATCTGTCGTGAGTGTTTGGTCCATTCGTGCCGGTTCCATGAACCGCACAAACTTTAATAAACCGGATATCCAGGGATTGGGTCGAGAACCTCCTCAATGAGCCAGCTCCATGATGCCGGTTTATCGGACACCATGGAGCCGGTATGGGGGGCGGTGTTATTTCCCTTTGCTCGCGCGGCGGGATCGAACACTCTTTGTAGCTTTCCCACGCGTCAACGAGGTAACGGGCATGACTCGGTTGCGTACCAAATACGATCCGATTTCAGGGGTTTGCCTCCCAGCGTTTCCTACCGGATTGGTGTCTGCATAGGAACTGCCGGGATTACTCTTGAAGAGCCAGAGTTGTCCGACGCTCATGGGCGTGATCGGGGTCGGGACCCCCGGTCCTCGAAACTTCATCATTCCCTGTGTCTGGACCAGGACTGAACCGCTGGTCATCGATGGATAGAGCGACGCGCCACCCATTAATTCGATGAGGGTTTCCATCGCCACGTGATTGCTCTGAGGGAAGGGCACGACCTGAGCGATGCCGTACTTCGTGATCCCGGCATGCTGCCACAGCAGTCCAATTTCCACGCCGGTGGCGTAGCGGAAGCCATAGGTGGTGGTGTAGCCCCCGGCACTGCCCAGAACCTCCAGATAGGAGAGGTTCGCGGTAGCGTTGATGCTGAGCCATTCGAGGTTGGTCTCAGTATCCAGGGTAATGAGATGGTCACCTGTCCCTGGTACGAGATTCTGTTGAACGAGAGCCATGTCTACACCTCCCACTGATTGTTTGGCGTTGTGCCGCTGAGCGCAATCCTCTTCACCGACTCAAATGCGAGTAATATGCCGCGAGCATGGATGAGACTCATGTGGCTCCGTTCTGAAGGGAACGCGAGTAAGAAAGTCTATGAATCGCGGGCGGTGTGATGGAGAGGAGCAGAGAAAAAGCCAATTCACGTATAGGACGGGTTCGAGAGAATCGTATCCGGAGAGATACAGGGGGCACCCTTTCGGATACAATTCCACGGGTGTCTAGCTGGTGCAAGTACAGATCATGTTGCGATCGAGCCTGTGAGCACAATGATTCTGTTCTCTCACCACTTTGCGCTGTCCAACTCAACTAGT
>JAHFEW010000082.1 GCA_023248215.1 Nitrospira sp.
TTAGGGGAGGATCTCGCCCGCGCTCCTGAAGCCGTTGAATCCCCTTCCTGGCATAAGGACACCCTTGCTGAGCGTGCTCGCCATGTGGCCGAGGGAACGTCCCGATTCACCAATTGGGAAACGACCAAAGCGAACATCCGTGACAAGCTGTGAAGATCGAAATCCTGGATGAAGCCCAGGAGGATTTGCTGCAAGGCTACCGATTCTACGAAGTCCGGGAACCGACACTGGGCGCTTACTTCTTGGATTGCTTGTTCTCGGATATCGCCTCTCTTGTTGTACGCAGGAGTTCACGCAGTCACCTCTACCTATAAACCGCTGCTTGCAATCTGTAACTAGTTTGGTTACAGTCACCGCCAGTGATTCGAAGCTTCAAACACAAGGGCCTGAAACGATTTTTTGAAACGGGATCGAAATCCGGCATTCAGGCTCAACAGATTGAACGTCTCCGTCTGATCCTTGGCCGTCTCACGGCAGCAACAACTCCGAACGATATGGCGCTCCCAGGCTTGAAGCTTCACCCGCTCAAAGGCAGCCGAAAAGGATCATGGGCTGTGTGGGTCACTGGAAATTGGAGGATTACATTTCGCTTCGTGGAGAAAGACGCTGACTCAGTTGACTATGAGGATTATTACTGAAAGGCCTGACCATGCGGATGCATAATCCACCCCATCCTGGAGAAATTCTCAAATTCCTGTGTCTTGAACCGCTTGGCGTCACAGTAACGGAGGCGGCAGAGGCCTTGGGCGTAAGCCGCAAGACTCTATCCGCCATTTTGAACGGTCGAGCTGGGATCAGTCCGGAGATGGCGGTTCGCCTATCTATAGCGTTCGACACCACGGCGGAAAGTTGGATGAATCAACAAACCCAGTACGACTTGTGGCATGCGGAACAACATCGAAAACAACTACGAGTCATGAAGCTGACCGCATAAGAACTGCTGCCATCGCGTAACCTTCCCCGAACCAAACCTCATTGACCTCCTTTTCTCTCCCCGCGTATGCTGAGGTGATACGTGTCCGCCTCTGGCTGGCACGAATAATCGATAGAGGCCTCACACATCACGCTTCACGAAAGAGTGATCCATGCAATTCGACGCCGCCTTAGCCGCGCAAGATACACTCCAGGAATCGGAAACTGAACTCGGTGCCGATTGGGACCGGGCCGTTGAACTCGAAGGCACCTTCTCCTCCAACGCAGGGGCCACGGCACGCGAGGCCTACGAGCAATTGCTTGCGCTGGCCACCCGGCATCCCCAGGCACACACCTTTCAGGCCTTCTGTATCTACATCACCTGGCAGCAGGTGACAGAAGAAACGATCGCCCCTCACTTTCACACGGGGATGAAACTCTCCGAGGCCTACCTCGCCTCCCCTGATGGAAAAGACCCACGGCACCTCGCCTACGTGTCTGAATTGCTCGAATCGTTTCGCGCCGGATTGGGCCTGGACGAAGAAGACGAGATTCAGGTCGAGTTTCGCAAAGACACGCCCAAGGGGGGCGACTGACGGATGGTGAAAAGGGCCTCCAGCTTTATTCTCGCGTCATTCAGTGGCTCGACGTACCTCTACGGGAAAAGAGCCTGTCTCGACAGGCTCGGGGTGGGCGGGTAGGAATGAACCCGCCTCGCCCCTTCATTTGCTGCGGCCTCGCTGGACGGCCCGTTTGACCATCCGTTGAACCTGAAGAAAGACGCGTCTCTCCTTATGGGGGCTTGCGCTTCAGGCTTCACGATTCACGCTTCACGAAAGAAATGGCTGAAAACGACAAACACCGCGCACGCATTTTTCTCCATCGCGGCGATCTCGTCCAGGCGCGCGCCGCCTGGGAAGCGGCCGTGAAGGACGACCGGGTCACCGGGACCCAACGCGAGCTGTCCAACAGTCTCGGCAATCTCGGCAATGCCTGCGCCCTGGCCGGCGATTTGGAAAAGGCGGACGCCTGCTATAAGGAAGTGCTGGCCATTCAACGCAGCGAACAGGATCCTCACGCCATCGCCCACACGCTCGTCAATCTCGGCAATCTGTACGTCGGTGCCGACCGGCCTGAGAAAGCCCGCCCCTACTATCTTGAAGCCCTCGATCTGTTGAAGCCGCTCAACGATCATCGCGCGCTCGGCATCCTGTACCACAACCTGGCGATGGAAGAAGGCCGGCAGCAGCATTGGGATGAAGCCGTGCAGTGGTTTACGCGAGCGCTGGACTCCCATCGGGTGGTCGGGAACGAAGAGGGCCTCGCCGGCACCTCTAGCCAACTGGGAAAGATTTTTCTCGATAGCGGCCGCTCGGTGGAAGCGGAACGCTGTTTCAACAACGCCTCGGAGCATTTCATCAAGCTCGGCAATCCGGTCGGCGAAGCGGCCGTGTTACGGGAGTTGGCCGACCTCTACGAACAACGGCATGATACGATCGCGGCCATCAGGTGCGTGGAACGGCTGCATCACCTCGCACTGGGTACAGGGAGAGCCCCCGCTGCCGCCGACCGCGAACGACTCGCGCGACTCCGTGCCGCCCGTAGCTGAACGACCCATAGCTGATTGAATGGGGCCGATGGTACAATCCTGCGTCGTTCAACAAGCCGATCACGCTTCACAAGGAGCCTCATGGATATCAGTGCGTTTCGCCAAATGGTTGAGAAGAACCCCAAGGGATTCCTGGGCCGCTATGGCCTGGGGAATAAAATTCTGCAGGAAGGCGGGAGCGCCGAAGAGGCCGTCGAACATCTCACCGTCGCCACCCAACTGGATCCCACGCATGTCGC
This sequence comes from Nitrospira sp., assembly GCA_023248215.1. Classification (GTDB taxonomy): domain Bacteria; phylum Nitrospirota; class Nitrospiria; order Nitrospirales; family Nitrospiraceae; genus Nitrospira_A. The sequence goes on from JAHFEW010000082.1 coordinate 2,761, forward strand.
ATCCCACCTCGCCCTCGGGCGGGCATTGGTCTCGCTGGGCAAGAAGGACGCAGCCAAACCCGTGTTGAAAGCCGGCATCGATGCCGCCGTCTCCGGCCGATCCAACGGCGGGGTCGATCTTGTTCCGGAACTGCAGCAGCTCCTACGCACGCTCGGGTAAGCCTTCTGGAGGACCTATGAACCTTGATACAGCCAGACAGCGGATCGAATCCGCGATGACCCAATACGGCCAGCATGCGGCCATGGCCATTGAGCTCGTGATCAATGAAGTCCGCTCGGATATGGGTTATGAGGCCGTGAATGAACTGATCGACGAATTTGATCTGGAACTCCAATACAACATCGCGCCGTTGGAATCCGACGTCTCGTCAAATAGCTGAGCAGGAATGGAATTTTTCCGAACAGCCCTTTCAGGGTGCTCAAAAAGGCCATCCAACGAGGCCGCAGGCGAGGAAGACCCGCAGGCGTACACTCGGAGGTACGGCAAGGATGATTCCAAGCCGAGAACGATGTTGGGGGTCTTTTTCAGCACCCGTCTATGCCGCTGATCTGGTGTTCCATCTCCGGTCACGGCTACGGGCATGCCGCGCAAGTCGCGCCGGTGCTGAATGCGTTGGGTCGGCTGGTGCCGAACCTCACCGCCATCCTGCGGACGACGGTCCCCGCCGGCTTCTTCGAACCCCGCCTCACCATTCCCTGGACACTCAGTGTCGCGCAGCAAGATGTCGGCTGCATTCAAGACGGCCCGCTGAAGATCGACGTCCCAGGCACGTGGGCCGCCCATCGAACATTGCATGCCGATTGGAAGAAAATGGTCGAGGCTGAGGCAGATCTCATTCGCGCCGCCGATCCCGCCTGCCTGCTCTCCGATATTTCGCACCTGGCCATTGCCGCCGGCGCCGCCACCGGAATTCCCACCATCGGCATGTGCTCCTTATCCTGGGACCTGGTGCTGGAACCATTCGTCGGTCCCTCGGCAGGCGAGCAGGCCGAAATCATTCGACAGATTTGCGGGGCCTATGCGCAGGCCGACTGCTTTCTACGCGTGGCTCCCGGCCTCCCTGTGAAGGCGTTCCGGAAGGTGTTCGATATCGGCCCCATCGCCGAGCCGGCAGAGCCACAGACCGTCCGACTCCGCGAGGCCATCGGTGCGGAGGCATCGGACCGGATCGTCTTCGTGGGCTTCGGGGGGATTGCCTTGCGAGGGCTTCCCTTCGAGTCCATGGAGAGGATGCGTCCCTATCGCTTTCTCGTCGATGGTCACGTTCCGCAGGGACTCACCCGGGTGGCGTCACTCGCCGCTGTGGGGATGCCGTTCAAACAGGTGCTGGCCTCCGTGGACATGATCCTCACCAAGCCCGGCTATGGGACCATCGTCGAGGCCGTGGCATTAGGCACCCCGGTCGTCTATGTGCGCCGGTACAATTTCGCAGACGAGCAATCACTGGTGGATTATCTGCACCGGTATGGTCGGGGTGTGGAATTGTCCCTGCCGGACTTTCTCGACGGACGTTGGGAACCGGTCATACACCAAGCTTTCGACCAACCTCTCCCACAGACGCCGCCACCTCTTTCGGGCGCGGCAGACGCCGCGCATGTTCTGACCAGGCACCTCTGAGCCGACTGGTTGACCGCTCGCCTGCGCCGCGTCACCGTTTCTCGTGATCACGCAGACTGAATCGCAAATCCGATTGGTCGTTTCTTCCGTAGAGTGCTATAGTGGGGCGTTCCAAGACCCAGAGGATTGCCGCCCGCGCCTAGGCCGACTGCATGGAAGCTGCCTCCCCACAAGCCGCATCGACCATCGACCCCAAACTCTTGAGCCGCGTGGCCAAGGGAGACCCGCAGGCATTCGGCCAGCTGTACGATCAATCCAGCACGCTGCTCTTTACCCTGGCCTATCGAATTCTGAGCGATCGAGAAGAGGCGGCGGAATTGCTGCAAGAAGTCTATCTGGAAGTGTGGCGAAAAATCGCCAAATACGACGTCGGTCGGGGAAGCCCCATCGCCTGGCTGGTCACCCTGACGCGCAGCCGCGCCATCGACCGGTTGCGCTCGCGCGCCTCCCGGGGACAGCATCTCGTGGCCGACTCCCTTGAGCACCCATTGGTGTCGCGCACGCCCGACGTGAGCCCGAATCCTTACGAAGCTCAGGAAGACAGCGAACTGCGGCGGATGATGGCGAAAGCGATTCTCGACCTGCCGCTCCCGCAACAACAGGCCATCGAAATGGCGTTCTACCAAGGGCTGACGCATACGGAGATCGCCGCCAAATTGAATCAGCCGCTGGGCACCGTGAAGACCAGAATCAAGCTGGCCATGACGAAACTCCGCGCCTCCTTGCAACAGACATTGCCGCAGGGTGAAGGGTTATGACGCACGAGGAATTGGAAGAGGCGGTTCCCCTCTACGCGATCGGCGCCCTGGAACGCTCGGAGCGGCAGGCCATCGAAGCCCATCTGCTGTCCGGTTGCGCGGCCTGCCATGCCGCCTTGAAGGATTATCAGACCGTGGCGTCCCTCCTGCCGTTCGGTCTCACACCGGCGACGCCTCCCATCACGCTCAAGGCCAAGATCATGAGTGCGCCGGCTCCCGTTCCAGGTGCGATCGAATTGGACAAGCCCGCCGGACGGTCAAGTTTGGAACCAGGGGAATGGATGAACCACCTGTTTCCACCGATTGCACCGGCTCGCTCCTGGCCATTCCGCCTGGCGATGGGGTTCGCCGGTCTCGTCATTGTGGTCGGGGGCAGCTATCTGGCATGGCTGTCCTATACGCAATCGACTCAGAGCTCGGGAGAGATTCAACAGTTACAAGCCGCGGTGCAACAGGCGACCTCGCGCGTGACGACCTTGCAATCGGATTTACAACAGCGCGAACAGACCGTCGGGACCCTCAAGACCGAGCTGGACCAACGCGCCACTGAAGTGGCCGAGCTGCGGGACCAACTGCTTCAACGAGAGGCAGAATTGGACGATGTGCGCACCCAGCTGGCCCAGCGCGAAAGCTCCATGCAGCGGCTCGCCCGCCAGAATGAGGAATTCACCAGCTTCTTCAAGAATCCTTCGTCGAAAGTCGTGTCGCTCTCGGGGTCCGAGATGGCCAAGTCGGCCGGCGCCTTCCTGCTGTTCGACCCGGTCACCAAAAAGGCCTGGCTCTACGCGTTTAATCTTCCCGCGTTGCCGAGCGGCAAGGTCTATCAACTCTGGGCTATCGACGACAAACCTGTCAGCGCCGGGGTATTCGGACTCGATACCGGCCAAAAGGGCCGCATGCTGATCAGGAATCTTCCGGAATTTTCACGGATGAAGAAATTCGCCGTGACGGTGGAACCAGACGGTGGGCTCCCACAGCCGACGGGGGCCATTTACTTGGTCGGCCAAATCTAAGCGCACCCTTCATTCATGCTTCCGCACACACTCTCCTGCTGCCTTTCATCAGGCGCCACGTGGTAGCATGTCCCACCTAGTACTGACCGCCACAGCGTTCTGAGCCTCACTGGAACCGGCCCACAACACCATGCCTCTCCTCGACGATCTCGACTATCGATTCATGCAACAGGCCTTGACCCTGGCTCGCTCGGCGCCGCTGCTCGGTGAAGTGCCGATTGCCGCCCTGCTGGTGCGAGATGGCATCGTGATCGCGGAGGCCCACAATCGCCGGGAAACCCAGCAGGACCCCACGGCCCATGCGGAACTGATCGTCATTCAAGAAGGGGCGCGACAGACAAAAAGCTGGCGGCTCACCGGCACCACCCTCTATGTCACGCTGGAACCCTGCACCATGTGCATCGGGGCCATTGTGCTGGCTCGCATTCCACGACTGGTGTTCGGAGCCGCTGACCCCAAAGCCGGCGCCTGCGGGTCCATCATGAACATTCCCCCCGAGCCTCGCCTGAACCATCGCGTGGAGGTCGTCGGAGGGCTGTGCGCCGAAGAAAGTCAAAGCCTCTTGCAGGAGTTCTTTCGGCAGTTGCGGAAGGACGCTATCCGGGGGGAGAACGCTTAACCCGGATTCTTCATGAATAGCGTCGCGAGGCGTTCGAGACCGAAGCCCGCCGGGGCTTCTCGCAAGTAAGGCCGACATAGGCGTACTTGCAGTCCGTCGAGGAGGCCGAACGAGAAAAGCTCCGCCGGGCGAGAGGATCGGACGACGCAGCAGATATTCATGAATAGTCCGGGTTAACGAAACAACGTCGTCGCATCGAACATCTGAACCTGCCAGGCCTCGCCTTCGACCGCGAGCGCTCCGGCTACGCGATCGCCCACCTGTAAGGGTTGCACCAACCAATCCCTGTCAATCGCCCCCGAATCAGTTGAACGCACTTGCGCCTGCGCCAACCGCTCATCGAAGAGCACTTCGAACCGGTCCAGCCCCAGGGAAAGCCCGACGCCTCGCCCTTTGAGATAGGCTTCCTTGGCGGTCCAATAGCGGTAGAACATCCGCTGCTGCCCATCGCCCTGAGCCTGTGCGATCTGATGCGCTTCGCCGGGAGCGAAGAACCTCTGCGCCAGCTTGAGCGAGTCCACATCAGGGCGGCACACTTCTACATCCACTCCGACTGCCCGCCCGGTTGCCACCGCCACGATGGCATATTCCCCCGAATGGGAAAGACTGAACTCGATAGGCTGCGCGGTATCAGATCGGCTCCGTACGGCCGGCTTGCCATGAGGTCCCGTTTCAAATTGAATATGCCCAGGCTCTTCCGCCACATATCGGGCCAGAATCACCCGCAGCAGCCCATGTGACAGGATGAAGCGATGACGATCCCGTTCGAAGGCAAAACGAGCGGCGCGGTTCTGTTCATCGGTCGACAGCAGCGCAGCGAGGGCAGCACGTGCACTCTCGTGTCGGGAAAGGTCGCAGGACCAAACATGCACATCCTGCCGAGCGAGGCGCGGACAGGGCGAGGATTCTGTGGTGGGAATCAGCAGAGCGGCCATGATTTGCTAGACATGACGAAGCAGACCCTCTTCACGCAGACGGGCGGGCGACCGGCTTGAGCATCGGGCTGGTTCGGTGCGAAGCACCACGAGTGATCCCGTTCGAGACCTCCACCATCTTCCCCTCATCCAGTTTCAACACACGGTCTCCCACATGAAAGTACCGGTCATCATGGGTCACCACGATCACGCCTTTTCCTCGGGCCCGTAGCTCCGGCAGCAACTCACCGTAAAATACTTCCTTGTACTGGGGATCCTGATCGGCCGCCCATTCATCGAACACATAAAACGGTCGATCTTCCAGCATCGCCGTGACGAGCGCGAGCCGCTTGCGCTGCCCCTGAGACAAGTTCACCGTCGAGTATTCGCCATTCTGGATCGTGACCTTATGCTGAATCCGGAGGGTCTTTAACCATCCGTCCGCTTGACTCGCGATCAACGAGGGATCCAGCCCCAACAGCTTCTTGAATACATAGAAGTCGGAAAAGACCGCGGCAAAATGCTGTCTATACCAGTCCTGGGTCGTGGTCGCAATCGCTTCGCCATTGAGCCGTATAGTACCCTCCTGCGCCAGGTAGAGCCCCGTGAGCACCTTCACGAATGTCGACTTGCCGCTGCCGTTGCCCCCGATGATAAAGACCAGCTCGCCGGTCGACAACGTTAAATCCAAGGGCCCGAGAGTGAACGAGCGGTCGTCCTCACCTTTCGGCTCATAGGAAAAGATGGCCTTTGAAAACTCCACGCATTGCGCGCCCTGGGCCACCGGCCGCTCCGCTCCCCCCTCCCGGTTCCCCTCGTCCAACGCCAGCCCCAACCCTTCGATCTTCTCCAGCGCCACCTGCCCGCGACTCAACGTCGGCACCATTCCGAGCAACCCCCACATCGGACCGATCATGTAGAGCATCGCGAACGCGTACCCGGTCAGGGATTCGCCGGACAGCGACAGGAGCCTGGGAAATAGCAGGAGGATCAGGCCGATCAACCCGTAGAAGAGCACCTGCGTCCAAGAATCGGTGACGAGGTACTGCTTCGTCGTCACCAAGTTGTGGTGACGCAGGGCCTCGGCGGCCTGCCTGATATCCGATGCGACGAAGGTTTCGCGCCGCCCGCGATGCAACATCAACTCCTTCATCCCTTCCGTCAGGCTGCGAAAATGCTCGAAGAGGGCCCCTTTCGAATCGCGCACCGCGAGAGACGACTGGAGCACCCGATTGTAAAGGTGCCGATACCCCAGCAATCCCAGCACGGCCAAGATCACCACGCTAAGAAATGCCTGCCAGGAGAGCCACGCGAGATACATCGAGCAACCTGCGAGAATGGCCACGTTGATGGCCAAGCCCGGCAAGCCGTTCACCGCCCAGGCCATCGCATTCGTGTCATCGGTCAGCGTCGCCAGGATCTCATGCGCTCCACGCCGCTCCAGCGTTCGATAGGGCGCGCGCACCACCTTCCAACAGAGCTCCATGCCTAAATTCAGAATGGTTTCCTGCGCGAATCTCACCAGCAATAACTGGGAGAGAAAATTCGACGCGACTTTCAGCACCGCCAACCCGATGAACGCCACCGCGAACATCTGCGAGGTCGCCCCGGCTCCGTTGATGAGCTTGTTGATCACCGCCAAGAGCCCCACACTGGAAAGCCCGGCCAACAACCCGGTGAGCACCATCAGCACCATCATGGTTCTGGCGCCGCGCAATAGAAACTGGAGGAACCGATACATTTTCATCATGGTTGGGATTCTGCAGCCCCTCGGGATGTTCAAAATGGCCGTCCAGCGCGGCCGCAGCAAGCGAAGAGGCGAGGCGTACTTATTCTAGTACGTTGAGCCTCTTCGCGCCGCGAGAACAACGCTGGTGGCCTTTTTCAACATCCCGCTAGGCCGCCCTTGACGACGGTCCCTTTCCTTCACCATCCGGCTTACGCTGGAGCAACGCCCAGGCCTCCTGCCAAAACGTCTTGAGATGGATCGCCAACTCTTGCACATGCGGCGCGACGAATAAACGTCCCGAATCTTCTGCGGGCAGATACATCGTCCGGCTCATTCCCTTCGCCGCCTCGCCGAAGACCAACCGCGTGTCGTCGGTGGAATTGGTGAGTGGATGTTTGGAGGCAATCACGTTTAAGACCTGCCCTCGAAACGGTTTCAAGTCATAGCGCGCTACGGCATGGAAGGTGGCATAGGTCACTTGGTCTTTGTATAAAAACTCATCTTGATGTTCGGCGGCTTCGGTATGGTGCATGAGACCCCAGAGCCGTTTCAACTTCCCTCTCCAAAATATCGGCCATTCCCCGATAGGCAATCTGCGCATGAGGCGATGGTACGTCGCGATCTTCATCGCCACGAACAGGAGGGGCCAGAGCAGGTACGGAGGCCGGCTCCAGTGGGTAAGATAGGATCGAGGATGCCATGATTCGATGACGGCCAGAATCACCTCTTCCCCTTTCGCCGTGAGCTGCTGGGCGATCTCATACGCAGCCAGGCCACCCGTACAGGTGCCTCCGATGAGATAGGGCCCCTGAGGCTGGACCGACCGAATTTCGTCGATGTAATGCGCGGCCATGTCCTCCACTCGCATGAACGGCTTTTCTTTCCCGTCGAGGCCACGGGCCTGGAGTCCGTAGAATGGTTGGTCATTGCCGAGCAACTTGGCCAGCCGAGCAAACACGAGGACATTGCCCCCGACCCCCGGCACCGCGAAGAACGGGGGATTCTTTCCCTCCGGTTGAATCGCGACCAATGACCGCCAGCGCAACGTACAGCCTTCATCGGCGAGGACATCCGCCAATTGTTCGATCGTCGGCGCCTGAAAGAGTACCGCCATCGGCAGGCGTGTGCCGAACGTCTGCTCGATCGCGCTGAACATCCGCAACGCCAGCAAGGAATAGCCGCCCAGCGCAAAGAAATTGTCACGGACGCCGATCGGCGTAATCCCCAGCACCTGCTCCCAAATCGCAGCCAGCTGTAATTCGATTCGATTCCGCGGCTCGACCGCTTGGGCGCCGTCATGCACGGGCTCCACCGACGGAACCGGCAATGAACTACGATCCACTTTGCCGTTCGGCGTGAGCGGAAACTCGGCGAGGGGCACGATCGCGGCCGGCACCATATAATCCGGGACGACCTCGCGGAGCGCGCGGCGTAGCGCCTGTGGATCGCAGCTCTGTCCCTCTCGCGCCACCACATAGGCCACCAGACGTTTGTCACCCGGAGCCTCTTCCCGCACGACGACCACCGCCTGTTTGACGGTCGGATCTTCCGCCAGCACGGTCTCGATTTCGCCCGGTTCGATCCGAAATCCGCGCAGCTTCACCTGATAGTCGATGCGTCCGACATAGTCCAGCCTGCCGTCCGGCAACCATTTCACCTGGTCTCCCGTACGATAGAGTCGCTCCCCCGCTCGAAACGGACTGGGAACGAATCGCTCCTCGCTCAACTGCGGGCAGCCTCTGTACCCTCGCGCGAGGCCCATCCCGCCGAGATACAGTTCTCCCGGTATCCCCACCGGCACCGGTTCACGATTCGGATCCAACACGTACACCTGCGTATTGGCGATGGGCCGGCCGATCGGAACAGTACGCTCCGCTGAACGAACCCGTTCCAAGGTCGACCAGATGGTCGTTTCCGTCGGTCCATAGACGTTCCAGACAGAGCCGGCCCTCGCCAGCAGTTCCTGAGCCAATTCTCGAGGTAAGGACTCCCCGCCGCAGAGCACCTTCACGTTTCGGCCGCCTTGCCATCCCGACTCCAACATCATCCTCCAGGTGGCCGGAGTCGCCTGCATGATGGTGACGGAGCCCTGGTCGAGTTCCCGCTGCAACCACGCCCCATCCATTGCCTGCCGACGACTCGCCAGTAGAATGCGCGCGCCCGCCAAGAGTGGAAGATAGAGTTCCAGCCCGGCGATATCAAAGGAGAGCGGCGTGAGGGCCACCAGCACATCGCGGCTGGTCATGCCAGGCTCCTGCTGCATGGATCGGAGAAAGTTCACCAGCGCGCGATGCTCGATCTCCACACCCTTCGGCTGGCCGGTCGATCCCGAGGTAAACAACACATAGACGAGATGCTGCGGTCCGGCGAGGGGCAACGGGTTGTCCGCCGGATACTGCGACAACCTCTCCGCCTCACGGTCCATGCACACGATGTGCAGCTGATGCTGAGGGAGCCCGGCAAGCAGCGTCGAGTTGGTCACGAGTACAGCCGCGTGGCTGGCCTCAACCATCGCCGCGAGCCTCCGTATCGGCAACCCTGGGACCAAGGGGAGATAGGCGCCCCCGGCTTTCATGACGGCCAGCAGGCTGATGAGCAATTCAAGCGACCGCTCCAAAAACACCGGCACCACCACATCCGGTCCCACGCCCTGCTCCCTCAGGCGGTATGCCAGCCTGTTCGCACGACGGTTCAGTTCTGCGTACGAGAGTTTCACTCCCTCGAACATGACCGCGATGGCATCGGGAGTTCGGGCAACTTGCGCTTCGAACAACTGCGGGAAGCAGACCTCCTGATCGAAGGGCTGCTCGGTCGCGTTCCACTCCCGAATGATCCGATGCCGTTCCTGTTCCGTAAGGATCGCCAAACGCCCGACCTTTTCCTCAGGGTGCTCCGCAATTGCCTCCATCAATTGCCGGTACTGCGCCAGCCACCGCTCGGCGGACGCGCGATCGAACAGATCGGTATTGAATTCCAAATAGGCTTTTCGCGACGCGAGCGGATCGATCGAAAGACCGAGATCCAGCTGCGCAGCGCCTCGGCTCACTTCATAGGGCGTCCAGGACAGATGCTGGAACTCCGTGCGTGCGAACGGCGTATTGGCGAAGTTGAAGAGCACCTGCACCAGCGGCAGCCCGCCCTGGCTGCGATCCGGGCGCAGTTCCTCGACGAGCTTTTCGAATGGAATGTCTTGGTGGGCATAGGCATCGAGCGACAAGTCGCGCACCTTCCCCAGCAACTCCCGGAAGGTCAACTCGCCCGTGACGTCCGTCCGCAGCACCAGCGTATTCACGAACGTGCCGATCAAATCCTCGACCTCCAGGCGGTTGCGATTCGCGATAGGCGTGCCGATCACCAGATCCCGTTGCTGGGTCAGCCGATGCAAGAGAGCGAAAAACCCGGCCAGGAAGAGCATGTAGAGTGTCACCCCTTCGCGGACGCTGAGTTGCTTGAGCCGATTCACCAGCGCCCAGGACAGATCGAGCGACACATGATCGCCTTTGAAGGAATGCACCGGCAGGCGCGGTCGGTCGGCCGGCAAGGTCAGCACCGGGAGATCCAGCAGTTTGGATTTCCAATGCGCGAGTTGTTTAGCCAGCACCGGACCGGTGAGCCACGTGCGTTGCCACAGCGCGAAGTCGGCATATTGAATCGTGAGATCAGGCTGGATCGCAAAGGGTTTGCTTCCACAGAACGCGTTGTAGCACTTCACCAGCTCACGCGCGATCACGCCGTAAGACCATTGATCGGAAATGATGTGGTGCGTGCTCATCACCAACACATGATCTTCTTCGCCCAGCCGGATCAGCAGAATCCGCAGCAACGGACCTCGTTCGAGATCGAACGGACGGCGCGCCTCGGCGGTCGCCAGTTCCAGCGCCTGCGGCTCGCGTATTTCTCGCGGCAACTTCCGCACGTCTTCTTCGGTCCAAAGCGGCTCCAATGAGGTGTGGATGATTTGGCGTGCTTGTCCATCGCTCTGCGTGAAGGTGGTCCTGAGCGCTTCGTGCCGTCGAACGAGTTCATCAAGGCTCCAGCGCAGGGCCGCCTTATTGAGCGGGCCGTGCAACCGCACGCTGGCCGGGATGTTGTAGGCGGCTGCGCCGGGTGACAATTGATAGAGGAACCACATCCGTTCCTGGGCAAACGACAGCGGCAAGGACGCTCCGCGCGCGGCCTTTGTAATCGTCCGGCCTTCCGGCTCTAGAGCCTGCTTCCCGCCCTCCTGCGTCTGCCTGATCGCAGCTGCCAATGTGGTGATGGTCGGCCTCTCGAAGACCTGCCTCAGGGGAAGTGCGATCCGAAACAGGGCTTGGACTCTCGATACCAGTTGCGTGGCCAGCAGGGAATGTCCGCCCAATTCAAAAAAATTGTCGTGCACTCCGACATCTTTAAGGTGCAGGATTTCACCCCAGATGTCGGCCAACACCTGTTCCGTGGAATCACGGGGGGCGAGATACTCTGAAGTCAACTCGACTTTGCTGGCACGGCTATCGTCGGCGACACGGAGCGCGCGACGATCCACTTTTCCATTGGCCGTCAGTGGAAGGGCTTCGAGCTCAATGAACGACGAGGGAATCATATGTGCAGGCAGTTGGCTCCGAAGTTGTTCTCGCAACTGCACGAGCCCCAGCCGGTTGTGGGGACGGGGCACCATGAACGCCACGATCCGCTTATCTCCCGGCTGATCCTCCCTTACTTCGACCACGGCACGTTCCAGATCCGGGTGCCGGTTCAAGACCGCCTCAATTTCTTCCAACTCGATGCGATACCCGCGAATCTTTACTTGGCGATCGACACGGCCTCGATAGTCCAGCTGCCCATCTGGCCGCCAGCGCACAAGATCGCCGGTCCGGTATAGACGCGCTCCATCCCGGTTTGAAAACGGGTCGGGAATAAATTTCGCCTCGGTTAAGTCAGGCCGCCCCCGATATCCCCGGGCCACCCCTACGCCGCCGACATAGAGTTCCCCCGCCACGCCCATCGGAACCAGCTGCCGATGTTGGTCCAGTACATAGACCGACGCCCCACGAATCACGCGTCCGATCGGGAGGTCGCCTTGCAGATCGTCGCCGCCGCCAAGGCCGGTGAGGTCGGAGCAGGTAACGGCGACTGTCGTTTCTGTCGGCCCATAGGTATTCAATAAGCGAACGGTGCTGCCGACCAGCTTTGCCCAACGCTGCACGATCTGCGGGAGGACACGCTCCCCGCCGATGATCACTGTCTTTACGGATTCTGGAAAGACGATCCGCTCCAATTCCATTCGGGTGACGACTTCATGCCAATAGGCTGTCGGCAAATCCAAGACGGTCACCCGCCATTCACGACAGCGGTCGAGGAAGCCGGACAGGGAATCGACCATGCTGGAGGTGCGTAGCACCAGCGTTCCGCCCGTCGCCAGGCAAGGAAAGATTTCTTCGGCGGCCGTATCGAAACTCAACGACGCGAATTGCAGCACCCGATCGCGTGCCGTCAACCCGACAATGTTGCTGATGGCACGCACATAGCTGGCCATCGACCGATGTTCGATCATCACCCCCTTGGGATGACCGGTGGAACCGGACGTGTAGATCACATAGGCCAGATTGTTTAGTGCGTCTGTGCCCTCGATCGCGCTGTGCGGACAACGCGCAATCTGGTCCCATTCTGAATCGAGACAGATGGTATGGGGATTCGTGGCGGGTAACCGGGCGAGTTGGTCTTGCTGGGTGACCAGCACCCGGACCTGACTGTCTCTCAGCATATATTCCAGCCGGTCGGTCGGATAGTCGGCATCCAACGGCAGGTAGGCCCCGCCCGATTTTAGAATGCCAAGCATGCCGACGATCAAGTTGAGCGACCGTTCCAGACATAACCCGACGACCACACCAGGAGCGACTCCCCGCCGGCGAAGGTAATGGGCCAGGCGATTCGCCCGCTCATCCAAGTCCCGATAGGTGAGCGCCTGACCGTCTTGTTGCACCGCAATCGCCTCGGGTGTCCGCTGGGCCTGCGCTTCGATCAGCCGATGGAGGCAGGACGGTGCCTCCGCAGGCTCGGGAGCTTGACCCCATGCAAGCACCGTCTCCCGCCGCTCGGCATCAGACATGAGGGACAACTTGCCGATGCGCGCAGCGGGGTCGGTCACGAGGCCATCCAGCACGCGCACAAAATGTTCCTGCAGCCGCGCCACCCTGTCCGGGGCAAGCAGTTGTTCCTTATATTCGAAGTAGCCACTCAATCCCAATTCCGATTCCGCCAGTTCGACACAAAGATCAAACTGCCCGCTCTGCTGAGGAATAACGTAGGCCTCCCATCCAGGCAACCTGTCTCCAGGCGAGGATACCGTTGATGCGCCCATATGCGCATCGAGTTCGGCCAACAACTTGAATTTCTGCAGAACGAAGAGAATCTGGGCCAGCGGCGCGCGTTGAAGATCGCGGGCCGGTCGTAAGTCCGACACGAGCCGCGCGTAGGGATAGTCCTGGTGATCGAGCGCTTCCAACAGGGTACGCTTCGTCTGAGCCAAGAGCTCGTGGCCGGTACACTCAGCCTGAACGCGGTCCCGCAGTACCAACATATTCACGAAGTCACCGACAGTCTGCGCAAAACGGGATCGGCTACGACCGAACACCGGCGTCACAATGGTCGTGTCTTCCTGATTCGTGCAGCGGTACAGCAAGATTTGAAGCGCAGCCAGACAGACGGCATACAGCGTCGTGCCTTCCTCCTGGGCAAAGGTCTTGAGCCGTTCCGTCAATGCCGCATCGATGTGGAACGCGTGCCAGGCATACCGGCTTGGCTCAACAGTCGTCTGAGGCCGGTCATACAACATGTCGTAGTTCGGCAATTCGCCGGCCAGCCGCTCCCTCCAATAGTGCGACAGACGCTGGCCCTCTTCGCTCTTCAGCAGACTCCGATGCCAACCGACGAAATCACTGTAGGGAACCGGTGCATTGCCGCTTCCATCTGGAATGCGCGCGGACTCCGCCTGGGCTAACGCGTAGTGTCGTTTGAGATCATCCACCAGCTGGATCATCGACCAGCCGTCCACGGCAATATGGTGGGCGGCCAGCAGAAGAAACGCGTCCTGCTCACGGTGATAGAGAGACGCCCGCCACACAGGTCCACGCATGAGATCGAACGGGAGCGCCGCGGTCTCCATAACCTCTTGGCGCAGACGCCCCCAGTCCCATCTGGAGCCATCGATGACCGTCCAACTGGGAGGCAGGCGGTCGTGGACCCGTTGGACAGGAATGTCCAGCTGGGTCTCAAATGTCGTGCGAAGGGTGGCATGCCGTTCGCCGAGTTGTTCAAGCGCCTGTTTCAACGCGGTTGCATTGATGCCCTGGGGCAAATGCAGCAATACCGACACATTGGCGGCGGCACTGTCCGGAGCCAATTGGCTCAGGAACCACAGGGCTGCCTGGTTTTCGGAGAGCAAGCCCAGATTCCCCTGGGTCGAATCCGGATGAACGTCAGGCGTCGGCTCATTTCCTGGATGGAGAATCTCGTCTCCGATCGTCGCAGCGAGCTCGCCAATCGTGGCTCCTCCCAATAGGGTCTGTAACGGGAGCGAGACCCCGAATGTTTCTTCCAGACGATGCAGCACCTCGGCCGCCATGAGCGAATCGAGCCCCAGGAGATGCACCGGCCTATTGCAGGGTATCGCATCTCGGTTGCGCCCCAGGCGATCGGCAATCATCACGTGAAGATCCTGCTCGATCTGCCACCGGCGTGCATCGGATGAGAGCGCTCGAAGGTCTTCTGTCTTGACTGCCGTTGTCGCGGCGAGGTGCAGCGCCGGTTGCAGCCGACTCTCCCCGATGATCGAGAGTTGGCCCTTCATGAATTGGTCTCGACAGGCCCGTCGTTGCACCTTTCCGCTCGAGGTCTTCGGAAGGGTTCCTGCTTTGATGAACATGATGGAGAACACGTGGAGGTCATGCTGCTCCGATACCGCAGAGCGAATGGCGGCAGCCAGCTCGTCGATGTCCAGCGCCGTTGCCTGGCGTTCGACCTCCTGGACGACGACGAGGGCTTCCTCACCGGCTTCCTGCACGGAGAACGCAGCGGCTCCGCCTGCCCTGAATAGCCCGTGGCATTGCTCCACTGTACGTTCGATGTCCTGGGGATAGTGGTTTCTGCCTCGAACGATCAGGAGATCTTTCAACCGCCCGGTCACAAAGACCTCACCGTCCTTCACAAACCCGAGGTCACCCGTCCGCAGAAACGGTCCCTCGCCGGTATCGCGGAGCGTCGCGCCGAATGTGCGTGCCGTTTCTTCCGGATTGTTCCAATAGCCCTGGGCGGTGCTGGCCCCTGCCAGCCAAATTTCCCCGATCTGTTGCGCCGCACAACGAGACAAGGTCTCCGGATGGGCGATGATCACCTTCGTATCCCCGACCGGAACTCCGCATCCGACGACCTGTCGAACCGGAGAGGCATCCGACCTGGCGCCAGAGACCACTCCCTGTTCCAACGCCGCCGGATCAAGCGCCTGAACCGTCGGCGGCACACCCTGCCGCTTCAACGAAATCAGCAACGTAAATTCCGCCATTCCATAGGCAGGGAAAAACGCCTCGCGCCGGAATCCCGCTGGAGCGAACGCCTCGGCGAATCGGTCGATGGTGTCGGAAGCAATGGGTTCGGCCCCACAGCTCGCCACCTCCCAACCCGAGAGGTCCAGCCGCGCGCGATCTTCCGGCGTAATGGTCTCCACGCAGTGCTGGTACGCGAAGTTGGGACCGCCGCTGTGCGTCACCTGATAGCGCTGAATGGCTTCGAGCCAGCGCAACGGACGTTTGAGAAACGTGAGCGGGGACATGACATAGGACGGCCGACCGATCCAGGCAGGCTGAATGATCCCCTTCACCAGCCCGTAGTCGTGGAAATGCGGCATCCAGGATAACGTGACGGAGTGCGCATCATAGCGACCGGCGTGGGTAATACAACGACTCTGCGCCGTCATATTGCGGTGGCTGACCATGACTCCTTTGGGTGCGGAGGTCGAGCCAGAAGTATATTGCAGATAGGCCAGGGTCGCGGGGAGTGGAGGGATCAACGTCCAGCGAGAAGAAGAGTCCGAACCCACCTCATCGAGACTGATCCAACGCTCTAACGGGATCGAAGTGGCATGGGCATTTTGCTGCCGAAGCATGGTGCGGATCTGGCTCGTACTCAACGCCCCGGCAGGACAGGCATCCTCGGCGATGCGCTGCAGCCGCGCGGTACTGTGCTTGAGACGAAAGGCGTCCGGCGGTGGAACCGGTACGGCGACCAATCCGGCATACAGCGTCCCCCAGAACGCTTGCACGAAATCAAGACCGGGCGGATAGACCAGGAGCAGGCGCTCTCCGGGCGTAAATCGAGATTGCAGGTATGCGGCAATCGAGCGAGCCTTGGCGTGTAGCTCCTCGTACGTCAGGACGGCATCATGGGTGACCCCATCCCGCAAGAAGACGTAGGCCGTCTGGTCGGGCTGGTGCTCAGCCCGCCATCTCAGCACATCGAGAAGTGTGTCGCCAGAGGGAATGGTTACAGGTGGATGTCTGACCACAAAATGCTCAACCCCAGTGGGACCGAGAGGCGCGTAGAGGCCATGTGTCGTGAACCTAATCCCGCAAACAAGGTGTTCGGTAGGGCATCAGCCAGGATCTCTCGCCGGTCTCACGGCACGAGGTGAGTCTACGGCGGAATGTGTCTATTACAAAACGGAATCACCTTTTGCTCACTCGGGAGATACCCGTAATGGAGCGAGAAATTCACATCCAAACACATGATTTCATTTGAATCCTGCAATCGACCACGTTAAGCTGCACCTCTTTGTCGGCCCTAGTGCGGAGAGGTGCGAGAGTGGCCGAATCGGACGGTCTCGAAAACCGTAGTCGGGGTAACTCGACCGTGGGTTCGAATCCCACCCTCTCCGCCATACAAAGCTTGCTCGACCCTGGAACTTTATCGCGCGAGATATTGTCAAGAGTTGTGGATTAGGGTGATCAAGCGGCGACCCTTCCCGTGTTCTTCGCTGCTCGTGGCTCCGTTCGTTCCATCGGCTGCCCATTCTTGAAGACGACGCCTGCGC
>JAHFEW010000153.1:0-4603 GCA_023248215.1 Nitrospira sp.
GTTAAGACCACCAGCAAGTCAAGCTATCCCCTTGTTTCTGCGCTTGTTTTCTGACGGTTCGGCATGCCAACTCTCACTCCACTCATTCGATTGGGAACCAGCTCCTGGGCCTACGAAGGCTGGCAAGGACTGGTCTATCACCGATCCTACCCAAAAAGTCGATTCAACCAAGACACGCTCGCGGAGTATGCAACCTACGCCTTCGACGGTGCGCCGCTCTTCTCGACTGTCGGTATCGATCATTCCTTCTATCGACCAGCCAGCGCTAAGCAATTGGCACACTACGCAGAGCAAGTGCCGGGCGATTTTCGGTTTTGCTCGAAGGTCTGGGAAGAGATCACCATTCCGGCCTATGCGAATTTGCCGCGCTATGGAGCGAGAGCCGGCAAGCCCAATCCGCGTTTTCTCGACGCCAGTGCCTTTTGCGATCTCGTGCTGGCGCCGGCGCAAGCCGGACTCGGAGAAAAGTTGGGGCCTCTCATCTTCGAGTTTCAACGATGGGGACTAGAACCAACCGCGTTTCTCAACGCACTCGATCAGTTTCTCGGCACGCTGCCTCCCGGCCCACCCTACGCGACTGAGGTTCGCAATCCCGCCATACTGGGCCTGCGTTACCGGGACATCCTGCGCGCCCACGGCGTCGCCCATGTTTATAATCACTGGACGGCCATGCCACCGCTGTCAGATCAACACCGTCTGCTGGAGAATACGTTTACCGCACCCTTCGTCGTCTTCAGGCTACTCACGCCGCTCGGAGTCGCCCATGAAAAAGCCATCGAGCGGTACAAACCCTACGACCGAATCGTGCAAGCGCAGCCGCGCATGAGGCAAGACACCATCGCGTTAGTGCATCAGGCGGTGGCCGAAGGCAAGTCCGCCTTCGCGCTTGTAAACAATCGAGCCGAAGGCTGCGCGCCTCAGACCATCCAAGCCATCCTTGCGGGCCTGAGGACCTAGTCCTCCTCCCGTTGTTGTCGGTCAACCTACGTGATAGCATTCAAGTACGTCTTTGCGTCGCACCACCCAGAGCCCTCTCCCGGCACGACATGAGGAGGTTCCCATGCGTACTCGCCACAACACCTCAACAGTACTCGGGCTCACCGCCTTGCTGTTCATGCCGGCGCTTGGGCAAAGCGCGGATGTGTCCAATGGACGCATGGAGATCATCGGCGACTACCGCTACGCCTCTCATGAGACAGAGGACAAGGCAGACGCGAAGGCCCTGGCCTGTCGCGAGGCTTGGCGCCTGGCCGTCGTGAATTCGTCGATCTATCGCGAGCAGACCGCCTCGGTCATCGATTCCCCGCTACTGCGGGATCTAGCCTATACGCTCGCCGCACGTCACGTGCAGGATCAGCAGATTGTCGAGCAAACTGAACGTGGACGAACCGTCTCCTGCCGCGTCCGCGGCTTTCTCCCTATTGAAGAAAGCGTGCGCGTCATCCGCACGCAGTTGACCAGCGGACCCTCACCAGCAGAAGGACTCGATCAAAACCGCGTGTTGCGGATTCTCACGGTGCGAGAAGAAGGCAGCGGGATGATCGCCATTCAGTACCAGGCGTTGAAACGTTTGGATTGGCTCGGCACGCACTACCAGGGCGGGCTGAGAGAATCAGCTGATATCATGGTGGACTTCTATGACGAGCAGGGCTTCCTGATCCGCACCGAGCGGTATCCAGCCCGCCGCACCGCCACCGGCGACGACGTCATGAACCCCGGCGCGGTCGCCATACTCAAAGTGTCGAAGCCCGCAGCGGCTAAGACCTATCGAGTGTGGTTGGTGAAGTAGGCAGTTTAATTCAAGGCGTTCAGACTTCCCGTCGATCGGGCAAGATTCACCCGCGCCGCATTGAGTTGGAACAGCGCGTTGACGAGGTTTTCTCTGGCTCTGGCCACAGCGGAGAGTCCGTTGGTCAATTCAAAGTGGCTGGCGGCGGTGATGACGGCGTAGCGTTCCCGCGCAAGATCCAATTCCTTCGCCGCCATTTGCATGCCCATTTGTGCGATTCCGACCTGCTCTTTCGCCGCAGTCAGCGCCGCCAAGGCATCATGCACTTCCATCTTCACCTGATTGAGCACCGAGCGCATCCGCAGCGCTTCCTGCCGCAACTGGCTTCGGGCTTCGGCAATCCGACCTTCACGCTGTGCTCCGTCGAAGATGGGAATCTGGAGCAGCAGCGCCATGTTGTAGGTGTCGAGCGAATTGTTCCAGCGATTCCCGATCAAGCCATAGTCCCCTTGCGCAACGAGCGATGGCAGCCGCTCTCCGGTAATAGAGGAGTAGGTGAGTTCAGACGCCTTGACGCGCGTGAACTGTGCCTGTACTTCCGGCCGATTTGCTAACGCTTCATCCACGGCAGCTTGCAGCCCAGCCAACTCGTGAACGTCTGCCTGAAATTCATCGGCCAACACCACCGGCGTCTCATAGGGGAGGCTCAGAAGATTCAACAGACTGAGTTTCGCATGTTGGACGTCGTAGCGAGACGCCGCCGCGAGTTGGCGCTCGCTGGCCAACTGGGCTTCCAGCCTGACGATATCCAGGCCGGTCGCCACGCCGCCGCGCTGCCGTTGTTTGACCATCCCGAGCAGTTCACTCATGACCTGCTGGTTGGACTCATGCATCTTCACCATTCCCGTCGCCTTGAGCCCTTCCATATACAGCAGGGCCACACTGGCCATGGTGTCGTACTTCCGAGCGTCCGACTCAAATTCGACGACATGCAGGGTTTCGCGCGACGCCCGCCACCGCTGAATCAAACTCACGCTCACGAGATTTTGCGAGGCGTTCACGCGCGCATCGAAAATGCTGAAGGGATCGGTGCGCACCGGTGAGAGGCCGAAGGTGCCAAGGAACTGCGTTTGCCTGGTCTGCCTGACGTTTGATGCCAGGTTGGGGAGCAACGCGCCGAGCTGGGTCTGGACTTGCCCCTGTGCCGCCGCAATGCGCTCTTTGTAGAGGAGCACGTCCGGATTGTTGTCGACGGCGGCGGCCAGTGCGCCACGCAACGTCAGCGTCAGTGGCGGGAGCGGAGCCGGCTTGCTCTGAGTGCCGGGCTCATTGCCTGCCCAGCTTGGCTCGGCTAGCAAAACAGCGATCAATACCATGCCGACTGCCGGCAGACACCCTGATCCTATTCGGACGCGCATCATCGATTGACGTTCCTTACCGTTCCCGGAGACTTTCTTTGACCGACTTCAGCAACGGACTCAGGAGATACTCGATGGCGCGGCGCTGCCCGGTCTTGATCTCCACCGTGACCGCCATGCCAGGCAAGAGGTTCACCTGTTTTCCTTCCACTTGGATCGTCGACCGGTCCATGCTTACCTTCGTCGGATAGACCAGCCCAACCTTCTCGATCGGCGCCGCATCGTCGGAAACTGTCAGCACCTTGCCTGGGATCGTCCCGTAGAGCGTAAATGGAAACGTCTCGACTTTGATTTCGACCGGCTGCCCTTCCTTCACAAACCCCACGTCTTTGTTTTCCACCTGCGCTTCCACCTCGACGGGATGGTCCTGCGGCACGACGATGAGGAGTTGTTGCGCCGGTGTGACGACGCCGCCCACGGTATGCACGGCCAATTGCTGCACGACGCCATCGATCGGCGTGGTCAACCGCTGCAGATCCGCCTTTTGGCCGGCCTTGGTCACATCTTGCACGAGCGACGCGGCCTTCGTATCGATGGTGGAGAGCTCAGCCTGTTTCGTCTGCTGAAACTCAGACACCATCGCTCGATAGTTATTGTTCGCCTCCGCGAGCGCCGCCTGATCCTGCTGGAGCTTCTTCTGCTGCCCGGCCAATTCTTGCGTCTTATCGATGCGCTGTCCTTCCGCTTGGAGAAAATCCATTTTCGTCACGGCGTCATGCTCGAGCAGCTTCTTGTAAGCATCGGCCCGTTCGGCTTCCATCGGCACGGTGGCTTCCAATCGCCGAATGTTTTCTTTCGTCTGGTCGAGCGCAGCTTTTCGTTGATCGATGAGATGTTGCGTGGCGCCGACCCGGGCCTGGTACTCGGCCAGTTGATCTCGCAGCAGTTGCTGTTGCAGCAGCACATACTGTGGATCTCCGTCAGCAGGCGCCTCGAAGGTGTGTTTGCCGGCGATCAGCGCGCGCAGCCTGACTGCCTCAACTTTGGCCGCGCGATACTCATTCGAGGCGCGATCGTGGTCAGCTCGATTCTGAGTGGGATCGAGTTCAATCAGCACCTCGCCTTTTTTGACCATCTGTCCATCCTGCACATGGATCGACGCGATCACGCCCGTTTCATAGGGCTGGATGATCTTGGAATAGCCGCTGGGGATGATCTTGCCCTGAGCGGTCGCCACAATGTCGATCCAGCCGAGGGTCGCCCAGAGCACACCGGTCGTAACCACCGCCAGGATCGTCCAGAGGATGGCGCGGCCGATGGGCGAGGGCGGCGCCTGCTGGATTTCCAAGACTGCCGGAAGAAACTCTGTCGCCCGACTGGTTGAGGGGGTCAGGAACCCTGCGCCAACGATTCTTGCCCCCTTTTCGGCCTGCCAAGCGGCTTTCCAAACTGTCCAATGACGTGAGAATGCGCCGAATGCCATCCGTCGTCCTCTGGTCCCCGCCCCCTAACCCCT
>JAHFEW010000153.1:4703-6058 GCA_023248215.1 Nitrospira sp.
ACCCTGCGCCAACGATTCTTGCCCCCTTTTCGGCCTGCCAAGCGGCTTTCCAAACTGTCCAATGACGTGAGAATGCGCCGAATGCCATCCGTCGTCCTCTGGTCCCCGCCCCCTAACCCCTTACCCTTCACCCCTCACACCTGTATCGTGCTACATCCGTCCTGATGTTGATGGAGCCGCGCATAGAACCCCTTCACACGCAGCAACTCGTCATGTGAGCCTTCCTCGACAATTTCGCCCTTTTCCACAACATAAATCCGATGAGCTGGCCGCACGGTGCTCAATCGGTGCGCGATGATAAAGACCGTACGCCCTTTGGAAATCTGTGCCATGTTCTGCTGAATAATGGCTTCGGACTCGTAGTCCAACGCGCTCGTGGCTTCATCGAAGATCAGAATGCGCGGGTTCGCGACCAAGGCCCTGGCGATCGCAATCCGCTGGCGTTGGCCACCGGACAGCGAACAACCATGTTCTCCGACCAGCGTGTCGTACCCCTCCGGCAACTCGAGAATGAACTCATGCGCGCCGGCCAGCCTGGCCGCTTGAATCACCTGCTCCATGGCCAAGCCAGGATCAGTCAACGCGATGTTGTCGCGCACGGACTGGTTAAACAGAAAGTTTTCCTGCAGGACCACCCCAACTTGCCGACGAAGCCAGGCAGGATCGACCTGCGCTAGGTCGACTCCGTCGACCAGAATGCGCCCCCGTTCAGGCACATAGAGACGTTGAATCAACTTGGCGATCGTGCTCTTGCCTGATCCCGATCGTCCGACAATGCCGATCACCTTGCCCGGCGCGACTGAGAACGACACCTTGCGGAGGACTTCCGAGCCGTCCGGGCGATACCGAAAGGTCACATCCTCGAACACGACGTGCCCGGCCACTTGGGGAAGCGTCATGCGATTCGGATTATACGAAGGCTCCGGCTGCGTGTTGAGCACATCCCCCAGCCGCTGCACGGAGATGCCCACTTGCTGAAACTCCTGCCAGAGATTCACCAGGCGCAGCAGCGGTCCCGTCACCTGCGCCGACAACATGTTGAAGGCGATCAATTGGCCAATGGTTAGATCACCTTCAATCACGCGATAGGCGCCCACCCAGAGGACAGCGACCGTCGTAATCTTTTGCAGACAGCCGGCCATCTGACCCGCCACGGTCATCAAACTTGTCGCGCGGAAACTCGCCCGTACATAACCGGCCAGTTGTTCCTCCCACTTGCGCAAGAGCGGCGGCTCCACCGCCATGGCCTTCACCGTCTGAATACCGCTGATCGCCTCGACCAAGAATGACTGGTTCTCCGCCCCACGATTGAACTTTTCGTGGAGCCGGGCGCGAATCGCCGGCGTAATCGCGAT
>JAHFEW010000023.1 GCA_023248215.1 Nitrospira sp.
AGTCTGTCGCCATCGGGTCTCCTCGCTACGGTGTGTAGAAGCGCCTGAACACCGCTCCTATAGCACAGGCCGGAGCCTCGATGGCTTTTTTGTGTCACGAGTCGTGAATTATCCGGGCTAAAGCCCTTTCGTGAGAGGCTCGAGGGGTGGTGGTTCAGCAAGGTCATAGGACACTGGTGCTGTGGCGACGGCCAAGCTGGCATTAGCAGACGCGAACTAGCGGCAGCGCTTGATGATTTACGCAACCAATTCCACCGCGAGTCGCTTCCAGCCGACTTCACCAACAAGGCTCCCATCACAGAAGATGAGCTGCCAAAAGATAGTTCGTTGTTCCGGGAACAGCTAAAGAAGATGTGTGTCGATAAGGAGCGGATTCAGGACGCAATAAGCGATTTCTTCCGCGCATACGAACAGCGGTCGCGCTGGGTTCGAGAAGAACTCGTCTGGCAAGACGAGATGGAGCAATATGATGGTCGATTAATAGATAGTTGGAGGCACCTCTTCTATGCAATGAAAGAGGATTCGGCTACCTGGTCTGAACAAGAAAAAGCGAAAGCAGGTCGTAACTTCTACACTGCTCTGCTGGACACCCAGCGTCACATACGTATCCGCCCGGGGTTCGAACATCCCTATGTGTGGCGAGGGAGCTACCATATTCTGGCTAACATACCTCGAGTGTGTTGGCACCCAGATATGGAATCAGAACTGCAGGGGAAGGTGGATGACGTTTCCGGAGTTGACCCGCAATGTACAGTGGACCCTTCCGTCAAGACACCAATGCATTGAGTTTAAGCGGGTAACCGTTGACATGCAGCGGAACGGCGCTGCCCCGATGTTCTGTTTCTTGTTTTTCTGGGGGAGGGGTTACGGTCTCACCGAGATCCACAATCCTGGCTCCGCCTCCACTCGCGGTCCGGTAGACCGCGTCCGGCGTCACGTAATTCAACGACTGGTGTCGTCGCTCCATGTTGTAAAACACACAGTAGTCCGTCACTCCCCGCTGTAATTCAGACAGCGGGGTGTACCCTCTCAGATAGACGTCTTCATACTTGACGCTCCGCCAGAGCCGCTCCACAAAGATGTTGTCCAAGGCCCGCCCGCGCCCGTCCATGCTGATGGCGATGCCGTGTGCCGTGAGCACACCGGTGAACGCCTCTGAGGTGAACTGGCAGCCCTGATCGGTGTTGCAGATCTCGGGGGTGCCGTAGATCTGCAGTGCCTGCTCCAGACCCTCCACACAGAACCCGCTCTCCAGTGTATTCGATAATCGCCAGGACAGCACTTTGCGCGAGTACCAGTCGATCACTGCCACCAGGTACACAAAGCCACGCGCCAGGCGGAGGGAGGTGATGTCGGTGCTCCACACCTGATTGGGCCGTGTCACCACCACGCCGCTGAGCAAATACGGATACACGCTGTGCTGCGGATGGGGACGACTCGTGTTCGGCCCCGGCGCCATGCCCGCAAGACCCAGTATGCCCATGAGTCGTTGCCCCCGCTTGCGGTTGATCTGGTACCCCCCCCCGCGCAGGTACTGCCGGATCTTGCGGCTGCCGTAAAACGGATGCCGGGTGTATTCCGCGTCAATCAGTCCCCGCAGTGTCAATTCCTGCTCGTCCGGTTTTGCGGCTGGGTGTCGCGCAGAGATCGTGGAACGCGTCACACCGGTCAGTGCACATTGCCGGGTCAGTGTCAGTGGTTCATGAGGGCTCACCCAGCCTGTCCGCGCGGCTACAGGCATAGCCCCGACTTTTTTTTGAGCCAGTCCAGTTCCATCTTGAGCCGCCCGATCTCGGAATAGAGCCGCTCCGGACTCGCCGACGGGTCCGCAGGTTTCGGCCCGCGCTTGGCGTCAAAGAGGTCTGCCGCCTGTTCGGGCAGTTCCTGCTTCCACTGCCCCACCTGGGTCGGATGGACCCCGTATTCCTGGGCAATCTCGTTCACCGTCTTGACCGCTCGGATCGCCTCCAGGGCCACCTTGGCCTTGAACGGCCCACTGAAATGCTTGCGCGTACGTGCACTCATTACCTGCTCCTCTTTTACAGCAGGCTACCACCTTAAACTACTGTCCGGAAATTGGGGTCCACTATACACCATTTGCCTAGTCTCCTTGTGCGTTCGAGAAGACCTCATGAAGAAATTCCATATCGCCTTGGGCGTCCCAGACGTGGAGGCGTCAATACAGGACTACCGGCAACGCCTCGGCTGCGGACCGGACCTGTTGATCCCTGGCGAGTATGCGTTGTGGCGAACGGAGGCCCTCAACCTGTCGATTAGGAAAGTGGTTGCTGCGGAAGCCGGCACAGTCCGGCATCTTGGATGGGAAGATCCGTCTGCTTCGGGCTTCTCTGCCGAGCGTGATGTGAACGGCATTCTCTGGGAGCGCTTTACGGCCGACCAGCAGGCCGCAGAGATCCAGCAAACCTGGCCCTCGGCCAGCTACCAGCCGAAGTAATCCCGTCGCAGACCCAGCCTGCCTCGGCTTTTCGCGCTTCTCACCGCTTGCGATGCTACCAATACCTGTCAGCCCAGAAGGTGCCTTCGTTCACCTGCCGCTCTTGTCTCAGATTCGCGGACATCCTAAGCTAGAGGTGCCGGTGATGAGGTTGCACTATGCGGCGATATTTCGATCACATCGATTTGCGAGTACGTAGCCTGGACGAGGCGCGGCCGTTTTATGACGTGCTCCTGCCTGTGCTCGGGTTTACGCATGACGCGAAGATTGAGGGCTGGGTACAGTATGAAGCGGTTGAGATCGATGGGGCGCCGGAGTTTTTCGGCCTGACGGAATCGCCGCGACACGTGGCCAACGAATGTCGAATCGCCTTTTGGGCCGACAGCAATGCCGAGGTCGATCGGCTGGCTGCGATTGCGATCAAGGCCGGCGCACGGAATGTTGAAGGACCGCTGTACGAGGAGCCGCGCTACTATGCCGTCTTCTTCGAAGATCCCAGCGGGAATCGCCTGGAAATTTGTTACCGGGAACCAGGCGAGGGAGGCCCGGCCAGTTCGTGATCCCAGAAGGGTGGAAGCGGGTAACTTCCGTAGCCGTAGAAATTCCTCGCTTCGCCTGGCTTGGCGCGTGCTGTCTGGCGGCTGGCCTTGGTTGCCCTTCCGCAAGTGTTGCGCAGATAGGCCTCGCGGGTCTTGCATGGGGAGGGCGTTCTTGTCGCTCAGGCAATGGGTGAGCCATCCCACCAGATAGTCCTGCATGAGTTCTCGATCGGTCCCATCTATCCAAGCCGGGAGTTGACACCATTCCTTACGATCAGTAGCTTGTTATGGTCTCTGTACCTCAGCCCGCAAGGAGGAGAACCCGCCTATGCCGACCATGGATCAGCCTGGAGGACCGACGCCTCAACTCTTTTTTCAGACCGCCAATGCCTATCAACGGACGCAAGCTTTGAAGGCAGCCATTGACCTGGACCTGTTCACGGCCATCGGGGAAGGGAACGATACTGTGTCCGCCCTCGCGAAACGTTGTGACGCGGCAGAACGGGGTGTGCGGATTTTAGCGGATTACCTGACCATTCAAGGTTTTGTCACCAAGGAGGAGAGCCGGTATAAGCTCACGCCGGATTCTGAAGTGTTCCTCGA
This sequence comes from Nitrospira sp., assembly GCA_023248215.1. Lineage (GTDB taxonomy): Bacteria > Nitrospirota > Nitrospiria > Nitrospirales > Nitrospiraceae > Nitrospira_A. The sequence goes on from JAHFEW010000023.1 coordinate 3,598, forward strand.
TCGGCGGTCTCCCGCCTATATGGGATCGGCCCTCGGCTTCCTCCACGCCCCGAAGTTTATCGATGCCTTCCAGAATATGACTGAGGCGGTCCGCAAGGGTGGCACTGTGGCCGGAGAGGCCGGCACCGTCGCGCCCGAACATCCGCTTTGGGTCGACTTTGCCACATCCATGATTCCCATGATGGCCAAGCCGGCGGCAGAGATTGCCGAGCTCGTGAGCCAGATCCAGCCAGGCGTGAAAAAAGTCTTGGATATTGCGGCGGGGCATGGGTTGTTCGGCATTGAAATCGCCAAACGTTGCCCATCCGCCGAGATCGTGGCGCTCGATTGGCCGAACGTCCTGGCCGTCGCGCAGAGACTGGCGCGCCAGGCCGGCGTTCAGCAGCGTTACCGAACCATCGCCGGTGATGCGTTTCAGCAGGACTTCGGGACGGGATACGACTTGGTGCTGCTCACCAATTTCCTCCATCACTTTTCCGTCGCCACCTGCGAGACCTTGCTCCGTAAGGTTCACCGAAGTCTGACCGCCGGTGGCCGGGTCATCACCCTTGAGTTCGTGCCCAACGATGACCGCCTCACCCCGCCCATGGTGGCCGAATTCAGCTTGATCATGCTTGCCACGACGCCGGAAGGGGATGCGTACACGTTCAAGGAACTGGAACAGATGTTCCGCAACGCGGGCTTCACCCGCACCGAGCTGCAGTCTGTGCCAGGCTCGCTCGAGCAGGTGCTCCTGTCCTATAAGTAGGTCGCGCGACACTTGTTGCGGACTGCTGATGTGCTCTGCAAGCCTTGCAGGTGGCGGCGCGGCCGCGAGGGTATTACATCGTAGACGGATTACGTGTCGGTGCTACCGTCATGTTACCTCACCACGCCATTGAGCAGTTCACCGCACACCGGAGGAGAAACGATGACGACTTTCATGCAGGCCTCTGCGCCGCAGAGCTACGCCCTGATGCGAATGGTGACCGGGTTCCTGCTTCTCTGGCACGGAGCGCAAAAGTTATTCAATGTGCCGATGCCGCCTCCCATGCAGCTCCCATCATTTGTGATTGCCATTGCCGGACCGATCGAGCTGTTCGGTGGGTTCTTGGTGATGATCGGGCTCTTCACCGGATGGGCGGCATTTCTCTGCAGTGGGCTGATGGCCTTTGCCTATTGGATGGTCCATGGCACGCAGGCGCTGCTGCCGATCCAGAACGTGGGCGAACTCGCGGCCCTCTATTGCTTCGTGTTTCTGTATATCTCTGCCCATGGATCCGGCATCTGGAGCGTGGACGCGGCACGCAAAGGCACGTAAATCGGTCGATATGAGGTTTCATGGCTGAAGTGTTGCATATCAGTACCACACATCTGAAGCAGGTCGTGGATCTGACCGATCTGGTCCAGGCGGTGATTCGGGAGGCGAAGATGAAGGAGGGGCTGTGCTCCGTCTTCGTCACCCACACGACCGCCGCCGTCACGACCGGGGAGATCGGGGAGGGGACTGAGGAGGATTTCCTACAGATCGTGGAGCGGATGATTCCCCGCATCCAGTTTCGTCACGCGCACGATCCTTCTCATGCCTGGTCCCACATGGCCTCATCGATCCTGGGACCTTCTCTCACCATCCCGGTGTCAGCCGGAAAACTGGTACTTGGTACCTGGCAATCGGTGATGTTGGTCGAGCTGGACGGTCCGCGCGAGCGGGAGGTGCACGTGACGTTGGTTCCATCCTGACCTCAGCGTCATCCCCAGGGGATGCTCCGGAGCCGCACCGGCCGTGATACGGGTCATGGGTGTGTATCCCGCTGTTGCCTGTATTGGTCCCACAGTCAGCCCCTCGAATTGAACCACCGTGAAGTAGGCGAGCGACATGATGTAGTTTGGCATAGGCGGCGTCCAGGGCTTTCGATTGAGCGCTCTCGTTTGCAGGACTACAATGACGGGCTCGGATTCAATAGGCTGAAACGGCCGACGGGACGGAGAATTTCAGCGACTCGATTACGGCCTGATGGGAGGAACGCATATGCAGATGATACTGCGCATGGTGATGGTGCTGTCGGTGTGGGGCTGGTTCGCATCGGCGGCGAGCGCGGAAGTTCGCACCAGGGAGATTGAATACAAACAGGGTGATACGGTCCTGCAGGGGCTCGTGGCTTGGGACGATGCCGTGAAGGGCACCCGTCCCGGCGTGCTGGTCGTCCATGAGTGGTGGGGGCATAACGAACACGCACGGGATCAAGCGAAGCGGCTCGCGGCCGCCGGTTATGTCGGCTTTGCGCTGGACATGTTCGGGAAGGGCAAAGTCACGACGCATCCGAAGGAAGCCCAGGCCTTCATGAGCGAGGCCAAGAAGGACCCGGCCGTGATCACGGCGAGATTTCGCGCGGCCCTGGAACAACTGACGCAAGATCCGCATGTTGATTTGGACCAACTAGCCGCTATTGGCTACTGTTTCGGCGGTTCCGTGGTCCTGGATGCGGCGCGTTCGGGTGCCGATCTGGCTGCCGTCGTGAGTTTCCACGGCGCGCTCGGCACGAAGACTCCGGCGGAACGGGGTAAAGTGAAGGCGAAAATCCTCGTGCTCACCGGCGCGGCCGATCCATTTGTTCCGGCGGAACAGGTCGAGGCGTTCACGCAAGAAATGAAGGCGGCCGATGCAAAGTTTCAGGTGGTCACCTTTCTGGATGCCAAACATGGATTCACGAATCCGAACGCGGGCAAGGCGGGGTTGGATGCGCTGGAGTACAACGCTGAGGCCGATAACAAATCCTGGGTGGCGATGCTGGGGTTCTTCAAGGAAGTCTTTCCGCCGCTTCATTGACCCTCACCAATTATCGCGGTGGAAATGTTAATCGGATTGGACCCTTGACGTCTGGAGGTGAGTAATGGCCGTGACGTTGATCAATGTCTTTACCGTACCAAAGGATAAGGAAGATGAGTTTGTGAAGTGGTGGGAGAAGGTGAAGGCTGATATCACCAAGCAACCTGGCTTCATCAGTGGAAAGTTTCATAAAAGCCTCAAGTCGGAGAGCCGGTACAATTTTATTAACGTCGCCTTGTGGGACAACGAAGAGGTCTATTGGAAAGCCTATGATAAAAGTGTCGGGCCGATGAAGGCCACGCTCCAACAGATGGGTGTGGAGATGACGCCGGCACTGTTCAACGTCATCTTCGAATACTGACGTACCCTTCGTAGTACCGGTGCATCTATCGCTCGCGGCACCGGTTGATCAATGGTCCGCGACGAAAGGGGAAGATCATGGCACGGACACTTGCAGGCAAGGTGGCCTTGGTGACCGGCGGATCGCGCAGCCTCGGCGCGGCGATTGCCAAGCGGCTGGCGAGCGAGGGCGCTGCAGTGGCGTTGACCTACAGCGCGTCGCCCGATCAGGCGCATGAAGTTGTCCGCACGATTGAAACGGGGGGCGGCAAGGCACTGGCGATCCGCGCGGATGCCGGGGATGCGCCTGCCGTGAAGGCCGCCGTGGCCAAGACGGTTCAGACCTTCGGTCGCCTGGACATTCTGGTCAACAATGCCGGCATTGCCATTCTCAAGCCCATTGATGATCTCTCGCTCGACGAATTCGATCGCATGATGGCGATCAACGTCAGGGGATTGTTCGTCGCGACACAGGAAGCGGTGCGGCATATGGGCACAGGCAGCCGCATCATCAACATCGGCAGCATCAACAGCACGTCTGTGCCGTTCAGCGGCGGCTCGCTGTATGTGTTGACTAAAGCCGCCGTCGCCGGGCTGACAAAGGCGCTGGCACGCGATCTGGGTCCGCGAGGCATCACGATCACCAATATCCAGCCTGGTCCCACCGAAACGGATATGAATCCGGCGTCGGGGGCGTTTGCCGATGAGGCACGACAACATATCGCGCTGCAGCGTTATGCTCAGGTGGACGAGATCGCCGACTTCGTGGCATATCTGGCGAGCCCTGGCGCGAGTTTCATCACAGGGGCGAGTTTGGCTGTCGACGGCGGCTACGCCGCCTGATTGCCGTAATGTCCAGATGGATGTTGTGGACGTGCTGTGCTCTCGTACGTTGCACTGCCGACCCCAATCGAGAGATTCGACCCGATGCCGGAGGATTCGACTCAACAACTTCGCGAGTTGCTAGACAACCTCTATCGCTCCGACTCGCGCCAGGTCCTCGCGACCTTGATTCGCCTGCTGGACGACTTTGATGCCGCAGAAGAAGCCCTGCACGATGCTTTCGCCGTGGCGGTGGAGCAATGGGCCCGCGACGGAAGAAGTGCTGCGGACTGTGCCAGGGGTGGGACCGGTCCTCATCACGACGCTCTTTGCGTCAACCTGCCAGAACTTGGCACGTTGACGCACAAAGAAGTGGCCGCGCTAGCAGGGGCCGCGCCGTTCCCGCGCGACAGCGGCACGCTCAAAGGCCGGCGAGCCATGTGGGGTGGACGCGCCCACATGCGGGCCGCGCTCTACATGGCGGCCCTGGTGGCCACGCGGAAGAACCCGGTGATGCGGACCTTCTACCAGCGCTTGTGTCAGCCGGGGAAGGCGAAGAAGTTGGCGTTGACGGCCTGCACGCGGAAGCTGCTGACCATTCTCAATGCGATGCTGAAGAGCGGAACGCCGTGGCGGGTGGCGGCGAGTCAGCCGGTTTGATGTTCAAGACAGTTGCTGACCCTCAAAGCTCCGTTTGCCCCACCGCGCTTCATGGAGCTGCGCGCAGTGAACATTGCAATTGTCAGGATAGAGAGGAGGGCATGCCATGGCCTGGGGACCAGATGCGAACACAGAAGATGAACTGGAAAAGCTGGCGGCCGTGCGCACGTATCTTCAGGAACAGTTTCCGGGCACCTCGATTCGTGTTTCGTACGATGCCGGCAGATTGGCGCAGGTGTTTCGGATCGAGACCGACGACGTCGGGGGTCTGCGTGATGCGGTCGTCTCGACCGAGTTTCTCGATCAGTATCCCCCTGGCAAAATGGGAAGGGCATTGATCGGCTTGCGGGTCGCGGAACATCTCCGCTCCGCGAAGGGCAGGGAGGTGCTGGTGACGACTTGGGGGGTGGAGGAAAAGGAGGAGTGAGGGAGAGGGGTACCGCGCTCGTCCGAGAAAGGGCGCGTCTCGGGTAATTGATTGCGGAGCAATCGGAGGGAGGGTGGGTGAGAAAGATTCGACCAGGGTCGGGCGGGTGAGAATGTTGCCCGCAGTGGGAGACCAATCGGACCACACTTTTGGAGAAGCGAGCAAAGCTTGGATGGAGCATCATGATGCGGGTCCTGTCGCCGACCCAGCCCGTTCGTCCTCGCTCCATCCATCCCCCAGTGGGACCCTTCTGTTGCGGGCGAATGGGCGCCCAGGTCGACGCCACCCGCGAGTGAAAACGATTTCAAGATAGAGGGTCAGATACCGTCTTGGTTTGTCAAATCTGTTGAACTCCGAAGTTCGCGGTAAACGGCTGCCCTGACTTGAGTACCCCAAAGACGAGGTGCACCAATTTTCTCATGACGGCACCGATGATGAGCATTTTGGATTTGCCGGCGGCACGCAAACGCGCGGCGAACACGTTGATGACGGGGTTAAAACGAATGGCCACCATCGCCGGCATGAACAAGGCTTTGCGCAACCTCGCGTTGCCGGCCTTTGAAAGCCGCGCGCGGCCACGCACGGAACTGCCCGAAAGGTGCTGTCTCGGCGTCAGCCCCAGGAAGGCCGCCAGCTTCCGCGCGTTCTTGAAGCTCTCGGCTCCCCCTACACACGCCAGGGTCTGCGCAATGGTGGCCTCGCCAATGCCGGGAATGCTTTGGAGGAGCGTGGGCTGGGCGCGCAGGTCCGGATGGTGGTCGATATGATGGCGAATCTGGCGTTTGAGCGCCGCCAGCTCCTCTGCCAACACCGCGATGACCTTCTCGATCGAGCCACGCGTCAACGTCGGGGCGAGCGCCAAGCGATTGGTCTCTTGCGTCAGCATATGATTCAGCGCCTCGCCTCTGGCCACCAACGCCTGTAACTCGCGCAGCTGCGGCACCGGCGGTTGCCAGGCGGTGGGGTGATGCGCGGCACAGAACCGCGCAATCAGCCGCGCGTCGCCGCGATCGGGCTTGGTGCGCGCGAGCACACTTTGCGCAAAGCCCTTGATTCTCGCCGGGTTGACCACGCTCACCCCATGCCCAATCTCGTGCAGGTGCAGCGCCAGGGCTTCCTAGTAGATGCCGGTGGCTTCCATGCAGACCTGCGCCCGCTCGACGCCCTGGTGCTTCAGCCATTCGTCCAACTCACCATAGCCCTGCGCGGTGTTCTTAAACACCTTGTTCTTGAACTTCGCGTTCAACAACCGCGCGCAATCAAACGTGCGTTTCGAGACGTCAATGCCCACGATCTCAGCCATGTGACCTCCTGTGTGATGCGCTCTGGGATGACCTTTGTGCCGATCAGCCTCGTGATGCAAGCTCACCCATGCTGGGGGCCTAAGATACCGTCCGATCTGAAACAAAGAGAGCAAGGCTGCTTATCTGACCCGCAGGCTCCCACGCCTAAAGTCTTGCCCCGCCTCCCTTGCCCGTAACCCGAGCGTGCTCAAATACAACACTACTCCATGCCAAGATACGAAGTCTTGCAGTCCAACATTGCGGAACGGACTTGCGCGCGGCGGCTCATTTATCCAATTGAGCGAAGCTAAAGCTCGCTGGGACCATTTCAACTCGTCCTCTATTTGGAGAAAGCAGGGGTGCTCATGGCGGAAGTCCTGCGCATCAGCACCAATAACCTGAAACATGTTGTGGATCTGACCGATCGGGTCGAGATGGTGATACGGCCGGCGAAGATGCAGGAGGGGCTCTGTTCGCTCTTCGTCACCCTACGACAACCGCATTAACGACAGGCGAGATCGGGGAGGGGACCGAGCAGGACCTCCTTCAGGTCGTGGAGCAGATGATCCCGCGCATTCACTTCCGGCACGCCCATGACCCCTCCCACGCCTGGTCCCATATGGCCTCGTCGATCCTGGGCCCGTCCCTCACCGTCCCGCTGTCAGGCGGCAAAACTGGTCCTCGGTACCTGGCAATCCGTGATGTTGGTCGAACTGGATGGCCCACGCGAACGGGACCTGCACGTGACATTGGTTCCGGCCTCATGATTTCGACTGGTAGCCATTCGGCACACAATAGGTCGGCATCCGCTCCCCTCCGTGAAAGTAGGACCGATGGGTCCACTCTCGCAACACAGCCTGGGGGTCGAACGTGAGCACGTATTCGTCGCACCACAACCCGGTCGAAGTCCACCGACTGGCCGGTTCTTCCTCCCGCACCTGATATACCCAGACAGATTCACCGGCCTGCCCCGACGTAGTGACCAGCGGAGCCCCCAACCTCTGTTTCACGTCTGCTTGTGATGCGTGACCCTGCGCCGAGCGCAAGTACAGGGTTTCTTGCGGAACGAACAATGCACAGCCCGCGATCACCACCAGCCCACTCAAGAGTGGAATGTGAAATTGCGGTTTCATCCTGCACCTCCCATACTGGGTGGAACTCCTCATTATCACTCTACACCCCCGCCCAGTGAGGATGTACCGAGCCCAGGTTCGGCGAACACAATGGCGGATCCCGCTCGTTGACTCTGTAGACCCCCAGCAGTAGCCTACGGTTTGTGTGTCATCTTCGATCTGATTCCCTACTGCGCGATGTGTTTGGTCGGACGATGCAGGAGGTAAAGGCCGATGGATATAGGGAGGCTCAGCGCTCGTGAGCGACGATCCGACCAAACAGGTGCGTGAGTTGGTAGACAATCTCTACCGCTCCGACTCTCGCCAGGTCCTTGCGACCTTGATCCGCCTGCTGGGCGATTTCGATGCCGCAGAAGAAGCCCTGCACGACGCCTTCGCCGTGGCGGTTGAACAATGGGCGCGTGATGGCGTGCCGGCTAATCCGCGGGCCTGGCTCGTTTCGACGGGCCGATTCAAGGCCATCGACGGCATGCGGCGGCGTGCGCGGTTCAATGCTTCGCTGACGGAACTCGCCCAGCAACTGGAATCCACCACGAGCGAGCCGGAGGAACAGAGTGGCGAGACCGTCGAGGATGACCGGCTGAGGCTGGTCTTTACCTGCTGCCATCCGGCCCTGGCACCGGAGACCCAGGTCGCGATGACGCTACGTGAGGTCTGCGGCCTCACGACCGATGAGATCGCGCGTGCCTTCCTCACCAAACCTCCCACGATCGCGCAACGGATCGTGCGCGCCAAGGCGAAGATCCGAGACGCGCGCATTCCTTATGAGGTGCCCTCTGAAACGGATTTGCCGGACCGGCTGGATGCCGTGCTGCGTGTGGTCTACCTCGTGTTCAATGAAGGATATTCCGCATCGTCGGGGGAGTCGCTCATACGGCACGATCTGTCGGGTGAGGCCATCCGGCTGGGGCGGCTGCTGATCCGGTTGCTCCCGGAACCTGAGGCGGTGGGGCTCTTGGGATTGATGTTGCTGCAAGATTCGCGGCGCGCCGCTCGCACCTCGTCGACGGGAGACCTGATTCTTTTGGAGGATCAAGATCGCTCGCTGTGGAACAGGGATCAGATTGCGGAGGGAGCGGCGTTGGTGCGACAGGCCCTGTCGTCGCGGCGTATCGGACCCTATACCGTCCAGGCGGCGATCGGGGCGGTGCATGCCCAGGCCCTCAATGCAGCGGCCACCGACTGGGCCCAGATTGTCGGGCTCTACGATCTTCTGATGGGGGCCGATCCGTCGCCCGTGGTGGAGCTGAACCGCGCGGCGGCAGTGGCCATGCGCGACGGTCCTTTGTATGGGCTGAACCTCATCGACGCCATCCTCGCACGGGGTGATCTGGCGAACTATCACCTGGCGCATGCGGCGAAGGCGGATCTCTGCCGGCGACTGCGGCGCAACGAGGAAGCCCGCGCCTCCTACGAACGAGCCCTGAGCCTCACCCAGCAGGAACCGGAGCGGCGGTTCCTCACGCGACGGTTGAGCGAGCTGCCGGACTGAAAGGGCGAGCGCAGAATACATCGTTCGCCATCAGCGATGCTGTTGAACGGTCTGGTGCATGCGCTTGTTGGGTTGATGTTTGCCATCGTGCCCTCAGTTGATCGCTTCAATCAGTTCGTCTATCACCTGCTTCAAGCCTTTGTTCGAAGACGTCGCAAGGCGGTCGGCCAGCATGGGTGAATCCTTGCGTAGGGTGGCAGCATCAATGTTGTGCCAGACTGGGAGAATTACCTTCCGGCCATCCACCTCGCGGGCCATGAGACCGTCGAGTTCTTTCTGTGGCCACTCTTTGCTTAGAAAGGCAGGGCTGATAACCACCACCCCGAACCGAGAATGTGCGAGGCCTTTATCGATAGAGCGTCGTAAACTATCGCCCACGCGCAGTGTAAACTCGTCGAACCAAACGCGAAGCCCCCGATCTTTCAGCCCCTGAGCAAGAGGGCGAGCGAACTGTTCCTTATCCTCAGACGCATGGGATACAAACACGTCCCATGCAGGGTTCCCAGCGCGGGAGGTAGCTTGTTCAGTATCGGTCATCGAGGGGGATGCCGCGGCTCCTGGCCTCGTACCGGTAGCACCTGAGATTGCACCTTGGTCAATTAACCAGCCGCGCACAAGCTCCGCGTCTTCTGCCGCAGGCGGCCCATACTTGAAGGGGCCGTCGTAGTTCAGAAGATCAACAACTATCCGGAGCTGGGTTTCCCGGTCAAAGCGTGCCAGGCAGTCCTCCAACATCTGTTTGCGTGAGGGTGCACCGGTCGTCGGATACGATCCAATGTTGATGTCGTACCAAGAGAAGAAATCCAGAATCTGCGGACCCGAAAAGCCACTCGCCCGAGCAAACATCCGGTTTAACCGCTCTTGGATGCGAAGCGGGAGTAAGGTGTTTCGCTCGGGCGAGCTAAGGCTCATATCGTTTCACCGGGTCGAATCGATCCAACTATTAAAGAGCTGCGACAGAGACCCTGATCCAAGCGGGCTATTCATGGGAGCTCGCTTATCGATTTCTGCGCGGAATGTTACTCCCTTATGAAAACTTTTCAAGCATCACACTCCGATGAAATCCCGCCGCCCTTGTGGGCTATCTCCCTAATGGCCCGCAGCCTATTCTGGACTGGAACACAAGGACCGGCTACCCCTAATCGTTCTGCGGGCTGCAGGCAGTGGAAAAGTAGCTATCCCCTTTGATGTCCCAGTTGCAACCGGTGTGAAGGGTACCCCCTTTCCTCAGACTGGTGCGATATTCTGGTTCATGCGGAACAGGTTGTCCGGGTCGTACTTGCGCTTCACCTGGGCGAGGCGATCGTAGTTTGGGCCGTAGGCGGTGCGCACGCGATCGCCCTCGTCGGCGGTGAGGAAATTGACGTACACGCCGCCGCTGGCAAAGGGCGCCGAGGCATTGAAGAAGTCGCGCGCCCAGCCGATGCAGCGCTCGTCGTCGGCCGGCTCCTCCCAGCGGCCGTGGACGTTCATAATGAACTGAGTGTCCCGATGAGCATACGCCATGGCGTCCGGCGCCGGTCGTGTGGTGGCCCCGCCGATGGCGCCGAAGAAGATCTCGCACTGAGGAGACGGCAGCTTCTCGATGTACGTGATGACGGCGTCGAGGAGCCCGTCCTTAAGAGTCGAGAAATTGTGGGACTTCCAATAATTGCGGGCGCCGGGGGTAAGCAGCGGGTCAAAGGCCTTTTGCCAGGCGACGTACGGCTGGACGCCGACGTGTTCGCCTAGGGGAGTTCCGAACTTACGCAGCGGCTTGATGAGCGGCTCGCCCTGTTTCGGGTCACCCGCATAGATCAGCGCGAGTGCAATGATCGCCTTGCCGTGGACCTCCTCGGGGAGGAACGGTAGTGGCGGTGCCTGGCGCAGGATGGTCCACACGGTGAGCTCTTCCGGCGCCTTGCCGATGAATTGACGGTACTGTTGAAGCACCGACTTTGCCTCGGAGATCGGGTACACGATGAGTCCGCTCAGCACGTCAGGGCCGACAGGGTGGAGTCGGAACTCAAATCGAGTGACCACGCCGAAGTTGCCGCCGCCGCCTCGGAGAGCCCAGAAGAGGTCGGGGTGCTCGGTCGTGCTGGCGCGCAGCACCGCGCCGGCGGCGGTCACGACCTCGGCGGACTCGAGGTTGTCAACGGTCATGCCGTACTTGCGACTGAGCCAGCCGAAGCCACCCCCGAGCGTCAGTCCGGCGACCCCGGTGGTGGAGTTGATACCGACCGGCGTGGCGAGGCTGTGGACCTGCGTGGCCGAGTCGAGGTCTCCGAGCGTGGCGCCGCCCTCGATGGTGACGCGGCGGGCGCCGGGATCGACGCTCGCGGTCTTCATCTGCGAGAGGTCAATCACGAGCCCGTCGTCGCAGACCGCATTGCCTGCGATGTTGTGCCCGCCGCCCCGTACGGCGAGCAGCGGGCCATTGCCCCTCGCGAAGTTTACCGCGCGAACGACGTCCGACGTGGTCGCGCAACGAACGATGAGCGCGGGGTGCCTGTCGATCATTCCGTTCCATATCCTACGCGCACTTTCGTAAAGGTCGTCGCTCGGAAGAAGAACCTCCCCCGTGAAGTTCTTTTTCAACTCGCCGATCTTCGCGGTTTGGAATTTTGTCATGTTCTCCTCCTTCAATGTCAGTGCCCGACTTCGTCTAACTCGTCAGTGAGCTGCGGAGGAGACCGTGAGCTAAGCGGCCTATCCATTGCAGCTCGCTTATCGATTTCTGCGCGGAATATTACTCCCTTACCAAAACTTTTCAAACCGCACGTTCCGGGGAAATCCTGCCGCCCTGGCAGCCCGAGCTTCTTACGAATGGGTCCTCGCCCTTACCCATCAGGAACCAGAGCGCCGGTTTCTCACCCGACGGCTGAGCGAGCTGCAGGACTGAGGGGGCGAGCGCAGAATACATTGTTCGCTATCTACATAGTGCTGTCCATGTCCGGTGATTCGGTTATCGTAGGGCGGCGTCTTGAGCAAGCAGGCGGAGAGTACTGTAAGCTGGAAGGTGTAACACAATCCTGCCTACCGACACAGCTCAGCGGCGGAGCGGGCATGAGTGAACGACATCGGTGGGAAAGCCGTCATGCCTTGCCGATCACGCGCAGCGCCTGGTTCGGCCGCTCTGGTCGAGGATGACCACTTACCCTGTGACCCTCAAGCAGTTTTTCTGATTTACATGCATGAGATGGTCCTGTACTCTCGGCGTCGTTTGGTTGAATCAACCGGACACTCTGCTAGACGATAGGGAGAGATGAACCAATCCGTGCATGTGGGAGAAGGAGTGCATCGGCACAATATACGCCAAGAGCCCGCGCAGATCCTGTCTTCGTGCGAGTCACCCGATCACCCGGCCATCGGATTCAACGTTGCGTCGAACCACTGTGCGTGGGCGATTCAAACAGCCACGTACGATACGCGGGCGTCCTGTCGAACTCGGCCTCATGGCCTGTGTATCGAGGAAGATCACCACGGATGCATGCCCTTGTAACCGGAGCAACGGGGTTCGTCGGTGGCCGCCTGGCGCGTGAGCTTGTGGCCCAGGGTGTCACTGTTCGAGGGCTTGTGAGACCGACCAGTGACCGACGCGCCGTCGCAGATCTCCCTGTCGAATACCTGCTCGGGGATCTGTGTGACCCTCAGTCGTTGGCACAAGCAGTCAAGGAAATCGACGTCCTGTTCCATGTCGCCGCCGATTACCGATTCTGGGTGCCGAACCCCACCACGATGCACCAGGCCAACGTCGACGGGACGGTGGCTCTCATGCGGGCTGCCTTGGATGCCGGGGTCCCGCGCATTGTGTACACATCAAGTACCGTCACGGTGGACTGCTCAACTTCTCGGCTTGGAACCGAGGACGACTTCGTGTCACCCAGGGAGTGCCGAAGCACCTATCAACTGACGAAAGTACTGGCGGAACAGGCAGTTTGGGAGCTCATCAGGCAAGGCGCGCCGATCACGATTCTCAATCCCTCGACTCCCATAGGCGCAGGCGACCATCGGCCGACCCCGACCGGCCAACTGATCGTGGATTACTTGAACGGGCGACTACCGGCTTTTCTCAACACGGTCCTGAATTGGATCGCCGTAGAGGATGTTGCGAAGGGACACTGGCTTGCTGCGACCAAGGGACGCATCGGTCAGCGGTACATTCTCGGGCACGCGAATCTGTCGCTCGAACAAGTGTTGGCGATGTTGTCCGACGCAAGCGGCCAACCGGCACCGCGCATCAAAATCCCCTATGCGCTCGCCTACGCGGCAGGCATTGGCGGTGAGGTATGGGGTCGCCTGAGCGGACGACGGCCGCAAGCCGCTCTTGAAGGCATACGCATGGCGGCAAAACCCATGCAATACGACGCAAGCAAGGCCGTGCAGGAACTAGGGTTGCCGCAGACACCTCTTCGCGTGGCGGTCGCCGAAGCAGTCCACTGGTACAGGGCACATGGCTATGTGTCCAAGGGAGGAATCAGATGAGAATCGGATTGGTGGCGGAAGTGAAATGGGAAGTTCGGGAGGTATGCCGTCAGTTGAAGTTGAGACGGCTGTCCGCGGCGCACCTCTGGGGAGCCACCTTGCAGCAGCATGAAATACGGCTCTGTTTGTCCGGCATGGTCCCAACCATTGCCAAGGAGCGGGTGGATCGCTTTCTTGATGAGGTGAAGCCAGAGTTGATGATCAGCAGCGGATTGGCGGGAGCCCTCCAGCCGCATCTGTCCATCGGTGACGTGATCGTGCAGTCACATGATCCCTCGTTGGCCGCATCGGCCGCCGAAGCGCTGAAAGCCAGGCAGATTCCATTTCATGTCGGGTCCTTGGTGACCGTGTCGCAACCGGTGCTCACCTCCGCCGCACGCCGACAACTGGCTTCGAACACGAACGCCATCGCCGTCGATATGGAAAGCCAAACGATCGCCGCCTTGTGCAGGGAACGTGGCATTGCCTGTCTGGCGCTCAAAGCGGTGTCCGATGGCATTGACGACGATCTCTCCCCGGTGTTAGGCGGGTTCGACATTATTCACATTCCTCGGATCGCGCTGCGCGTGCTGACTCGTCCGGCAACCTGGCCCCTTGCAGTTCGCCTTGCCAAGCACAGCCATTTGGCTGCCGATCACCTAGGCCACGCGGTCTGGGCCGTCCTGACCCGGTTCGCCCAGCCCGCCGGTGGCAAGCCATCCTAACGAATCAGCCACAGGAGGAGCTGCATTCTCAAAATGCGAAACGGCTCGGGAGTCTTTTCCCAGGAGCCCTTAGGACGCCCCCGCGGCCGCAACGTCGATTCCAGCCCAAACCGCTTGCTCATCCGCTGTACCCACTGCACTGCTCCAAATGGCCGGCCTCGCTGCACGCTCAGCCGGAGCCTCTCGAGCTTGCCCGTGGTCTGCGGCCGATTGGTGCGGGCCACCCAGTCCACCGGCCAGTCACTGAGCCATGCAGTCAAGGTTGCCTCTTCCTGGGTCCGTCGCCACAGGCTCGACCAGCGCCAGTCTTCGGCCCGGTCCACCAGCTTGGCCCGCAGCGCGTTCCGCTCCACATAGCGCGCCACCGTGAGGAAATGCTCGTCGGTCTGCACGGGAAAGGACTTGAACCGCCCTTGATAGACCGGCCCGGTTCCCGCGGTGTGATGATGCGCATGCCAGCGTTGGGTATGGGGCACGGTAATCCACCAGAGCGCCTCCGACAGTTCTCCATCGTGCCGGGGCCGGAGCAGGAGATGCCAGTGATTCGGCATCAGGCAATAGGCGGCGATGCGCAGCCGCGTCTGGGCATAGACCTCCGCCACCACCTGTTCAAAGGCCGCGTAGTCCGCCGGCTTCTCAAACAGGGGCGAGCGCCCAACTCCCGCTTGCGGGTTCACGCACGTGTTAGACCCTGTTCCGCGACTGCCGACCCTCGTAGTGAGTCGACCTCTCATCGAACCGCAACAGCAGGGCGCGGGCCGCTGAGGGAACCACCGCCAGTTCGTAGTCGTGACCCGCAAACGCCTGAACTGCCTCAATCGAGTCGAACCACATCAAGGTCACGAACTCGACCGGGTCCCGATCGTCACGTCGCAGCAGTTCAATCCCGCGGAACCCGGCAATCTTGCGGTCTGCGATCCCATGGAAGATTTCGGTCCGCAAGAGGTGTTCATAGGCACCGGCGTTCTCCCGACTAGTCCAACCATGCCACATGCGGCAAATCATACCGCATACTTCCTCCTTGCCCGCCCCCGCGAAGTCCTCGATGTGGTCTCATGCGCGCTGCATGGTCGGCGGCGCGAAGAGCCCGCCACTGTAACCGGTCCTTAGGCAGAACCTGTCCAGTGTTTTCGGAGAACAATGAAAGTGACATAGTGCGTGACCAACAACGCGGGAACCCAGAATGCAGGTATCCAGTAGGCCGGTCCCATAGATGCCGATGCGCTGTAGATCGTCGCTAGTACTATAGCTGCGATTAGGTCTACCGTTCCCTCCACGTTAAAAACCCATACAAGAAGTCGACTACCACGCGCATTGCTGACCAGGGCCGGAATCGCGGCTATCGCCAGCAAGGCGGCAAGCAGGTCTCCGAATGCTGCCGGATAGGCGAATTGCGAAGGGATCCCCGTATAGGTGGCTCCCGGCGCGAGAAACATAAGTCCAAGGTGTCGGAAAGAATGGAGCAGAAGAATCGGGAGTAGAACGGCCTGCGGTCTGAGTATGGCGAGTTTCGGCAGGACATAGATCCTGGCCGCAACCCAGAATACAACGGTACTGAACAGTAGATTGACGGTGAGAATGTTCATGGAGCTGCCCTTGGTCCAGGATTAAGGGGTCAGACCGCTTTTTGTTCATTGTGCCTATTCAAATAGGGCTGTCCCTGGCGAGGATTGGTCATCCTATGGCGGCGTCCGGATCAAGCAGGCGTCGAGAACTGTGGGTTGAGACCCTTAACTCAATGCTGCCCAATTTCCTTGCACGTAGGGGCGAGAACGCAGTGAGCGTCCCTTGCAGGCGAGTTAGGGCGCACGTCTCTTGACGCGGTGTTCAGCGCGAGTCCAACTGTCGGCGGAACTTATCGACGACTCGACCATTGTTGTGTTCTAACCTGTCGACCTCCTCTAAGAGTCGCTTGATTGCGGCCGTATCGTGTTTTGTGATGGCGGCAAGCAGCGATATCGTAGTCTGGGCAATTGAGGCCTACTTCGGTCCGCCATATGAGTAGTTACCGGATGAGTTCTTCCAGTCTCCCTCCCTGAAGGCGCGCTCGATATCGTGCAGTGAAAGGCCAGTGTGTTCCTCAAACGTGCGAAGAATGCTTCCCGGCTCCGCATGCTGTCGAGTCCTCCTGTAGAGATCACCCGATAAGGTCTTTCGCCTATCCGGGAAGAAATCAAATTCTAGCTTCCTCTTACCTGCAAGCTCCTGATGGTTGCGGGACTTGAGCATGCCGATCTCGCGGTACAAAAGGGCTATGAGCTTTCGGAAGGTGTCGAGTGCTTCCATGCGCGCTTTCGCACCTCTTCGAATTCGTCAAGTATGCGTTCCTGTCCAGGTGTTTCCACAGCGTGAGGATTCGCTTGCCGAACCTTGCGAATCGCGTCGGCAGCCGACAGACCCTTCGCGATCCAATACGCTGCCCCCATGGTCCAGGGACGATGGCTGGAAATCGGGAATCGCAATAGAGGATCTTGTATACCCGAGTGCCGTAGCCCGCTCTGTGTTGTATTTGGGAGGTTGTTTGATGTCGTCCAGAAGGGAGATGATTATTCTGAAGCTCTTTTCGTAGAGATCTTGGAGTTCGGCTTCAGAAGGATTGCCACCCCCAAGCAGGAACGGCTCATCGATCCACCAGGTGCTCATCGGTTAAGGTCCAGGTTTTAACGAGCCTAACAGTGAGATGCGACAGCGACGTGCTCCAATCAGCTTATTCGTGCCAGCTTGCCTTTTCCAGGGACGCCATTCCGCGCGGAATATCGCTCGCATACGAACAATTGTCAAGGATCGCATTCCGGGGAAATCCTGCCCCCTGGCGGGCTATCTATGCCTGACGGTATACCCCTGTCGATTTTGGCCTTTCCAGACGACTATCTTGCGTAGACGGTTTTTACGTTCGAATCAGAGGCCTGGCGCAGTGAGCCAGGGAAATCCGATGTCGATTTTGATCTTCCCGAACGACTATCTCATGTCAGCAGCCTTTCAAATCTTCATTGGAGGGTTTGGAGCCATGAAGCATCTCTTTATCTGCGACCTTGAGGGGCAGTCATCGCCATCGTTTGCACCCAGGAGGAGTCATACATGTGCCCGGCCTGCCTTACAACTATGGCGCTGATCGCGGCTAGTACGAGTTCGACCGGTGGCCTGACGGCGCTCGCGATGAAGAAGCTTCGTGGCCAGGCCGGTCAGAAGAACCGCCCGACACCATCACCATCAAAGGAGACGTGATCATGACCACCAACACCATGGAATATCCGAGAGTCGTCTCGCATGCCGAGTGGCTGGCAGCGCGCAAGCAATTCTTGATGAAGGAAAAGGAGTTCACCCGGCGGCGCGATCAATTGAACGCCGAGCGGCGCAGGCTCCCGATGGTCAAGATCGAGAAGGACTACGTCTTCGAGGGGTCGGACGGCAAGGTGCGCCTGCTCGACCTGTTCGAGGGACGCCGTCAACTCATGGTGTACCACTTCATGTTCGACCCGACCTGGGACGAGGGCTGCCCGAACTGCTCGTTCCTGATGGACAACGTCGGCCACCTCTCCCATCTGCACGCGCGCGACACCTCTCTCGCCCTCGTCTCCCGTGCGCCGCTGGCCAAGATCGAACCGTTCAAGCAGCGCATGGGCTGGACGTTCCCTTGGTACTCGTCGTTCGGCAGCGACTTCAACTACGATTTCCATGTCACGATGGACGAGGCCGTCGCTCCCGTCTTGTACAACTGCAGAGACGAGGCCGAACTGGTTCAGAAGGGCGAAACCTATTTCACGCAGGGTGAATCACACGGGTTGAGCGTCTTCCTGCGCGATGGTGACGGCCTGTTTCACACCTACTCGACCTACGCCCGTGGCACCGATCTGCTTGCCGGCACCTACAACTACCTCGACCTAACGCCGCTTGGTCGGCAGGAGGACTGGGAAGAGCCACCCGGCCGCAGCAACAGCCCGTTCCTGGCCTGGGTCCGTCACCACGATCGCTATGAGGATGGCCTGAAAGTTTCGGCCTCTTGCTGTGGCTCGGGAAAGGCTCACTCGTAAGCGCGCATCGTTCACATCTACATCGGAGGTCTGGAGCCATGAAATACCTGCTCATGTGTTGCACCGAGGAGAAGAGGTTCGCCACCATGTCCAAGGGTGAAATCGACGCCATCATGGAGGAGACCTCGGCCTACTGCGAGGCGCTCCATAAGAGCGGCACGCTCATCGTGGCGGAGGCACTCGAACCGGTCCAGACCGCCATGACCGTGCGGGTCCGAAACGGCACCCTGTCTATGACCGACGGCCCCTTTGCCGAAACGAAGGAGCAATTCGGCGGGTTCTTTCTGATCAACGCCAGAGACCTCAACGAGGCCATTCAAGTGGCCTCGAAGTTCCCATCGGTGCGCCTCGGGAGCATGGAGGTGCGGCCGGTCATGGAGCGACATCGACCGTAGCCAAATTCTAACCGTTGCATAGATGTTCAGAGGCAGGCACGACGATAAAAGCCTGCCGGAATATCGATCCGGACAGTCGACTGACTGGATTCACTCATGGAGGCATCCGCATGAAGTACATGTTGCTGATTTACGGTGATGAGCAGGCGTTGAGCGAGACCGAGCGGCAGGACTGTTACGTGGAATCCACGCAGCTCGCACAGCAGCTTCATTCGAGCGGGCAGTATCTGGCCGCCAATCCGTTGCAGCCGACATCGATGGCGACCAGCGTCCGGATGCGCGACGGCAAACGGCTCGTAACCGATGGTCCCTTCGCGGAGACGCGCGAACAACTGGGCGGCTACTTCCTGATCGAGGCCAAGAATCTCGACGAGGCGATCGCCACGGCCGCGCGAATTCCCATGGTGCGCAAGGGGACGGTTGAGGTGCGGCCGGTGATTGAGATCCCAGGGCTGCCGACTTAGCAGGATGTTCAACATGGCCGCCAGCTTTGTTCTCGGCTCGGAAGCGTCCTCAACGTACCCAGAGGGTACGCCTCCGGCGCTTCCTTCGCCTGCGGCCGCGCTGGACGGCCATGTTGAACATCCTGCGATGTTCGCGTTCACGACGAGCGAGCATTGGTTGAGTTGTTCAAGGGAGATGGCGACGCGCCGGGGGCGGGTGTCGATATTGGGCTTGTCGAGCGACTAATACATGTCTGTGGAGGTTGTCGCATGAAATACCTGTTGCTGGTTCACCACGACGAAGAGGCCTTCATGAAGATCACCGAGACCAAGCGGGAGCAGATGCTTGAGGAATCCGTGCAGCTCACGCATCAGCTCCACGCCAATGGGCAATATCTGAGTGCGTCGCCGCTGCATCCGACCTCGACGGCGACGATCGTTCGCGTGCGCGACGGCAAGCGACTCGTGACCGACGGGCCGTTCGTGGAGACGCGCGAGCAGATCGCCGGCTACTTCCTGATCGAGGCCAAGGATCTCGACGAGGCGATCAGCATCGCAGTTCGGGTTCCTGGGGCGCGCATCGGAACCGTCGAAGTGCGGCCGTTAATCGAGATCACAGGTTTGCCGACTGAGTAGGATGTTGAACATGGCCGCCAGCGTCGTTCTCAGTCGCGTCTCTCGTTGCAGCGTAGCGCAAGGCTACGCCTCACTCGCCCCACTCCCTGCGGCCTTGCTGAACGACCATTTTGAACATCCTGCGGCTGGTCACGCATCAGCTCTGTTTCGAAGTGATCGGAGACTTTAATCCATTATCGAAAACCAAACGGAGGTTTTATGCAAAAAATCACCCCGTGCTTGTGGTTCGATGGCAAAGCCGAAGAGGCGGCGAAGTTTTATGTCTCGATTTTCAAGAATTCAAAGGTCGGAACGATGACCCGCTACGGAGAAGCAGGCGCAGAGGTCTCCGGGAGACCGAAGGGGTCGGTCATGACGGCGACGTTTGAGATCGAGGGACAGGAATTTGTCGCATTAAACGGCGGCCCGCAATTCAAATTCACCGAGGCCATATCGTTCGTCGTGAACTGCGAGACGCAGAAAGAAATAGATGAGATGTGGGAGAAACTCTCCCATGGTGGAGAACAAGGACAGTGTGGCTGGCTGAAAGACAAGTATGGTCTGTCGTGGCAAGTCGTTCCTCCTGTGCTAGGCGAAATGTTGCAAGACAAGGATGCCAAGAAATCGGAGAGAGTCATGAAGGCCATGCTTCAAATGAACAAGCTCGACATCAAGACTCTCAAACAAGCGTATGAGCAACAATGATCCAGCACAGACCGATGCCGGATTGTGCATGAAAAATGTCGATTTCGAGGGACCTCGTTCGACGACTCAATAGAAAACAGTCCCTGAATCTGTGGCGGTGCAAGTAACTTTTGAAAGGACCAGATATGGCCACGAAGATTTTCGTCAATTTACCCGTTAAAGATCTCAAGAAGTCCATCGAGTTCTTTGCGAAACTCGGTTTCACCTTCAATCCCCAATTCACGGACGAGACGGCCACCTGCATGATTGTGAGCGAAGACATCTTCGTCATGCTGTTAACCCGAGATAAGTTCAAGACGTTCACGCCCAAAGAAATTTGCGATACGACGAAAAGCACGGAAGTGCTCGTGGGCTTGTCTTGCGAGAGCCGAGACAAAGTCAACGACATGGTTCGTAAGGCGGTCGCCGGCGGCGGATCCACCTACAATCAACCCCAAGATCACGGGTTCATGTATGGACATGGATTCCAGGACCTCGACGGGCATATTTGGGAATTGTTCTATATGGAGCCGAGCGCAGTAAAATCGAATTAACGACGGGTGCAAAATCCCGGTAGAGCCTGGGTGAACCGAAACTGTGAACCATAACCATACAAGGAGGGAAGTATGCGTCTCATACATCTGGCAGTCGCAGGATTATGTGTGGCCCTGACCGTCTCTGTGGCGATGGCCAAGGAGAAGAAACCCGAGAAACAGATGGATATGCAGGCGGTGATGGAGGCCTATGCGAAACTGGCCGAGCCCGGCGAGCCGCATAAGCAGCTCGCAAGCCTGGCCGGCAACTGGACGACTCAGACCAAAGAATGGATGGAGCCGGGCAAGCCCCCCACGGAATCCACCGGCTCCGTCGAAATGAAGATGGTGCTGGGCGGACGCTTTCTCCAGCAGGAATTCTCCGGCGAGATGATGGGGCACCCCTACTCCGGAATGGGGATCAGCGCATACGACAACCTTCTCAAGCGTTATGTCTCGACGTGGATCGATACCATGGGGACCGGAGTCTTTGTGATGGACGGGACAGCCAGCGCGGATGGTAAGACCATCACGCTGAAGGGACAGCATGCCGAGCTGGGCGGAGGGCACATGACGCATCGTGCGGTGTGGAAGATTGTGGATGGCAATACCCAGACCTTTGAGATGTACGGCACACACGGGCACGGCAAAGAAATGAAGATGATGGAGATCACCTATACACGGAAGTCATAACGACTTCGTGCGGAGCACGGGAAGAAGGCACGTCCCGGCGTGCCTGGGGGTGGGTGAAATAGCGCAAAAGCAGCAGGAAGGAGTAATCAATGAGCATGGTACGGCTATTGGTGGGGACACGCAAGGGGGCATTCGTTCTGACATCTGACGGAAAGCGGAACCGGTGGGACGTCAACGGCCCGCTGTTCGGTGGCTGGGAAATGTACCACCTCAAGGGATCCCCCGCCGACCCGAATCGATTGTATGCGTCGCAGACCAGCAGCTGGTTTGGGCAGATCATTCAACGCTCGGATGACGGGGGAAAAACTTGGAGCACTCCCGATGGTGCACCGATACCAACTTCCGGCTCAGACGGTATGCCCCAAGGCGTGAGCAACAAATTCCTGTACGACACTTCTCCGGAGACCGGTAAACCACTCACCACTCATCAGTGGTATGACGGCACGCAGCATCCGTGGGAGTTCAAGCGAGTCTGGCATCTCGAACCGTCGCTGACTGATCCGAACACGGTGTACGCCGGGGTGGAGGACGCAGCCTTGTTTCGTTCGACAGACGGCGGCCAGACCTGGCAGGAGCTTCCCGGATTGCGTGACGCCAAAGGAAACCTCTGGGCGCCGGGCGCCGGTGGGATGTGTTTGCACACGATCATGCAGGACCCGAGCAATCCAGGGCGCATCTATATTGCCATCTCTGCTGCAGGCGTATTCCGGACCGACGACGGCGGCAAGACGTGGAGGCCGATCAACCGCGGGCTGAAGTCTCAGTATGAACTTCCCGACCCCGATGCCGAGGTCGGCCATTGCGTCCACCGCATCGCGATGCATCCGTCGCGTCCGAACGTGCTGTTCATGCAGAAACACTGGGACGTGATGCGCACCGACGATGCCGGCGAATCTTGGTACGAGATCAGCGGGAACCTGCCGACCGACTTCGGCTTCCCGATCGAGGTACATGCGCACGAGCCGGAGACCATTTACGTCGTGCCCATCAAGAGTGACTCGGAGCATTATCCGCCCGACGGCAAGCTACGTGTGTACCGGAGCCGGACCGGCGGGAATGAGTGGGAAGCGCTCACGAAGGGTCTACCCCAAAGCGATTGCTATGTGAATGTGTTGCGCGACGCAATGGCCGTCGACTCGCTCGATCCCTGTGGCCTGTACGTCGGGACTACCGGCGGGCAGGTCTATGCATCGGCTGATGCAGGCGATAGTTGGACGCCGATCGTTCGAGATTTGCCGGCCGTGCTCTCCGTCGAAGTCCAAACGTTGGTGTAGCGAGCGCTGAAAATGCCCTCCAGCGGCGTTCTCGCCTCGAAAGCGCCCTCAACGTACCCAAGGTTACGCCTCCGGCGCTTTCTTTCGGCTGCGGCCTTGCCGGCAGGACATTTTGAGTGCTCGCGAGAAGTAGCGCTCTATCACTCACTCCGCGGAAAGTGACGCGACATGATCCGAGTCATACTTCCTGCACATCTGCGAACATTGGCGCGCATCAACGGCGAGGTGACGTTCGACGTCGAGGGTCTGGTGACGCAGCGCTCGGTCCTTGACGCGTTGGAAGCTCGTTATCCGATGCTGCGAGGGACAATCCGTGATCATGTCACACAGCGCCGCCGGCCATTCATACGCTTCTTCGCTTGTGAGCAAGACCTGTCCCACGAATCGCCGGACGCTCCGTTGCCCGATGCGGTGGCGAATGGGATAGAGCCGTTTCTGATCGTGGGGGCCATGGCCGGAGGCTGACAGGCTGTTGAAAAAGTCCGCCAGCGGCGTTTTCGGTCGCACGTCTCCTTGCGACGTACCGTGAAGGTACGCCTCAGTCGCCGCGCTTGCTACGGCCTTGCTGGACAGACTTTTTGTGCAGCCTCCATCGGAGGCACCTTTAGGAACTCAGATACCATGGAGTCATGCGGAGACTAGAGGTGCGCAGAGGGAAGGTTTTGATGGGTTGTCCAATCGAGCGGACAAACGACCAACCAAGAGAGGAAAACTATGAGTGCAAAAACAAAACCACAAGCAAAACCGAAAGACGCAAAGGGGAGCCGCACCACGCCGCGTATCGTCTGGTTTGAAATCCCAGCGGACAAGCCCGAGCGTGCCAAGAAGTTTTACGGCGCCTTGTTCGGCTGGAAAATCGAGTCGTTTCCCGGGATGACGGATTACTGGCACATCGCTACGGGCGGCGGTGACGACGCGCCCGATGGCGGGCTGATGGTACGCAAGCACCCGCAACAGCCCATCACCAACTACGTCAACGTGGAGTCGGTGACCAAATCCATGGCGAAGGTCAAGAAACTCGGCGGCACAATCTGCAAGTCCAAGACGCCGGTGCCGCAGATGGGCTACTTCGCCATATGCCAGGACACGGAGAACAACATGTTCGCCCTGTGGGAAATGGACGAAAGAGCCAAGTAGGTGTCTTGAAGAGAGCTGAGGGCCGGCTATGGAACTGCTCGCCCGCATTTCCGCCCGCCGCGGGGGCTGGTCTTAACCATCGACGACTCACCGGCCTTCGGTCAGATGAAGTGCCGCCGGAAAAAGATCGTGTGACCTGTCGATTTCGCAACGCCTCGTTCGACTAAGAGGTAGAACCAGGGTTCAACCGATCGAGCCGATGTGGAAACCCGGCTCTTAATACGCAACCAAACGGAGGCATCACCATGCGATTCATGGTTTTGGTCAAAGCAGACAAGAATTCAGAGGCGGGCGTTCTCCCGGACGAGAAACTCCTGGCCGAGATGGGGAAGTACAACGAAGAGCTGGCGAAGGCCGGCATATTGTTGGCAGCCGAGGGACTCCAGGCAAGTTCGAAAGGCGCGCGGGTGAAATTCTCCGGGGACAAACGCATTGTGATCGACGGACCCTTTGCCGAGACGAAGGAACTGATCGCCGGCTACTGGCTGTGGCAGGTGAAGTCGAAGGAAGAGGCCATCGAATGGGTCAAGCGCTGCCCTAATCCCTTCCCTGGCACGGAGTCCGAGATCGAAATTCGGCAGCTGTTCGAGGCGGAGGACTTCGGGGCCGAGTTCACGCCCGAGCTCAGGGAGCAAGAGGAGCGTCTGCGCGCGCAGATGGCCGCGAAAAAATAGTCCTGCCGTGCCGTGAGGTTTGCGCCGCGTCTAACCATTTCAATAGCGCCCGGGGGTGAGCCATGTTCAAGACCATTGCTCTCGTCATCGTCGTTGTGATCGCCGCGCTGCTTATTTTTGCCGCGACTAAGCCTGACACGTTCCGCGTCCAGCGTTCGACGAGCATCAACGCTCCGCCGGAGAAGATCTTTCCGCTCCTCAACGACTTTCACAATTTCAGCGCCTGGTCCCCCTATGAAAAGCTGGACCCTGCGATGAAGCGAACCTACGGCGGCGCCGCGAGCGGGGTCGGGGCTTGGTATGGGTGGGAAAGTGACGGGAAGGCCGGCGTGGGACGCATGGAAATCAGGGAGTCATCTCCTCCATCCACAATCATGATCAATCTGGATTTCGTCAAGCCGTTTGCAACCCGTAACATCGTTGCGTTCACCCTGGACGCTAAAGGCGACTCCACGGATGTTACCTGGGCCATGCACGGTCCCAGCCCCTATATTGCGAAGGTCATGACGATATTCTTCAATATGGATCACATGGTCGGCAAGGACTTCGAGACTGGTCTTGCCAATCTGAAGGCCGTCGCCGAAAAATAGTGAAGACAGTCAAACCCCGAGAAAGGAGCCGCCATGCAGATACAACCCTACTTGTTCTTCGAGGGCCGCTGCGAGGAAGCGGCAGAATTCTACCGTCATGCGCTCGGTGCCGAGGTGATGGCACTGATGCGCTTCAAGGATAGCCCCGAACCTCACCAGCCCGGCATGTGCGCGGCTGGTAGCGAGGACAAGGTGATGCCTATGAGCTTTCGCATCGGCGACACGACGGTGATGGCTTCCGACGGTCGATGCGAGGGACGGCCAAGTTTTGAGGGTTTCTCATTGTCACTTACGATGCCTGGCGAAGCCGAGGCGGAGCGGTTGTTCGGTGCTCTGGCCAACGGAGGGCAGGTACAGATGCCGTTGGGCGAAACCTTCTTTTCTCCGCTCTTCGGCATGGTCGCTGACCGGTTCGGTGTGTCATGGATGGTCTACGTGGCGCCGTGACTTCCGGGCGAAGACGTGAACCGGAAGGAATGAGTGGAATCGAAACTCTCAGGAGGGTTGCATGGCACGCTACGTCGATGGGTATGTCTTACCGGTTCCGAAGAAAAATGTGACGGCGTATCGCCGCTTGACGCAAAAGGCAGGAAAAGTCTGGCGAGAGCATGGCGCGCTCGAATCCCGTGAATGTGCCGGCGACGATCTCAATGTACAGTGGGGAGTTCCATTCCCACGCCTACTCAAGCTCAAGCCAGGTGAAACGGTGGTGTTCGCATGGGTCGTGTTCAAGTCTCGCGCACATCGCGATCGCGTCAACGCAAAAGTCATGAAGGACCCACACCTCGCAGATTCGTCGGACCCGAAGTCAATGCCCTTTGACTGCAAGCGTATGGTCTATGGCGGATTCCAGCTCCTGGTCGACGCCTGAACGGCTGATGCTCCTGCATGGCTTATTGATCGTGCTTCCTGAAAAAGACCGCTCGCCCGCACTGCGGATCACGGCAGGTGCACAACAACGAGAGACTGGTTGTACGCAGCTGGCAAAGACTCACACCCCTTAGGTTCTAACTCCAAGTGCAACACTGCAGGTCCTGATGGGCTACGGTGTTGCCATGCCAAAGAGATCCTACAGACACATGAGCGCCGAAGAACGTGAGACCGTGAGTCTGGGCCTGGCCCAGGGGCACTCGTTGCGAACGATGGCCGCGGTCTTGGGACGCGCCCCCAGCACCCTGAGCCGCGAATACGCCCGCAACAGGACACGGGGCCATCCTTATCGCGCCTGCACGGCCCAGACGTTGGCGGCCACCCGAGCCCGTCAGCCCCGGCGCTCCCGTAAACTCCTGGATCCCTGGCTGTGGCAGTATGTGCGTACCCACTTGGCCGAGGGCTGCTCGCCTGAGCAGATTGCCGGGCGTCTCACACGCGCGTATCCTGACGACATGGGGAAACAGCTCTCGGCAGAGACCATCTATGCGGGCCTGTATGTGCTGCCACGCGGCACGCTGCGGAGCGAACTGCTGACCGCGTTGCGGCAGGCACACAAGGCGCGCCGGCCTCGATCGAGGGGGACCGACCGACGGGGCCAGCTCCCCAACCTGACGCCGATTGCCGAGCGCCCTGCTGAGGTCGCCACCCGCACGGTGCCTGGCCACTGGGAAGGCGACCTCCTCAAGGGGGCCCGCAATGGGTCGGCCGTCGGCACGCTGGTGGAGCGGACGACGCGCCTGGTCCTGCTGGCCCGGATGGACGGGACGGATGCGACGAGTGCCCGACAGGGCTTCACCAAGAAACTCCGGCATGTGCCCGCTCCGCTGCGGAAAACCCTGACCTATGATCGGGGGAAAGAGATGGCCGAGCATGAGCGCCTGGCAGAGCGGCTTGCGATCCGGGTGTTCTTTGCCGATCCGCATAGCCCCTGGCAACGGGGGACCAACGAGAACACGAATGGGCTGCTGCGGCAGTACTTGCCCAAGGGGACGGACTTGTCGGGCTATACGCAGCGCGAGTTGAACGCCATCGCCCATCGCCTGAACACGCGTCCGAGAAAGTGTCTCCACTTCGCCACGCCCCTGGAAGTCTATGCGCAGCTGCGCCATCATTCACCCGTTGCACTTGGAACTTGAAACCGCCCCCTCATAACCATAAGGAGGACCCGATGCGTTACGCATACATCACACTCATCGGCTGCTGTCTGCTCCTCATGACCTCTCCAACGTGGGCCAAGGACAAGAAGCAGAAGGAGGCAATGGATATGCAGGCGGCGATGGAAACTTATGCGAAACTGGCGACCCCTGGCGATCCACATACACGCATGGCGAGCAGAGCCGGCAGTTGGAATACCACCACCAAGGAATGGACGGATCCGCAAAAGCCGCCCACGGAATCCACAGGCGCCTGCGAACACACGATGCTGTTAGGGGGACGATTCCTCCGTCAGGAATGTACCGGCGATATGATGGGGCAGCCCTATACAGGTATCGGGATCTTAGGCTACAACAACCATACGAAGAAATATGTGTCGACGTGGATGGATTCCATGGGGACGGGGATCTTCTATATGGAGGGCAAAGCCGACAAGGCTGGCAACAAGATCACGCACAAAGGACACTATGACGACCCGATACAAGGGGCCATGAACCTGCGGGCTGTTACAACACTCGTGGACGCCGACCATGAGATCTTCGAAATGTATGGGACAGGAAAGAGCGGCAAAGAAACGAAGATGATGGAAATTACCTACACACGCAAGCACTGATCGAGTCTCTGGTAAGAGGGCGCCTGGCCCGTGGGTCCCACCACGTTCCCCAGCTGGAGTAATCCGGTCTCTGCTCTGCTAGGAGAGTGTGTCGGTTTCGAACGCAGCAGAGAGTCAGCTGCTGGCATGGGTACACTGCCGACTGATGGGCAGATGCCGAATTATCGGCATCTGCCCATCGGCACTCCTGGTACGCATTCTTCACCATCGCTTAATGTCCCACAGGGAAATGCCCAATGCTCTCGCGCCTTACGAAAGTTGAGGGCATCTATCCGGATCATGGAATGGTCATTGCTATAGTTCCAAGTCATGACGATAGAGAAGGTGAATGCTCCGGTATCTATGTTCAAGGGGCGGCAATGGAAGTCTGGAGCGGCACAAGCTCAGGTGAAGTCTTGCTAAGGATCACACTGGACCGTTCCAATGGTGCTGTGAGGCTGCGATTGGAAGGTCGGCTCACCGGCCTCTGGGTTCAGGAATTGGAGCATTGTTGGGTGGACCTACCCCCCGACCAGCGAAGGGGCGCTATGGTGGATCTGGCCGGTGTGACGTTCATTGGAGAAGACGGAAGGCTGCTGCTTGCGAAACTGTGGGAGCAGGGCGCGATTTTCCATGCAACCGACTGCCTCACGCGATCGATCGTTGAGAAAATTACAGGCCTCGGACCGAGCTAGCGATGCGGGCATCCAGGGGAATCACTACATTGCATCATCGCGGATACAGACGGTCAATATATGCGCGGAATATGCGCGGACTGTGCTGGTGGCTCCGTTGCTAACGAGTGACTCAATCAGTAAGATAGGCGCCGTCATCGACGTCGTAAGAACTGCGTAATCAGATTTTCATCAGGGAGCGAGCATGGCCAGGCGAATGCGATCATCGACTCTAGCCTCGATTTTGACTGGGTGTCTCGCTCTGGCTTCATTGCCGGGCTGCAAGCAACAAGCCGCCTCTTCCCCGGCTCCTCCGATGCCGGAGGTGGGCATCATCGTGGTTGCGGCTCAGGATGTCCCGGATGAGCCGGAGTTCATCGGGCAGGCGGAGTCTTCTCGTCCAGTGGAAATCCGATCACAGGTCACGGGGATTTTGAAGGCGTGGTTTTTTAAGGAAGGACGCGACGTCAAGAAGGGCGACCGCCTGTATCAGATCGATCCCGTTCCGTTCCACGCCGCGATGTTGAGCGCCAAGGCGAAAGTGGCCCAATCGGAAGCACGACTCGTGCAGGCCAAGCAGAACCTGGCTCGGGTCAAGCCGCTGTTGGCGGAGCAGGCCGTGAGTACGAAGGATGTGGACGATGCCGTCGCCGAGGAGTTGGCGGCGAAGGCGGCGCTCGAAGGTGCCAAAGCGGAGCTTGTGAAAGCCAAGTTCGATCTCGACAATACGCTCACCATCGCGCCGATCGACGGCATGATCGAACGGACAAGGGTCTATGAAGGTCGATTAGTGTCGGCCCAGACTGATTTGCTGACGATCATCCATCAAGTCGATCCCATGTATGTGATCGTGAGTGCGCCGGAAAGTTTCTTGCTGAAAAGGCGTCGAGACAGCGATGCCAAGCGGATCCAGCATCCCGGTGTCTATCAATTGCGTGGCGTGCTCACCTTTGTCGATGGGACCACCTATGAGCATGAGGGGGTGTTGGACCTTCTCGATATCGGATTGAAGACCGATACGGGATCGCGGCAGGCACGGGTGGTGTTCCCCAATCCCGATCGGGTGCTGTTGCCGGGTCAGTTCGTGCGGGTACGGTTCAAAGGCACGGTCAAGACGGGAGCAATCTTGGTGCCGCAGCGTGCCGTCCAGCAGGGTGCGAAGGGCTCAATTGTGTTTGTCGTCGGGAGCGAGGACAAGGTCGAGATGCGGGAGATTCAGGCAACGAGTTGGCAAGGGAAGCAGTGGATCGTCGAGGAAGGCTTGCATGTCGGCGACCGTGTGATCGTGGATGGTCTGCATAAGATCGCGCCCGGAGCCCCGGTGAAGCCTGTGCCGCTTCCGGATCCCGGTGCGACGACCGTCCCGAATGCCGCCCAGCCAAAACCGGAGCATGCCTCGTGATCTCGCACTTTTTTATCGACCGTCCGATTTTTGCCTCGGTGCTGTCCATTGTCATTGTCGTGATTGGATTGGTGGCGTTGCGGGCGCTACCGATCGCTCAATTTCCGGAAATCACTCCGCCCGTCGTCCAGGTGGAGGCCGACTATCCTGGGGCCAATGCGGAAATCGTGGCCGATTCGGTCGCGCGGCCCATCGAAGTCCAGCTTCCTGGGATCGATAATCTGCTCTATTACGATTCCACCAGCACCAACGACGGGCACATGTCGATCAAGCTGACCTTCGAGATCGGCACCGACGTCGATATCGCCCAAGTCCAAACACAGAATCGGGTGAAGCTTGCCGAACCGCAGCTGCCGCCCGAAGTCGTGCGCCAAGGCATCAGCATCACGAAAGTCTCGCCGGATCTGCTTGCGGTGGCGGCTCTGAGCTCCACCGATCCGACGCACGACACGGTGTATTTGTCCAACTATGCGATTCTCCGCGTTGTCGACAACTTGAAGCGGTTGCGCGGTGTGGGAAATGCCATTGTTTTTGGCTCGCAGAACTATTCCATGCGGTTGATCCTGGATCCCATCAGGATGGCGCAGCTCAGCTTAACACCGACGGATATTTCGAACGTCGTCCGTGAGCAGAATCGGGATTTTCCTGCCGGGACGATCGGCCGCGAGCCGGCCTTGAAGGGAACCGAGCTCACGATCCCTGTCATCACGCAAGGTCGACTGACGGAAGTGAAAGATTTCGAGGAGCTGATTGTCCGCGCTATGCCCAACGGATCGATGATCCGGTTGAAGGATGTGGCCCGCGTCGAGCTGGGGGCGCAATCCTACACGCTGGAAGGACGCTGGAACGGCAAGCCGAACGTCTTCCTGCTGACCTTCCTCTCGCCTGGCGCCAACGCGCTCGATACGGTGAGGCGGGTGCGCGCTGAACTGGCGGAGGTCTCCAAGAGTTTTCCTTCCGGAGTGTCCTACGATATTCCCTACGACACGACGCGCTTCATCGAAGTCTCCATCCAGGAAGTCGTGAAGACGCTCGCGGAAGCGATGGTCCTGGTCATTCTCGTGGTGTATCTCTTTCTCCAGAGCTGGCGCGCGACGTTGATTCCCGGCGTGGCGGTGCCGGTGTCCTTGATCGGCACCTTCGCCGGCATGCAAGCCCTGGGCTTCTCGATCAATACCTTGACCCTTTTCGGCATGGTGCTGGCAATCGGCATCGTGGTGGACGATGCCATCGTCGTGGTGGAGAACTGCGAACGTCACATGACGCAGGGGAAGCTCTCCCCCAAGCAGGCGGCCAAGAGGGCGATGGAAGAGGTGACCGGGCCGGTCATTGCGATCGTGCTGGTGCTGTGCGCCGTGTTTGTGCCGGTCGGATTCTTGGGCGGCATTACCGGCGAACTGTACAAGCAGTTTGCGATTACGATTTCGATCGCCGTCATTATTTCTGGGTTTGTCGCCTTGACCTTGAGTCCCGCGCTCTGTGCGCTCGTGTTGAAGCCGGGCGAGGAGCGACACCATGGCTTCTTCGGTCTCTTCAATCGGACCTTTTCATGGATGCAGACGCGGTATACCTCCACTGTCGGCGCGGCGATGAAGCGGCGCGCGCTGTCGGTCGCGGTGTTCGGCGTGCTGCTGGTAGGCGTGTTTATGCTCTTCAGGGTCCTCCCCGGGAGTTTCTTGCCGGAGGAGGATCAGGGTTATTTCATCACGATCGTTCAGCTGCCGGACGGCGCGTCCAAGCAACGGACAGACGCGGTGTTGAGCAAGATCGAAAGTTATTTCCTGTCGAGCCCGGTGATCCATTCGACCGATGCTCTATCCGGCCAGAATTTTGTCTTCAATACGCGGGGCCCCAATGCCGCCACGATGTTCGTCCCGTTGAGACATTGGGACGAGCGAACGGCGCCGCAACATCACGTGAAAGCCCTCATCGGCGCGGCCTACGGTGAGTTCGCCAAAATTCCGGAGGCGCTCATCCTGGCCTTCAATGCGCCTTCTATTCGAGGGCTTGGCGCCACGGGTGGGTTTACCTTGCAGCTTCAGGATCCGAGCAGCGGGGATTTCAATAAGTTCTCGGCCGCGGCCCAAGAGTTCGTCGCCAAAGCGCAACAGAGTCCTGCGATCGGGGCCATCGGCACGAGTTTTCGGGTCAGTGCACCGCGCATTTATGCCAAGGTGAACCGCGAGCGCGCCAAAGCGTTGGGTGTGCCCATCTCAGAAGTGTTCGATACCATGCAGGCGTATTTCGGGAATTTTTACATCAATGATTTCATCAAGTTCGGCCGGGTATTTCGCGTGCAGACGGAGGCCGAGGCGCAATACCGATCCACGCCCGAAGATATTTCCAGGATTTATGTGCGGGCGACTGGGCCGCAAGGCACCACGATGATTCCCTTGGATACCGTGGTGAGCACGGAATTTACGAGCGGCCCGGATCCGGTGACACACTTCAATGGTTACAACACTGCGCTGGTGCTCGGCGCGGCTGCCCCCGGATTCAGTTCCGGTCAAGTGCTTAATGCGCTTGAAGAGATAGCGAAAGAAGTGCTTGTGCCGAAGGGGTATGGGATCGATTGGAGCGGAATCTCCTATCAAGAACGCATGGTCGGGAGTCAGTCGCTCTATGCCTTCGCCTTTGGGTTGCTGATGGTGTTCTTGGTGCTTGCCGCTCAATATGAAAGCTGGGTGGTCCCTTTTGCGGTGATTCTGGCTGTGCCGATCGGACTGTTCGGCGCCCTGAGCGCCGTCTGGCTCAAAGGCATGACCAACGACATCTATTTTCAAATCGGCCTGGTGACATTGATCGGGCTGTCGGCGAAGAACGCTATTTTGATCGTGGAATTCGCGAACAAGCGTTATGAGGAAGGCCATCCCTTGTTGGAGTCGACGATTGAGGCGGCCAAGCTCCGATTCCGTCCGATCGTTATGACCTCGATGGCGTTCATCCTGGGTGTTGTCCCGCTGGTGATTGCCACCGGAGCCGGCGCCGCTAGCCGAAATTCCATCGGCACCGGGGTGTTCGGGGGAATGTTGGCTGCCACCTTTCTGGCGATCTTTTTCGTGCCGCTCTTCTTCGTCCTGATTCGTTCGCTGAGTCGTCGCCTAAAAGGGCAGCCTCCTCTTTCCCCTCAGAGTGAGCCAGATGGAACCGAGAAGGAGCGAGACTATCAACATGCGTAGACTGACCCTCGTGCTCTCATCGACCCTTCTGGCGGCCTGTGCCGTTGGGCCGGATTTCACTAAGCCCGATGCCACCACACCGGCCGGCTTTCGGATGGCGGAGCCTGGCGGTGATACCACGTCGATCGCGAACACGCCTTGGTGGGAGTTGCTGAAGGATCAAGAACTCCAAAAACTGATCCGTACGGCCTTGGAAGAAAACAAAGATCTCAAGCGTGCGGTGGCGTCGGTGGAGGAATTTCAGGCTCGCTTGTTCATTGCGAAGACTGACTTTGCCCCGCAGATGAACGTCACGGGTAATGCCCCGGCGTTTGGTCGGAAAGCCGAGTTCTTGTTTCCGGGGTTTCCGAACCCATTCAATTACTACTTGCAGGGAAACCTTTCGTGGGAAATTGATATTTGGGGCCGTATCAGGCGATCCAATGAGGCAGCTCGTGGCGACCTCCTCTCGCGGGAAGAAAACCGCCGTGCCATTGTGCTGCAGCTGGTGAGCGGTGTGGCGGAGGCCTACTTCGATCTGCTCCAGTTCGATATGCAGCTGGATATTGCGCGGCGCACACTCAAATCGTGGGAAGAATCCGTCAGGATCGCGCAGGCGCGTTTGCGGCAAGGGATGATTTCCAAGCTGGATGCCGATCAATTCGAGGCCGAACGTGCCAATGCCGCAGCTAAGGCGGCAGAATTCGAACGGCAGAAAGTGCAGAAGGAAAACCAATTGAGCGTGCTGTTAGGGCGAAACCCAGGACAGATTGTCCGGGGGCGTTCCCTGACAGAGCAGGTTATGGCCCCGGATGTTCCGCCTGGGCTTCCCTCCGAACTGCTTCAGCGTCGTCCGGATATTCTGCAGGCGGAACAGGACCTCGCCGCGGCGACGGCGCGCATCGGGATGGCGAAAGCCGATCGATTCCCGAAACTCAGCATCACCGGCATCTTGGGTGTGGCGAGTCCGCAGCTGTCGCGTCTTGTGGCCAATGAAACCTCATTCGGCGTGGTCGGGCCAGGCTTGGCCGCCCCCTTGTTAAATGCGCAAATCCTTGGATTCCAGCAGCGAGCAGCGGAGGCTCAGGCACGACAAGCTGTGGCGCAATACGAACAATCCGTCTTAGTCGCGTTCAAAGAAGTGGAGGATTCGCTGGTGGCGGTGCGGACGGTTCGTGAACAGCGAACGGCCCAGTTGCAGCAAGTCGAGGCCTTGCGGTCTGCGCTCAGCCTGGCCAATCTTCGCTATAAGGGAGGTTTGGCGAATTATCTAGACGTGTTGATTGCGCAACGCAATCTTTTCGAGGCGGAACTTTCCCTGATGGGAACGCATCGGCTGCATCTGGTATCTATCGTGCAATTGTACAAAGCGTTAGGCGGTGGGTGGACTCCGGATGAGCGTCCGCCGGTTCAACCGTTGCCGGTTGCCGCCGAGCCTGAGAAAAGTTAAGCGCATCCCAGCTTCTTAGCCTGCCGGAGTGCCCTCTTCCCCCCCCAGACGCATGTCCCCTCACCCGGTCTCCTCGTTTGCCTTACATACTATCTCAATTGCAGCGACATTCCTTCAGCCAACTGCCTCAATGCCGAGCGCCCCTGCCTCTGCCGGCGTGCGGCTACTCTGTCTGTGACGGGCGGCAATGTTGGCGAGCGGATTTTGACAGAGGGGTGAGTAGCGTGGCGAGGGTCCCACCTACGACGGCCATGAGAATAATGGTGACACCACTGTGGATCCATGCCGCGCTGGTTTGAGACCCAAGAGCGATATTCGTGAGATTGAAGCTCCAGAAAGTGACTGCCACCCAGGCCAAGTGTTCGACGCGATTGGTGGAAATCCGAGTCCCTGCCATCGCGAAGCCGACGGCTCCCGACAGCAGGTTGGTCATATACGCGGCGGACGGACTGTTCTGCATGTTGAAGCCCGCGATGGCCGAGCCTAACCCGAAAACAAATGTGAGGCCATACACAATTGAGGCGTCCCGCATGATTGTTTTGATGTTGGAGGTCATTGGAGAGTTCCCCGTTGCTGATTGTCACCAGGCCGGTGTGTCTCCAATCGTTGTAAGATCAAAAAAAGAAGAGTATGAGAAATGCCGGCGTGAGGGTTGTTTCTTGTCACCTCACGTTTCATGCTTTCGACCGGGGAGTTGTCCATGTGGGCCTCCTTCTGTGTTGTAATGGCACGGTGAAAGTCTTGCAAGTTGGCGGGGAGCAGATTCGACAGGCGATTGGCCGCCACCTTGTCGCAGAGGTGGTGTTGAATAGTGATTGTTCCCACAAGCCGCTACAGCCTCTTCTTCTGCGCCGTGCCAGGAGGCTGTAACCTGGTGTGGAGTGATCTTCGGTTGTGTATCCAACGGGTAAGTCGCCGGTACAACGCATCCACCAGGTTGTCGACCGCGAGTACCACCGCGCCGATTACGAATAACCCCAGGACGAGGGCCAGCTCTACATTGATGGACATGCTGTTTATTCCCCAGGTTGGGTTGCGCGTGTGTTGTGAAGAGTTATGCTCATCATCCGCATGCTTGCTTGAATTGGGAGATCGCAGGGACCAGGAATCTTTCCGTCAGAGGCTTTCCGTACATCCTGGTCCTTGCTGTAGTTCTTGGCGTCAGGCGGCCAGGCGAGTCATCGCCTCTGCTCCCAAGGGAATGGCCTCGCCATTGACGGCGAGAGCAGGGGAGACGGTGGAAAGGGGCTTAGCTCCCTGTGTTTGGCGGTTGTGCTGGAGCATGCTATCGAATACATTTCCGCAGTTCATGCACCGCCACGCTTGCAGCCACATGGAGCCCGATGAATCCTCCATATCCAACAGATAGTCTTCGATCATGCATCCGTTGCAACGCGAACAACTCATAGTGGCCTCCTCCATTGTTCAGTGCCTATGTGTAAGCGTAGAACCTGAAGGTCTTCTCCGATAGACCTGAATGAAGTACCTCCTTGGCGGTACCTCTGCACCGGGCTTCTCCCGGTGTGACGATATCGTCCACGACTTCTCGATTAACCATTTCTCTCCTACCTTGCGGCGCCATCCTGGTGTATTGGCTCGGCCGTCGTCTGCACGAACGCTTTGATGATAGCTCCTGCCGACGGGTGTAGGTCGACCATGCGCAGGCCGAACTCACGGCCTTTGACCCATTGGACGGTTACGGATTCGATCTGTATAGGGGGCGGAACGAGGGGAAGAAGAATTCGTACAGAGAGGGTGTCGCCTTGTGTTACGTGCTGGTCTCCTACAACGCACCAGCCAGCCAGCGACACATCGTGGACGATGCCCGTTCCGCTCACGTGCGTGCCGAGGTAGTGCATGAGGCATCGAGTTTTGACGCGTCTCTGTGCACGGAGCGTAAAAGTAGTCGCCATGTTGATTGCCGTGAGGCGGAGAATTCTATTATTCCGTCTCGCTACATCCCCAACTATTCCGCCGCCGTGATGGTCAATTCCGATCGTGAATCCTGAAACTCCAACTCCAAGGGGAGGTGTTCGTCGAGGAACTGACTCAGGCGAACGCGCTCATCGGCGTCCATCATGAGAAGTTCCACTCCGAACCGACCCCCTTGCACCCAGGTCACCTTCGCCAATCTCACGGCTACCGGCCGACGATCTTCAGGGATGCTGAGTTTAAGCGCCAGGTAGTCTCCATCAATGAGACTGTAGAGGGTCGTGCGTAGTGTGCCGGCAAGGCAGGCATTGAAGATGCGGCCTTCTTCTGCACAGCCCATGGCAAGACGCGAAAGGACGCAGTGAACGATGAACTTCGGATGTGAGGGACGTGTCATCCTGACCTCCCTGCGGGTTGTGAACCAGCACGTCACACCAGGCTGGTGATGAGAATATCCCTCTCGTGGCTTATCAGATAGTCTGCAGAGTAGGTACTTCTAAGGAGGGTCGGCTCGGAAGCACAGGGAGCGTGAAGGAGAGGGTGTGGGAGACCCAATTCTCATTGGCAAAGGACGTGGGCGTCGCTCGCCGAGCAATCCAGGAGCATTCGTTGGCGGAAAGGATCCAGGCGATGAATAAGAATGTCCTAAAATGCACGCTGCAACTTTTCAGGTTTGTGCCTGCATTCCAGCGGATAAGAATGACGGGTTGGGGGGCGATCAGTCCGTCTTTTCTGACGCGGCTATTGCTTCAGTTCTGCGGGGGCGCCCGGCGCTGGATTGGAGCGGGCCGGCCTACGGAGATGGGGGTTGTTCGGTCTGCAGGAAGGGTTGTTCGGTGAGGTAACGGTCCAATGCCGTGCAGTCCTGTTTTCCTGGGGTCAGGTGAATGGTCCCGCTCCGGTTTCCGGCCAAAAGGGCCCATGCAACGGCGTGCCGAACCAATTGTGCCTCCGACAACGCATGCCGGGAAAAATGAGCGCGAGCGGCAGGCGAGACTACGACCTCGACCACCACAGGAGCCGAGCTATACGTACAATAAAACTGGTTTCCTGTGCGGAACACCAGATGAATCCCCTCGATCGATACGGCCCCGCTGTGGTTGCACATGAGGCAGCGGAGCAACTTTAGTCCGTTGGCTGACTGCGTACGGCTGCTGTTCTGAGCTTGCTCAGCCATCTGGCCGCCACAGCCATGCTGTGGGCAACGAGATGTGTCTTTCTTTACTGGCATTTCTGGGCACGACGGTGGTTGTTCCAACCGACGATTATCCGAATCGTAGGACACTCTGCAGTCCCTCGTTTTTCGGTCGATAATGGAGATTCTGAAACAGGCGGGTGTGGACGGAGTCGTCCAGCACTTCCGTGTCCGTCCCTGTTTGCATGATCGGTCGATAGAATCGTGAGTGAAACCATTTCCGGAATCCTCCGAGGCATTCGCTAAAAGAATCGTGAAGGGGGGCAAAGGCGTTCGGATTGAGAGGCACGGCGCTGGTCTCGATCGCCAGCCCCTCTTTCATCGACTGGCGCTGCATCCAGGCCAACGGAAGGTCGGCTAGGTCTCGGGCCGGATATGTGCCGCCGACATCGCCATGCGCCCCGGGGAACCATCGTTGCTCGATCTTCTGCCCAGTTCTTGCCGGAGACGTCCAGAGCGTGGCGTTGTGGTCTGCGCGGTGTTCGTCGATAGCGAGGGCGTGGTAGGCCTGTTTCACTATGGGGCTCAGCTCGGTGTCGTGAAGGTTATAGCGATGTTCGTTGAGCCACTTGAGGGCGTTGGTCGGAATCCCGAGCGGGCCGACCGTATCCCAGAGCCCTAGAACTGCGACGGGGACGTCTTGTGTTGCTCGTCGCCGAAAGGCGGTGGACACAGGTGCGTGGGCATCGTTATGGAGATTGCGATACAGGCGATAGGCATCGTCGATCGGGTGATTGGATGGATCAAGAATCATATCCGTAAGGCATTGTGCAAGCTCGTGGAGCTGTATGGCGGTGTTGGAGGGGGCGACGGCATTCCGCACGCGGCTGACGCTGTCCGGATTGAGCAGGGTTGCGGAGAGAA
The DNA here is from genome assembly GCA_023248215.1 of Nitrospira sp. Lineage (GTDB taxonomy): Bacteria > Nitrospirota > Nitrospiria > Nitrospirales > Nitrospiraceae > Nitrospira_A. Next base: position 42,155 of record JAHFEW010000023.1, read on the forward strand.
GTCCTGAGAGAGAGAGCCATCCTACGAGGGCACGCGCGGCGTAGGCGCCTCGGCTGAATCCATAAATAAACAGGTCATCGCCCGGTTCATAGGTTGCGACGAGATAGGCATAACCTTGGAGAATCGTTTGATCCAGCCCATATCCAAATGTCCCAGCACGAAATCGACGAAACCAGGGCACTTCGGTACCAGAGTCATACCATTTCTGCTGGACGCGTCCATCCTGTGCGCGAGGCAGAATCGACTGGTACAGCTTCAACACATTCGTCGCCGATGGTGAATGAGGTTGTGAGGTACAAGAGAGGTGCCGATCGGGACCCTTGGATGATTCCGCTGATACGCCGGGATCGGGAGGCCGGTCCCACATTCCGTCGAAACACAGAATCAGCCGTTTGGACACAGTGCATTTTCTCCGTGACAGACGAGGGCCGACCGGACGAATCCGGGTGATCCGCTTGCTTTGGCATATGAGGGATCAGATTCAGGCAAAGACGTGATCGCATCGCACGCACACAGTAGTTAGCAAGCTTAATGCCAGCATTGTTCTTCCGACGTACTAAGGAATTGTGCCGCTGCACTTGATAGATGCATCGCTGAATGGCGGACCGGCAGGTTTCGCGGGTGGAATGTCGTGAGAGAACGCGCTTACGTGGTGCAATGCCTGTATCAGAAGTGATACGCAGCCGTATCTGAATGAATACGTAGCTCGCGCGTTGCGTGATACGGCCATATCATCTGAGCCGTCGTATCGTGCCAATAAGAAGCTGGGGGAGAACGTCGGATCTGAGCGCTGGGCCAGCTAGACTGACGAACCTGGCACCCTACGGGGTTTTGCTTTTGATGACCAGGTCACGGTCTTGCTCAATCTGAGAAGCCAGGTTGCGAAGGGCTTGGGCGGTGGCTTCAGAAATCGGCTCCTGATCGGATGCCGTGACCCATCGAACAGATGATCCGAGGGCTTCTCCCTCGGCCGCGTAGGTCTTGAGGGGCGCTCGTCCTGAAAATGACAGGTCAGATTCCAGGTGTACTCGGTAGAGGTAGCGGTCGGGTGCTCGAAGGGTGAGCCAGGCCTTCACCACCAGCCGCATGTCAGCTGGCTCTGTTCCGATGGCTGTAAAGGTCTGACGTTGAGCGAAGTAGTCGATCATCGCTGGCCGAAGGTCTTTCACCGGCCAGTCCAGGAGGGGAATGCCCGGCATGTGGTCGGCCCCTTCTATGGCGAGGAAGGGCACGTCGAGCTGCACGCTGACGGGGAGAGGCGTTGCAGCAGTTTCGCCTGATGGTGGGGTGACGTGAATCCTATGGACGCACCCGGTTCCGACCAGGGTGGCGCCAAGCAACATGATCAGCAGTCGATGCCTTATTCCCATCATCTTTCGAAACGACCAGCGTCCTATCGCGGCTGCGAGGCGGGAGAGGGATTGAGGATGTCCAAGTCACGGATGGCTCGCGTCGCCTGCTCTCGATAGGTGCGTTCCGTGGGGTCTGTGTAGGTATCAATCACGCGTTGGTAGGTCGCCCTGGCCTGGGGATATTGTTTTTTGATCGAGAGATATTGTCCCAAGGCCAGCCAGTTTTGCGCGGCCGTTTCATTGGCCGTGCGCAGGTCGGTCCATTCACGATCGACTTGGTTGGTACCCGGTTGATTGACGCGTCTGGTGATGATGGCGCCCAATTGAGAAGAGAGATGCTCGATGGCCTCATTTTCCCGTACCGCGGCCGCCACTCGATCGTGTTTCAAGTGATCGTAAAAGGCTTCGACATGATCCTTGACCGTATCGGCGCGCTGCTCATGGATGTCGTGGAAACAGTGCACGAGGGTAAGGCAGGCGGAAAGCAGCAGCAGCCCCTGCCACCTGGAAGTTGTTCGTGAGCGGATCGCCATCGTCGCCTCCTCGCTGAACAGAAGATCGTTGCCTCGACGTTGCCTGCCCGGTGCGGTGATCCTACCGTAGGCCGGCCTGGAAAGGCGAGCCCGTGGCGGCTCTACGAGGCAGGTTTGAAGAAGAGCACCGCCAGAGGAGGCAGGGTCAGCGACAGGGACTGTGCATGGCCGTGGGCTGGAACAACCTCAGTCGACCTGCCGCCCAGATTGCCGAGACCGCTGCCGCCGTAGACCGAGGCGTCGCTGTTCAGCAGCTCTTTCCAGTATCCGGCTTGCGGGACACCGACGCGATACTGCAGGCGCGGGACCGGCGTAAAATTGCAGACGACGGCGATGTTCTGCTGAGGCGACCGGCCGTGGCGCAGGAGGCTGATGATACCGGCATCGACATCCTGGCAGTCGATCCACTCGAACCCGCGAGGATCGAAGTCGTACTCATGGAGCGCCGGTTCCGTGCGGTACAGATGATTGAGGTCGGCGACCCACTGCTGGAGGCCCTGATGGGGAGGGTACTGCAGGAGATTCCAATCGACGCTGTCGTCATGGGCCCATTCGCGCCACTGGCCGATCTCGCCGCCCATGAAGATCAGTTTTTTTGCGGCCTGCGCATACATGTAGCCGAACAGCGCGCGCAGGTTGGCGAATTTCTGCCAATCGTCGCCGGCCATTTTCCCCAGGAGCGAGCCTTTACCGTGGACGACTTCGTCGTGGGACAGCGGGAGCAGAAAGTTCTCGTGAAACGCGTACAGCATGCGGAAGGTGAGATTGCGGTGGTGGTGTTTTCGATATACCGGATCGAGCGACATGTATTCCAGTGTGTCGTGCATCCAGCCCATGTCCCACTTCATTCCGAAGCCCAGCCCTCCCGCGTACGTCGGGCGCGACACGGATGGCCATGACGTGGATTCTTCCGCAAAAGTCTGCACATCCGGGTGCCGTCGATAGATCTCTTCGTTGAGCTGCCGCAGGAAGGCGATCGCCTCAAGGTTTTCCCGACCGCCGTGCCGGTTGGGAATCCATTCGCCTTCTTGTCGTGAGTAATCCAGATACAACATGGAGGCGACGGCGTCCACGCGCAGACCGTCGGCATGGTACTGTTCCAGCCAAAAGAGGGCGCTGCTGATGAGAAAGCTGCGCACTTCGTTGCGGTTGTAGTTGAACACGGCGGTGTTCCAATCGGGATGGAAGCCCTGCCGGGGATCCGCATGTTCGAAGAGATGGCTGCCATCGAATCGGCTCAGGCCGTGCTCGTCGGTCGGAAAGTGCGACGGCACCCAGTCCAGGATGACGCCGATCTCATGCTGGTGCAGCTGGTCGATGAGATACATGAGGTCCTGCGGCGTCCCATAGTTGCCTGAGGGGGCGAAGTAGCCCGTCGTTTGATAGCCCCAGGAAGCGAAAAAGGGATGGTCCATCAGTGGAAGGAATTCCACGTGGGTGAAGCCCAGCCGCTGCACGTACTCAATCAGTTTCGGCGCCGCTTCCCGATAACTGAGTGAGCGGTTGCCTTCGCCGGGGACCCGCATCCAGGAACCGAGATGCACTTCGTAGATGCTGATCGGGGCATCGAGCGCGTTGTGCCGGGCGCGGCTCTGCATCCAGGCCTGGTCTTGCCAGGTGTAGTCGAGCGACCAGACGACCGAGGCAAATTTCGGCGGAATCTCATTCAGGCGGGCAAACGGATCGGTCTTGATGAGCTCAGCGCCGTGATGCCGTGAACGAATATGAAATTTGTACAGCGCGCCGATTCCAACCCCAGGGACAAATCCTTCCCAAATGCCTGAGGATTGGCAGGGGCGGAGGGGATGACGAGACGCATCCCAATGGTTGAAGGTCCCGAAGACCGAGACCTGTTCCGCCTCCGGAGCCCACACCGCAAAATAGGTGCCCTCGACGCCTTGCACGGTCGTGGGGTGTGCTCCGAGTTTGTCATAGAGATGAAAGTGGGAGCCTTCATTGAAGAGATACAGGTCGTCCGCTGTGATCAGACTGACGTTCGAGGGCGTGAGCTCGTTCTGCTGCGAGGCCGGGTCGAGGTGCTCGCCGGGCCTGTGATTCAGAAGTGGGTCCATAGATGCAGAGTACTGTGCTTCGGGGCAGGGCGTCAATCGGTAGGTAGGGCGATTTCGGGGACTCCATCCGGTTTTTGGGGCACGTCATTATGAGCGATGCAGACTAGTGACACCTCAGAAGCAAGTATGGTATGAATGCAGGCCGCAGGTGCCTGTCTCTCTGCGTCCCCATCGTCTAGCCTGGCCTAGGACATTGCCCTTTCAAGGCAGTAACACGGGTTCAAATCCCGTTGGGGACACCACACCTTTTTACCCCGACTAACCCACTGAAAAACCTGCCGACGGCTGCCTCGCCCTCGTAGCGGTAGCACTTCTCGGCCCCTTGCACCTCGCGCCAGACCCGAATACGGCGCGACCTCCAGAAATAAAGCTACGTAAGCCTAGCGCGACGACGCCGGAAGAAATATCTACATATCTATTTTGTGAAACAATATAAACGGAGAGCGTGGCCCGCTGCGGTGTGTTGTGAAGCGTGAGCATGGCGAAGAGATGACGCCGACCTATGAGAGAGAGGAGCAGCGAGGCTAGCGGACGATGGACGACCGCGCCCGTGCCGGTTGTGGTCGCCGCGGGCTGCCTTCTTGCGCCAGGCCCCAGCACCACAGCAAGGTTTCGCGATCTTCTTTCTGCGCAATCCCCATCCGCTGAAGGGCCTGCCGGGCAGGGGCGAGCCAGGCCGCGCGAGGGGGTTTCCCCCGAGTACGCCGGCGGAGGGCCGCCTCCCCGTCGCGCACGAGGGCGGCCGCCCGCGCTTCGAGGCATCGGGTGATCAGGGCCTGCTGCGTGTGAATCTCGCGGGCCGCCGTAAAGAACGCTTCGATACGATCGCGCAAGGGGAGGTCCTCCGCTGGGTAGTCCGCGTCTATCTGGTCAGGGTCTAGGTCCAGCAGGAGGCGCCAGGTGCGCTTGACCACCGCCACGGTGCCAGGGAGTTGTGTGATGTGGGCGCGCAGGGCCGCGAGCCTGTCCCGGCGTTCTTCCTGGAACGCTACCGTGCTGGCATACAGAAACGCTTGGTCCCGCGCGCGTTCGGCGATCGCGCACAGGCGGGCTCGGTCCCTGGCCGAGGAGAACCGACGGCAGAGTTGGGCGAGCATCTCTCGGCGGGCGTCGTACTCCCCCGCTCCCCATCCGGCTTCTAACACATAGGCGAGCTGGGTTGGCGGGGCCTCATCCTCCGGCAGCTGGACGCCGAGATCGTCCAATTCCTTGCAGAGGAGGGCCCAGACGCGAGAGTACTCTTGATGGGCGGGGGTATCATGGACGCGATCGAGGGATTCGTAGGGGTACCAGTGCCGCACGAGCCAGAGCACGACCTTTTTCTTTTCCAGGTCTCGATCCACGGGAGCACGTAGGTGCACGGCCTGCTCCCGTAGCTTCGGGAGAAGAGCCCGGTGAATGGGCCACGTCCAGAGGAGCGCCTGCAGGCGCTCCTCTGTGTCCAGGGGCGAGCGGTAACGCGCGACGTCCCGAAGGGCGCGCTTCAGGCCATACGCATAGCGGATGTACGGCGGCGGAAAGGCTTTCAGCGCGGAGTCACTAGAAGAGGTCGGCGTGGGCATAGGCTCCTCCCTCTGGAGCAATCCCTGGAAAAGAAAGCGCGGGCAACGCCGCAGGGACGACGCGTTCGACGGCGAGGATCAGTCGCCCTCTAGCCCGCGCCGGTATTTTACGCCGGCCGCGCACGATGAGCTAGGCAGCACCACAACGGATCAGGCGGCCACCTTGATTTCGCCTGAAAACGGGATGATGATGCGTTCAAGTTGAGTGGTTAAAAGGCTGACGGTCCGGTTACTGACAGAGCGGAGCCTCGAGGCAGGGTTCCGCAATACAACCATTTCCCTCAGACCCGCTCCAATTGTTTTTGACGGCCGGCGGTGGACTTGGTAACCTGCCCAGGCGGAGGCCGAATGTCGTGAATGTGAACGCAACGAAAGGAGTGACGTTATGCTGTTTCCAACACACTTTGGAGTCGCGCTGGTATTCGGAATCTTGTTGTCGATAGTGGCGGCTGCGGCGGCTGAGGACAAACAGATCACGCTCATGCTGGGAGGAAAATTCTGCGAGCACTATCCAGGCGATGTCAAAAAGGCTCTCACGGAGTTGAACGGGGTCAAGGTCGTCGACCTGGAAAGCAAAAAGGGGCATGCAATCGTCACCGTGGACCCAAGCAAGGCCAAGCCCGCGGAATTGACAGCCGCCGTTAATAAAGTCAAAGGGTCAGGGTGGCACTGTACGGCTGAAGTCATGAAGTAAGGAAGCTCTGTTGACGTTCCTGGACTCGAGCGTGGGCTCTAGGCGAATCCGAACCCTGTGGCGCCGTGGAGTGACGTCGAGGCAGCGAGATCCTCGTGCATGCTCGGTACTGATGGACCATGGCGCTCCAATTTCACGAAGATGGGGCAGGTCAATCAGCCAAATAGTCACGCTGCAATCGGGCGACAAGCCTTCCTACAGCGGAGAATGTTTCCTCCCGCTTCAGTGATCGGAGCACGGCGCCGCGTCATGCGACTTGTGACGAGGCTTCCCCGCCACGCAAGAACCGCCACACCGTTCTTGAATTCCGTCCTACCCGTTTGCCTATCGCTGCCATCCCGAGGCCCTGTTGCCGGAGTTCAAGAATTCGGATGCAGACAGCAGGATCCGTCTCCTCGATCTTCTCCGGTTTGACTCGCTTGGCCGGGCGGTGGCACAATTCGACAAAAACGAGCATCATGACTGACCTTGCGATGTACGATGACTCTTTCCCTCCGATCCGACTCAGAGGACATACGCTCCTGTGTCTGCAAGGGTTCAGCGGAGAGGGATACAGTCTAGCGTTTGTCGAGAACATGGCTGTGGTCCATCGAACCCTTTCTGCCCATCCCGAGTCCCTGGTCGAGGTTCTGGATTCTCCCGATGCAGTATGTGGGACTTGTCCGCGTCACTATTCCACCGGGTGTACCTTAAACGGGGATCGGTCTGAGGAGGAGATAAGAGACCAGGATCGCGTCGTGCTTCGAAGGCTGGGACTGAAAGTGGGAAGGCGCGTCCGCTGGCAAGACCTTCTTGACCGAATCCGTGCGGCGGTGAGTGGCGCTGATCTGCCGACTATCTGTGGCAGTTGCCGGTGGTTGGCCCGTGACCTCTGTCGACAGGGGATTGATCGGCTGCGTGGCGGAGCAGGACATCCTAGGAGCCAAGACAATCTTGGATCCTCACATGTCGCATGGTGGTGGGTACGCGGGTCAGGATCGAGAATGATCAATTATGCCCCTTGACGATTGCTAGGCCGGCACAGGAACCTGTCTAAGCCGGAGGAACTGATCGTGGACGACCAGGCAGAAGATCAGCCGGTCCTGAATCATATCCAGCGCCTGGCATCAGAAGAGCACCGGCTCTTTTCACAGACGGTGCGCACCAAGGCAGAGCGGAAGCGGTTGGCAAACATCCAGGTCGAATTGGATCAGTGTTGGGACTTACTGCGCCAGCGTCGGGCATTACGTGACGTTGGGGAGGACCCGAACGAAGCGGAAGTACGCCCACCGGACATTGTCCAGAATTACGAACAATAGCTTTCAGCGTCTGAACGATTAGGGCAGTACGATCGATAATTTCTTTGTGACTCCGTGTTACATGCCAGGCACTAGCTCTACAGAATCTACCTGTCCTTCATGAAAAAATTGACCCCGGTCGCGTCGTCCCAATCATGTCAGCGAGCATTTCTTGACTAACGTTAGGAATGCTATGTTGAGGTTTCCCCTGCTTCTCGAAATTAGCGAGCACCCGGCATACAAAGGATGGAAGTCTATGCATATCCGAGCAGCTCGACCATGATCGACTGTTTCATGGCACCATTCCTGGAGGACATATGAACAAATTGACAGGAATAATGGCCGTGATTGTTTCAATGGCACTCGGAGGAGGGTCCACAGTCACGGCAGGTAAAGAGAAAGAAAATGCAGTTTCCTCCTCTATGGATGAACAGCCTACCGGCGAGTCAGTGAAAGGGACGCTGCTGAAGATAGATGGTCAATACCTCGTCATAAGAGGTCATGACGGAGAACAAGTCCAGGTCCATGTAGACGAAAGCTCCAATCTGGGTCGGGTCGTGGAGGGCGACATGGTGAGAGCCTTTATCACCAAGAAGGGGCATGTGACGACCTTGCAGCGGCTAGAGAAGTAACATTACTCAGCCTAAAGAGCTCTGTCTTTTTTGGCTCAGCACGACGGTTTGAATCGCTAGGTCTGAACGCAATGCCAGAGGAGCGAAAGCCATGGACGGGCCGGAAAGTAGCAGCGATCAAAAGAGCCTTGATCAGGCGTACCCAAATCTAATCAGTTTGTGGACCGATGCTGTACGCGACTACAATAGCTTGTTGTCTGACTATCTGACCGCCAATTCTATCTGTAATTTTCGGAGGGAAGGTCACCAGGACAGGCCAAACCAGACCTATCTACTTCCATTTCGGGGGCATCCTGTGTTGTGGTTTTTTGTGGGTTTAACCGATAGGCCATAGAAATGAGGAATTCTTTGGGCGCCTCCTCCCTGTTGCGAATCCGACGCCATGCAGCCTAAAATTGGCCTCCCTGCGAAGCGTTCACGCCTTGGTGTGGAACCCACGCGTAAATCGGCGACGAGACGTAGGAGCAAAGATGACAAAAAAAGAGGGTAGTTCTTCTGCCCGTTCTACGTTTTCTCTGCTCATCCTGGTTCTCTTTCTGCTCGGTTCGTTCGTGCTCCCCTCATTCAATCTGAGTCGAAGCCAAGCCCGCGCCGCAGGCGGGGGTCAGACGAAGTTCCAGCGCATATCGACACAGTTCATCGCCGCGTTGGGCGATGCAGGTGCGACCTCCGGGAGCGGCGCGCAATCGTGGGGTCTGTGGCCTCTGGACCCGGGTCCTCGGGGCGTCGAGCTGAACAGCTATAACCGGTTGAAGGATGCAGGTGGCGTCGCCCCGGCGCGCTGGAAATTCGACGGCACGGACTGGTGGCTGGAGGAACACGGCTTGATCATGGAGCAGCCGACCTTTCCGCTCCCTCCCGGCAAATACCTGGTCACGGGCGCCCGCGACGTGACGGCTGTGCTGACCATTCATCCCGCCGACAGGAATGGCGACAGGCGCTGGGAGCTCGATAAAGGCGCGACGCTCTACGACGTGACGCACCTGGCCTGCCGCTCCGCGCGCTATACACCGGCAGCGGTTGGTGGTTCGTGCTCGCCGGCAAACGCGCAGAAGACTGCGTTTCCAGTTGCGCCAGGGGGAGCGATGCCTCCGGTCGAGGGCTGCACGAAGCAGGACTATGCGGTTCTAATCGTGATCGGCATGGGAGTGAAAGACTGAACGCCGGTGACGACGGACTACAAGGAACGCGACAACACCCTCACGGCGGGTCGCGCCGGAACGTGTCAACGACTTTGAGACACTTGCCGTGGGCATTTAGTGGAGCACTTCGTCTGTCGGAGTCGCGACAGGGTGACGCAAGTCCCCCGTGGACTCCGGCGCGACTCCGTGCCCCTC
>JAHFEW010000154.1 GCA_023248215.1 Nitrospira sp.
AGTGCGAGCGCGATCGCGCCCGCGACGACGAGGCCGACGCCGCTCACGGCTCGGCCCACGCGCGTGCCGAGGAAGGTCGTCTTCTCGAGCAGGACGAAGACCGCCAGCGCGGCCACCCACGCGACGTTCATCACCCCCCCGGCGAACAAGAGGCCCATCAGCGCCCAGCAGCAGCCGACGCAGTAGGCGCCGTGGAACAGCCCGAGGCGGAACGCGCCGCCCAGGCCTGCGCGCCAGTGTCTCGTCACGAAATGGATTGGCGAGCGGCAGTTCCTGAGGCACGCGTGTTTCAGGGGCGTCCACTGGTACATGCCAGCGGCAACCAGGAGCAGGCCGGCCAGGACGGAGGTCGTCGTTCGCATCGCGGAGGACACGAGCGCGGCATGCTCGAGTGCCATGTGCGCGAGGGTGGCAACGAGACTGAAGACGCCCCACAGGAGCACGTATCCCGCGGCGAAACCGGCGGTCGGTGGCAGCGGCGAGGCCGACGCCCGCGTTCGCGTGAGCACGGCGAACAGCAAGATTGTCGGCGCCGCGCTCGGCAGCATCATCGCCACCATCATCACGGCCCACATGAGCCAGAGCGCGAGGAACCTGCCGAGCGAGCCCGTGTCCGCCGTATGCTTGCCCGCTCGCGCTTCGGGCATGCCCATGCCGCTCCCCGCGAGGAGCAACCCCCACGCGAGGACGACCACGGCACCGAGCGCCGCCACGACGACGATCCGATCGTGGCGGGCGACCCACTCGATGGGCCGGTTCACGTCATCGGGATAGTGCGGGCCCAGTCTCAACACGGCTGGCTTCTATCGCGAGCGGACAACGCCCTTGCCCGAATGCCGGAGAAAAGTAAAGTGGCCGTAGGTCTCCTTGAGGTCGAGCCGGATCGAGGCCGTCGTCTTCGTGGTTCCACTGCCGATCTCCGCGGTGTCGAACTCGATCCCATTCGGAAGCTGGATGCGGACACGATGCTCAGCCCTCGTCGCGGGACTTCGGATCGGACGGGCCGTGGACTCGAGCACGTCGGGTATCACGATACGTGCTGTTCTACGCTCGATGTTCACGTCGAACTCAAAGGGTCTGAAGATCGGAGGATGCACCGTCGTCGACATCATCCGATAGACCCACCAGTGGGTTGCCCCCTCGTTGGTCTCGCCGCCGTACAATACCGTAGCCAAAGCGTCTCGTTGCTTACCGTCGGCCCGCTCGTCGATGACACCCTGAAACTCGCCGTTGCCCTCATAAATCGGTCCCGGCCACGCGTAGAGAACCGCTCCGCACAGGCCATCGAGCGGCACATCCCCGAAGTAGCCCTTATCGATCCGAACTGCCGCGAAGCCGCGGCAGTCTCCGTGCGTGGGCCGGGGTGACTCGAACTGGCAAGGGCAGGCGTAGTCGCAGTTGCAGTTGCTGAACTCGGGCCCTTCGATATACCAGTCAACCTGTGCCATGGTGTCCTCCCGCTGAACTACTTCCCGGGCAACACGATCGTGCCCGCGCACTGCGTCCCTTACCTTCCGGACCGACGTACTCCCTCCCGGTCAGTGCCTCTAACTAATAAGTCTGCTGCGGACTACCCGTGCAGCATAGCACAGGAGCTCAACCACTCCACTGGGAGGCAAGTCTACTTGTAAATCCAACGCTTCTTCAAGATTTCGTTGTGCGTCGCCCACCGAGATAGACTGCGAATCCTGCAGTCTGTCCGGCTATTAGCCCGCGGTGTATCTCGGCCAATCACTTGGAGTCAGAGGCAGTCAGCCGGGCTGTTTACTCCACGCCCGCCTCGCCCCTCTGTATTCGCATCTTGCACACCAGATCGGCCATAGCCAACATCAAAAGGTGATGAATGAGGGTCAGATACCGTCTTGGTTTGTCAAATCTGTTGAACTCCGAAGTTCGCGGTAAACGGCTGCCCTGACTTGAGTACCCCAAAGACGAGGTGCACCAATTTTCTCATGACGGCACCGATGATGAGCATTTTGGATTTGCCGGCGGCACGCAAACGCGCGGCGAACACGTTGATGACGGGGTTAAAACGAATGGCCACCATCGCCGGCATGAACAAGGCTTTGCGCAACCTCGCGTTGCCGGCCTTTGAAAGCCGCGCGCGGCCACGCACGGAACTGCCCGAAAGGTGCTGTCTCGGCGTCAGCCCCAGAACTAACAGTATTGGGTCAGGTCTTGCAATCACACATTCGCCTGCTCGGCCTGCTTCAAGCGACGGCTGACCGTGGCGGCATGGACCCCCAAATGGTCTGCAATCTCGGCTAGCCGATACCCATAGTCCCGATAGGCCCTGTAAATGAGCTGCGCCGGCTCCCCGTTCCGCTGAAACAGAGCGCGCAACGACGGCCGCTGCGCCTGCGTCTGCCGACGGGGAATGTCCCGAATCACGCGATTGGGCTGGTATTGCGCCACGAAGGCCTCGGAGCCCAGATAAATTTGTCCCGTAAGCTGCTCCCATGGCCGCGGTCCACCACGCCCCTCGGCCACAAAGCTCCGATAGCGCTCCCGAGCCGGCCCGACCCGCGCCCCAAATTGCCCAAGAATCCAGTCGGTCGTCAGCCACTCCGAGGCTCTCGTCTCGCCTACCGTCTCTCGATAACTACTCCAGGCCCAGTGCCGGGGATGCGGCACCAGCTTGGCCCGGACCGGATTCAGCACCACATAGCGGCAAAGTTCCAGCAGATGCACCTCTTTTTCGACAAGAATCGCGGTGAAGCGTCCCTGGAAAAGATGCCCTACCCGGTCATGTCGCCGGTTGTACGCCTGCGTATAGCGGCCATTCAGCTGGCGCATGCCGAGGGAGAGGTTGGGTTGCGGCGTTTCAATGAGGAGATGATAGTGGTTATCCATCAGGCAATAGGCATGACAGAGCCACCCATATCGATCGACGACGTGGGCGAGCAGGGACAGAAACTGCGACCGATCGCGGTCGTCCACCACGATGTTCTGCCGGGCATTGCCCCGACTCGTGACATGATAGACGGCACCGAGGAATTCAAGACGAAGCGGGCGCGCCATGGAATCGGAGTCCCCTTCACAATGTTCGATTGCAAGACCCATTTGTTCCGGTTGCTGACCCCATATTTTCCTGGCCGATTTCATAGCCTCACCATCCCCCCACAAGCTTTTCACCAACTCTCGCGTCCGATAGGATCGCGATCCTTTTTGATATTCGTTGTGAACGACGAAGATACATCTATACTGACAATAGCGACGACCGGCAGCGGTGCACTAGAGCGGACATCCTGTTCCTTCCCGGACCCGCGAAATAGGAACCATGCAGAAGTCGGCCAACAGAACCATCGACCCACGTGCCTACGATCCCTTGATCCACGAGGGCATCATACGCCAGGCGGATCTCGTGAAAGCTGTTCAGGAGTCCATGCAGGGATTGATGGACTTGGAAGGCCTGCTGATCGAGAAATACCGAATCCCGAAAGCCGCGATCGGCAATACACTAAGCAAGTTCTTCGACTGCCCCTATATTCCGTACGACGAACGGACTCTGGCTGATCCCCAACTCCTCAATAATCTGAGTCACGATTACCTTCGCAAGCACCACTGGCTCCCGCTGAAGCGGCAAGGTGACATCCTGGCTGTCCTGATCGACAACCCCCATGATCTCGATCTAGGTCATGACATCCAGCGCTCCTTCCCTGGCCTGACGATACGGTATGCCTTGGGCCTGCGGTGTGACATCGAGCAGTTCCTCAACGCCACGCTCGGAGAAACCGACAGTGGGTCCATTGCTGACACGTTGTGCGAGCTGGTGAACGACGCTCACCAGGAGCAGTCTTTCGACACCGACTCTGACAGCATTGACGAGAACGATTCCGCGATCGTACGGCTCGCGAATCAGATCATTGTCGAGGCGTACCGACACGAGGCGTCTGATATCCATATCGAACCGTACTCGGATCGCAAGGAAACAGCCATTCGTTTTCGCGTGGATGGTGCATGTTCCACCTATATGCGGATTCCCGCGACCTATCGTCGAGCGTTGGTGTCCCGTATCAAGATCATGTCCAATCTGGATATTTCCGAACGCCGGAAACCGCAGGACGGGAAGATCCGGTTCAAGCTGAGCCAGGATAGGGAAATCGAGCTGCGCGTGGCGACAATGCCGACCGCCGGCAACAATGAAGACATCGTCATGCGTTTGCTCACGGCGAAAGACCCTCTTCCTCTCGATGCTATGGAGTTTACTCCAGCCACTCTCACGACGCTCCTGGAAATCGTGGAGAAACCACATGGCATCATTTTGTGCGTGGGCCCCACCGGATCAGGAAAAACGACGACCCTGCACGCCCTGCTTCGCCATCTCAACACAGATGAACGGAAAATCTGGACGGCGGAAGACCCCGTTGAGATCACCCAGGAAGGCCTCCGGCAGGTGCAGGTCCAGCCAAAAATCGGGTTTACCTTTGCCGCCGCCATGCGGTCGTTCTTACGAGCCGACCCGGATATCATCATGATCGGTGAGATGCGGGACAAGGAAACTGCCGATGTGGCCATCGAGGCCTCGCTGACCGGCCACCTGGTCTTGAGCACATTACACACGAACGGGGCGGTCGAGACCGTGGTTCGCCTCCTCGACCTGGGATGCGATTCCTTCAACTTCGCCGATGCCATGCAGGGGGTGATCGCGAAACGCCTCTGCAAGCGGATCTGCGTCAATTGTAAAGACACGTACCATCCAACGGCGCAAGAGTACGATAAACTGATGCACGGGTACGGCACACAGGCGTGGGAGGCGCTCGGAGTGAGCTATCGCGAGGACTTTCAGCTCTATCGAGGGCGTGGGTGTGAAGCCTGCAAGCAGACAGGCCTCAAAGGTCGGGTCGCCTTGCACGAACTCCTAACCGGATCGGATGAACTGCGAAACCTGATCCAGAACCGGGCCAATACCAAGCAGATGCAGAGCCTGGCCGCGAAGGAAGGGATGATTACACTCCTACAGGACGGAATTCTGAAAATACTCGCCGGCCTGACCACGTATGAACAAGTCCGGGCCGTCGCCGTGAAATAGCTGCTCGAATCTCGTTGCGGTCGCCTGCGCTCAGATCGTTGATTCCAGCGCCTTGACGAACTTCTTCAGCCGCTCCCCCTCTTCAGGACGAATCCTAATAAACTCAACACCGAACCTCGTCGCGGAAGACCACCGGACCGCGGCAAGATCGACCTGGACCGGCTCCTCTCGCTCCCGGAGTTGCATCGTCAATTGCAGATAGACTTCAGCGCTGGCGACGGTTTCCGAAGTGATGGCGCAACCCTCCGCAGACAAATTTAAGATAGTGCCCACCTCGGAAAGCTGGTCTCCATTGAACGACACAGGAAGTTGCACCGCAAAACGGATATGCTTACGTCCTTCCATAAGGCCCCCTGCCGATAATCGGCTATTGCGTGAGAAGCTTCTCACGGTGCCGGTGAAGTATCGCTGTGGCTCATAAGAGCTGTCTTCTTAGTGAGATGAAACGTTCCGCCCTTTTTCGTGGGAGCATGGTAGGTTCCGATGCGGCTGTACCACTTGCGTCCCTCCCCTCTGAAAAGTCTGGCGAGAACTCGACCGTAAATCCACCATCTCGGTCATTTTCCTTCTGAAACCACATGCCGTGACAGGTATGACCGATGAGCGTTTGTGTCTCGAATCGCCCGTCTTTCCACTCATAGCTACCGTTGCCCTGCTCGTCGAGTGTCAGCCGGACAACGGCGCCGTCTACATATTCCCATTCACCGCCGAGGACATGGCAGTCACCGGGCTGAGAAGCCATCGATGGAGGAAGGGAATCCATGGAAACAGCCCGATGAACCGCCGGCTTGGCGCAAGCTGCTGCGAACAATGCGCAGGCGAGAAGGAGAGAGCGAAGAATGAGGGTCAGCAACTGTCTTAAACATCAAGCCGGCTGACTGGCCGCCACCCGCCACAGCGTTCCACTCTTCAGCATCGCATTGAGAATGGTCAGCAGCTTCCGCATGCAGGCCGTCAACGCCAACTTCTTCGCCTTCCCCGCCTGACAGAGTCGCTGATAGA
>JAHFEW010000155.1 GCA_023248215.1 Nitrospira sp.
CATCGCCAGTTTAAGCATCCGACCAAAGCAGGCCGTGTCACGGTTGCCGGTAAGCCGAACGACGATTTGCCACCGGGCACCTTGAATAGTATCTTTAAACAAGCTGGGTGGAAGAAATAGGAAAGACATCATGCGCTATGCCATCGTAATCGAAAAGGCAGCATCGAACTATTCGGCCTATGTTCCAGACCTGCCCGGGTGTGTGGCCACCGGGTTAACGGTTGAAGAAACTGAAACTCTGATCCGTGAAGCCATCGAATTCCATCTCGAAGGCCTTCGGGCGGACAGCCTTCCCATCCCCCAACCCAGCAGTCAGGTGGAATACGTCGACATCTCCGCGTAGAATTCTCCCCGCCTAATCTCATTCAAATTCTGAACATAAGTACGCACAGTACAGGCTCCCGCCGCCAGGGCGGGGCGAACACGATCTGATTGGGCTACTTCGGTTGGAGGGCCAGGTCTCCCGAATCTCTGGCGCTTGCTGATCCACAGTAACTTGCTCCGGCAGAATCCCGTTCACGTCACGCCCGGTGGAGCCGCTTCCACATCCAGACGCCCAAGGCGAGATGTCATCGCTTCGCGGACGAGCCGATAAAAACACCGACCATCTATTTTTGCAGGCCACCATGGGAGCGAGGCCAGTTTCAGATTGTCTCTTTTGTTAAGAGGCTGTAAAATCAGGGCACAAAGTAGGAGTACCATGGCACTCGCAGCAAAAGTTGTAAAACGAACGAGAAACAGCTTTCAGTTTAAGATCTCGAAGGAGAACTTTGAGTCGTTTTGCGACTCGATTGGTCTCTACCGCCGAGAGTTCCTAGACGCCTTACATGCGTCCGAAAAGGACCACCGCGCAGGACGGGTCACCAAGCGAAAGTCGCTACGAGAGTTGATCGCCTAGCCGAGCATGCTCGAACTCTCGACGACTGCAACCTTCGATAAACTGTTCACCAAACTTCCCAAGCCGATTCAACGCAAAGCCGCCACAAAGACTGATCTGTTTCGAGACAATCCCTTTCACCCTTCCCTCCATACTGAAAAACTACACCCGAAGCATCACGAAGTCTGGAGCTTTCGAGTCGATCGAGCCTATCGCATCATTTTCAAATTCCTCGGCCCCAACCATGTCGAACTCCACTACATCGGCCATCACCACTCGATCTACGACTACGACATGTTCAGATAAGCGGGCGGACGAGAAGGGATCTGACTGGATTACTTCGGTTGATAGCTCGTCGCGGGCCAGGTCTGACGGATCTCTTCCGCCTGCTGGTCCGCGGTGAAGCGCTCCCAGAGAATCCCGTTCACGTCACGCTCGGCGAGTCGCCTCCACATCTGAGACGCCTGATGCGACATGAGTTTTTTTCATCGATTCTCCATGCGGACAGGCTCCGCAATGTTGGATTGCAAGACTTGCCCCTCTATCTTCGCGGTGAATGAATCTTGAACGAAAAATGCAGACAAGTTAGTATCAACCGCTCCTTTCCTCCCAGACCTCACCGGAAAGTTCGAGGCCCTAGTGGCAGACAACGCGATACTCCCATCAACCGCAACGCGAGGCATTCAGCTCCAGCTGATCGCACCTCTCCGGCGTCCTCTTCCTGCTGCAGTAGTCGAGCCGAAAGGCGTCGTATACACCAAACGTTGGGTCGTTGAACTACTCCTTGATCTGAGCGGCTACTGCCCGGATAAAAACCTGGTGGATGCCCTAGCGGTCGAACCAGCGGCTGGTGATGGCGCATTTCTCGGTCCTATGATCGAGCGCCTGGTGGAGTCGTGCCGGAATCTCGGTCGATCGTTGTCAGAATGCCAAAACTCCTTAATCGCCTACGAGCTTGATGAGAAGAGTACGGCTCGTGCGCGTACTGTTGCCCAAAACATCCTGATGAATCATGGGGTAAAGCGCCCTCTAGCCAAGCGACTGGCCGAAGCGTGGGTGTTAAACCGGGACTACCTTCTCGATGCCGACACGAGACAGGCCGATTTTATTATCGGGAACCCTCCCTACGTACGGCTTGAGGATATTCCAGAAGAAACGGCCTCGGTCTACCGCAGTGCGTATCCGACGATGCGCGGTCGGGCTGACCTCTATGTGGCCTTTTTTGAAGCCGCACTTCGTCAGCTGAAGGCCGGCGGTGTATGCGCCTTTATCTGCGCTGATCGATGGATGCGTAACCAATATGGGGCAGAACTGCGGCAGCTGATTACCTCGGCTTACAGTGTTGAAGTGCTCCTGAGCATGCACCACGCCAACGCCTTCGATGATGAAGTGGACGCCTATCCGGCGATCACGGTGATTCGACACACAAAGCAGCAGTCAACCGTTGTGGCGAGTGCCGGTCTGGAAGCTGAGGACATTCAGCCAAGACAATTGGCGACGACCCTCCAGACAAACAGCCTCGACAGACTGCCCCAAGGTGTCCATAGGGCAGTGGTGAAAACATGGTTCAAAGGAGCAGACCCCTGGCCCTGCCATTCGCCCGAACAGTTGGCGCTCCTCCGACGATTGGAGGATCAGTTTCCTCTTCTCGAGATGAATGCCAAAGTGGGAATCGGCGTCGCCACCGGGAACGATCATGTCTACATTACGACAGATGCAGACCTTGTGGAGCCTTCCCGCCTCCTAAAGCTCGCACTTGCGAAAGACCTGGCGGGCGGAACGGTGCGATGGTCCGGGCACTATCTTGTGAATCCATGGAACCATGACGGGCTGGTCAATCTAAAAACCTATCCGAAGTTACGAGCCTACTACGAGCAACATGCGGCAGCTTTGAAAAGGCGCCACACAGCGGAGAAGAGTGCCGGCAAGTGGTACAAGACTATTGACCGCGTTAATCACGCCCTCACCGACACATACAAACTCTATATCCCGGATATTAAGAACCGGCTCGAGCCGGTCTTGGATCGGGGCGAAACGTATCCTCACCACAATCTGTACTTCATTGAGTCGGACGAGTGGGATCTGGAAGTACTCGGCGGCCTGCTGATGTCGAAGGTCGGACAGTTTTTCATCGAATCATATGGAGTCCGCATGCGCGGCGGCTATTTGCGCTTCCAAGCACCGTATCTGCGCCGGATTCGAGTCCCTGCCCCGAAGACCCTGTCCAAGATGCAGTCCCATGAATTGAGAGACGCCTTCCGTCATCGTGACAGACCCCGCGCAACCCAAATGGCTTTGGATCTGTATGGGATTAACGTTCGCATGATAGAGGCGGCGCTTGAACATTGACAAGAGACTGCAAGCCGCTGTCCAAAGCTACTGGGACGCCCGAAGGCAAAATAAAGAAAAGCAGGTCAAATCCGGGAAAATCGATGCCGGAACGCGAGGGGAGGTAACAGGAGGTACCCAGATGGGTGCCCTGGAGGTCTTAGTTTCAGACATCCTTTGCGAAGCCGGATTGAAGAAGGTCGATGTCCGCACAAGAACCGCGCTTGAGCTACCGGGTTATTTCAGAGCCACAAAAAAATGGGATCTCATTGTCGTCTCCAACGGCGCATTGGTCTTGGCGATGGAGTTTAAGTCCCAAGCCGGCAAATCCGATCGGCAACAATGTGAACAACCGTTCTGAAGAAGCGGTGGGCAGTGCCAAGGATATTTGGACAGCCTTCCGCGAAGGCCGCTTTGGTCAGTCTCCTACTCCCTTTCTTGGCTACCTGTTCTTGCTGGAAGATCGCGACAACGTCAAAACCCCTGTCGTCAACAAGGAACCGTACTTCCAGGTAGACCCTGAGTTTCGTGGAGGAACTCATCTCAAAGATACAACAGCCCTCCGACGGTATAGAGGAGTTTCCTACAGCAAGCGATACGAGCTTCTGTGTCGCCGCTTGGTGCTAGAGCGGCTCTATACCTCAGCCTGTTTCATGATGGCCACGAACTCACGGAAAACCAAAATCACGCAGCCGGCTGAAGACTTAAATTTTCAGCGCTTCGTGGCCGCTCTCCGAGGTCACGTCGTCACTTTCTTGGGCAGCCGCAGTAAATAGCTAGACGCACGAGCGAGCGATAGCCAGAACACAGCTTTCCGCGCGCGAACGATGTGTGATGGCAAGAGATAACCGCCAATTCTTCAAGTGCGGTCGATTACCCTGCTGTTCGAATGCTAGCCAATTGCGCCTGATAGTCTGCAGACAACTCATGCTCGCGAGCTCCATCGAGGATGATCTGAAGATACTGGCTAGTAGGAAGCAGGTCTGATCCCTCGGGCTTCGCCACGAAGGTTTCTGCGCTGAACCTGGCAGTGGGTTCAACACAAGCGACCTCGATGGTCTTTCGTGAATATCCGCCCTCGAAGCGAGCAAGTCGCTGGAACTCCCCTTCGGACAATTCGAAGATGACACCCCACACAACTCCACTCCCATCGGGAACGATGTTGGCTTTCCCACTCTGATCCACCGTGCTCCGCTTATTGAACTGAACGACGTAGCCGTCGAGTCGAGCCATCATCCAGCGCAATTGAGTGCGCTGCGCTCGCGCTTCAATTTGCCGACGATTCATATTTGATGCGTACGCGAAATACCACATGGGATCAACCGGTCCAGGAAAGAAGATCAACGTGGAGGGATTCTAACGAGACAGGAGCAACCACGCAATCCCGCGCGCGCTGACGAGGCGCTCCAACAAAGACTCCCGACCCGTTTTTTTCTTAAACAGCACCTTAGGCAAGGGCGGAGCTTGGACTGCCGCGTGCGGAGGAGGCAATCAGAAAAGGAGAATGTCCCCGCGTTGTCGATCACTCCCTACTCTTGGTACAACCAGGCTCCCGCTTCCGTGGCCACCACAATCTCGACAAGTCCCACCACGACCGCGATGGTAAAGAGGTGGCCGGGGAGCAAGCCGCGCGGGCCCCAGTTCACAGACGGAAGAAGACTGCCGAGCACCCACACCGCGAGTCCCGCATAAAGCGCCGTTTTCGGCCCCGCGCCGAAACGTGGACGAA
Source organism: Nitrospira sp. (assembly GCA_023248215.1). Classification (GTDB taxonomy): domain Bacteria; phylum Nitrospirota; class Nitrospiria; order Nitrospirales; family Nitrospiraceae; genus Nitrospira_A. The sequence continues at coordinate 4,935 of JAHFEW010000155.1, forward strand.
TCGCGGCATAGAGCCACAACGCCGTGAGCCCATAGGCAAATCCCAGCAGGACATGCAGCGTCATGTTGGTCCCCGTTTCCCTGAGCGGGTGCCCCAAGGCCTGCATCGCTTGCCTCCACTCAGGTCCCAGGATGATCCCCTCCAGAATCCCCTCAACGACATCGATGATGATCCCGGCGACGAGACCTCCGAGAACCACTTTCCCCCAGTTGATCTTCCCCACGGTAAACCTCCTGGTTAGGATCCGGTGCGAGAGAATGACGAAAGGCTAGGCCGGTAGCGGAAAAGTGTCAAGCAGACGGTGGAGACAACAGAAAATCACTACCGCATCGAAGACTACAAAGGCCCACGCGCGGACGGAATCACCGCATCGGGTCACACGATGAAGGCTTGCCGAAGAGCAGGCCATAGATGAAGGAGGGAATGCAAAAGCCCGTGCTCACGTTCACGAATGCTGGGCGACCAACGACCAGCCGAAGATGTGTCCCAGCAGCGGCATTCCAGTTTGAAAGCTCCACGCAGCCCCGCTCAGCATGAATGTAGCGAGCAAGCAGGCAAACCGACGCGGGAGCGGATAGCGAGGGAGCGGGGGGCCACCAACCAGCAGGCGAAGGCCGTAGGTATACAGCAGATCGAACGGATGCCCAGGCAACAGCCCCCCAGCGCCGCGAACGGAACCAACCACCACAGCACGGTGGCAGACTGCATAGCAGTGCCGACCACCGTCCACCCCATGCAGATCGCCGGCGACAGCCGGAGCCAATAGTTGATCTGGCATACCAGCCCGTCCTCCAGCCCAAGAAACCCCTGAGCCTTCACGCGTTCCCGTACAGTTCGAGGAAAGTCAGTCATCGCCCATTCCTTACCACCCAAGAATCCCAAACGCAAATCACCGCACGCGGGCTGGCTCCTTGGGCGAACAAAGTGTTGGAATAAAGACTATCGCGGTAGGGACGGTCATTGCTGACCGCCCCCCGCACAGATCCGTACGTGCGGAACTACCGCATACGGCTCTTACCTTGGATGGTGACTTGCAAACCGCACATTGGGATAAG
>JAHFEW010000083.1:0-12807 GCA_023248215.1 Nitrospira sp.
CGCAGGCGTCGTCTTCAAGAATGGGCAGCCGATGGAACGAACGGAGCCACGAGCAGCGAAGAACACGGGAAGGGTCGCCGCTTGATCACCCTAATCCACAACTCTTGACAATATCTCCGGAGGGAGAAATCGGGAGCACGGAGTAAGATTTTCAACGAGTCCGCTACTGCTATTTCCGATGGACCAATCGACGTCGCCGGCAGAGATCCCGCTCAGACAATCGTTCCAAACATGGCCCCGACACCTGCGGTCACTGCCATAGCCAGCGCCCCCCAGAACGTGACGCGTATCGCGCCCCACACCATGTTGGCACCACCCACGTAGGCAGCCAATCCCCCCAGGAGCGCGAGAAACAGCAGCGACAGTCCGGAGACGAACGGGATGACCTTTGTCAGGGGAACTAAGGTCATGGTCAGAAGAGGCATGGCTGCTCCAACGGCAAAAGCGCCTGCCGATGCGAGCGCAGCCTGAACCGGGCGCGCGCTGAGGGTCTCGGAGATGCCGAGTTCGTCGCGGGCATGGGCGCCCAACGCGTCATGGGTCATCAGTTGCTCGGCCACCTGTTTCGCAAGTAAAGGATCCAGGCCGCGGCGGACATAAATCGCCGTCAGTTCCTTATGCTCGCCCGCATGGTCTTCTTGGAGTTCCTTGCGTTCACGCTCGAGCTCGGCCTCTTCAGTGTCGGCCTGCGAGCGTAGGGACACATACTCACCGGCAGCCATCGACATGGCTCCTGCGACCAGGCCGGCGGCGCCGGCAATCACGATGGCGCTGCGGCTCCCATGCGCGGCTGCCACACCAAGTAGCAGACTCGCAGTCGAAATAATGCCGTCGTTGGCACCCAAGACGGCGGCACGTAACCAGCCGAGGCGATCCGTACGGTGTCGCTCCCCATGGCGCCCAGGCATAGTCGAAGTCCCCTTTCTCCCGGTCAGCTCAGATCCGAGGTGTAGCCCAAAGGCCTAATGTATTACGTCGGCACGCGCGACTATTCCATGCACGCGTTCATGGGCTCATCGCTGTTAGAGCCGCGATGAGCGCAATCACACTTCTGTGAAGAATGGCAATTACCGAAGAGAGCCCAAGACATCCTCTTCGCGCACCAGCACCAACGCTTCATCGTCGCCTTCCACCTCTCTGGCGGCGTATTTTTTGTACAGGATATGCTCGCCTGGCGTGAGGGTGGTCTTCACGAATGTCTTCTTCTTGACCTTCTCCTTCGAATCCTTGTCCTCGACGAAGCGACCGACTCCCACGGCGAGGACCTCTCCCTCTTCCGGCTTCTCCTGCGCGGAGTCCGGAATGATTATGCCGCCCGTGCTCTTCTGGTTCGGCTCGCCGGTCCGGATCAAGACCCAATCATGCAACGGTGTGAATCTCATCGACAGATCTCCTTTCATTCATTCCCGGAGTTTGCCGGCGGTGCCCCGGTTGCAGCTAAGTTGGGACGGCCCGCCGCACCAGCTTAGCACTTCTCTCATAAAAATGGACGCTTCTGCCTATGCATGGGGGTGGGCTCTGCTCACAGGTTGCCGCGCAGATTGTCGCCACGTGGATCGTGCCGGAGTGCAGTGCACGTCGTCCGGCTGAGATGTTATGATGCCTGGATGGCTGCGACTCGACTGGCGACAATTCTTACTTACACTTTGAGAGGACAGTATGGTGATGAATTCAACACGCATGATGATCGGCATTTCATTAGGGATGGTCTTGTTCGCAGGGGCTGCCGGTGCGGTCGAACCGACCGAAGTGGGGAAGTTCGTAAACGCCCGCATTGAGATCGGCGAGATGATGACGAATTATTTTCAGGGCGGGGAGCGTTACGGAGAAGGACAGGCGCCATCCTCGGAGCAGATGGCGGAAATGGGCAAGGATATCAACGCCAAACTCAGCAAGCTGCTGTCGAAATACGATATGACGGTCGAGGAGTACAAAGGGCGCAGCAAGGATGTGTTTACCGATGACGCGGCCGTGAAAGGCTATCTGGCGGAGCATCCGGACTTGAAGAAGCGCTATGAGGCGCTGCCGTTCGATCGGATGGGGCGCGGGGGGAGCAGCGGGCGAGGGTATTAACGGGACTGCTGAAAACGTGCGCGAGCGACTAGGACGGCATCGCGTGAAGCGTCGTTCGTCGGGCAGCCGAGCCTTATAGTCGATGGCGAGGAAACAAGAGCTCAAGGCTTCTAGCATGTAGCCGATGGCAGAGGCGCATGCGGAAGCCCAGGCTGGCGAACTCGCCACGAAATCAGGTCGTGCCGCGGTCGCGATGTCCTGCCACTCCATGTGACGACTTCAAATACTCGATGTTCGTGATTGGAGCATCGTCCTTGCCTCTTCGATCGGGAGTTCGCGCCAGGCTCCGGGTTGCAGATCGCTGAGCACGAAAGGCCCATATTGAATGCGCCGCAGTCTCGTCACCTCGTGCCCCAGCGCTTTAAAGAGTCGTCGGATCTCGCGGTTCTTTCCCTCAGTCAGCGTCACCTCCAAATGAGACTCGCGCCCGGAGCGTTTTTGTATGGTCACGCTCTCACAGTGTAAGCGCTCGCCTTGATCGATCAAGCCGACGATGGCCGCCTGTCTCCGCTCGTCCGTCACCTCGCCGCGCACGGTGACTAGATAAAGACGTGGCACCAGCTGCTTCGGGTCAGTCAGGAAACTTGAAAGGGTTGTGTCGTTGGTGAGTAAGAGCAGCCCACTGGTCGCCTGATCCAGCCGTCCGACTGCATGCAGCGCCCGCAACTCCTGAGGCAGCACATCGAAGATGGTCTTCCGGCCCTTCTCGTCCTGGTGTGTCGTGACCACGCCCTTAGGTTTGTGAAAGACGATGAATCGCTTGCTGGATTCCTGCACCGGTTTCCCATCGAGCGACAGGTTGTCGCCAGGCCATGAGACCCAGGTGCCGGGGAGGCGAACGATACGTTGGTTGATGCGAACTCGTCCGGCACGAATCCATTCCTGCGCGGTGCTGCGGCTGGCAATGCCCAGCTTGGAGAGCAGGCGATCCACGGTGACTCGTGTGGTGCTGCTCGTCTCGGGAGGGGTGGGTGTGCGCGTTGGGTTTGGGGGGGAGGAAGGTCGAACGGGCCGGCCTGGTCGCGCTGCTGCTGTGGGCCTTGTTCGTGGCTCGCGTGGTGAACTCACCGGGTTCCCTCTGTGTGGTGAGAAGACGTGAGTATGGAGAAGCCTGGAGTCATGGCGTGAATCTACAGGGCTGGGTCGTGAAAAAGAAGCACCGCGCTCAGAATCATCGATGCCCTCGCTCCGTGGCCTATTTCTTTCGTCTGAACAGGTCCGTGCTGAGCGACTGGATGCGGTCGAGGAAGAGCATGCCGTTCAGATGGTCCACTTCGTGCTGAAACGCGAGCGCCTCAAATCCTGAGGCGTGCACCGTGACGACCCGGCCGTCCGGCGCCACGCCCTCCACGATCGCCTGTTCGTACCGCAGCACATTGCCTGTGTAGTCCGGTACGCTGAGGCATCCTTCACGAACGATCTTCCGGCCTTCCTGCGCCAGGATGACGGGGTTCAGCAGCACGATCAGGCCATGTCCCGTCTCGCCCTTCTTCCGTGACACGTCCACGACGATAATCTGCACGGCATGCCCGATCTGCGGCGCCGCCAGCGCCACGCCGGGCGACGCGGCGAGGGTATCGAGCAGGTCCTGAACGACGGTCTGCACTGCCGGGGCGGTGGGGACCACGGCTTCGTTCTTGGATTTGAGTCCTTGATGGGGGTAGAGCAGAATCGGACGGATAGCCACGATCAGAACGTGACGCTCTCGAGCGGGCGGAAGGTCAGATCGACACCCAACAGCGGCTTGAGTTGTTCAAGGGCCTGTCTGAGTGGGTCGGCCTGCTGCGCGTCCTGTAGTTGAATTTCCAGGACCATGACGTAGACCGGGACCTCCCCCGATCCGATCACGCGGGTATTCATGTCGGTGATGTTGCCGCCCTGCTGGGCGACGGTGCGCGCCACCTGTGCCACGATGCCCGGATGGTCGGCGCCATAGACCGACAACATAAACGTGGGCACCTCCAGGGCCGCCTGCCTGGCCGCCGCCTGGTCGGGCAACGATCTGCACAAGACCGCGAGGTCCAGGGGAGTCGTATAGGGCGTCAGGCGATTGCCAAGGGTCTCGGCGTCGATTCCCTCGGGTAGCCGTATCATGAGCATCATGGTGAACTCGCCACGCAGCCGGGTCATGCAGGTGTCTTCGATGTTACAGCCGAGCTGGTAGAGGCCGTCCGCCATCAGCGCGACGATGCCGGGGCGGTCCTGGCCGAATGCGGTGACAATCGCGAAGTGGTCCATCGTGGGCTCGTCAGTGGCAGGGAAAGGAAAACAATTCATGGGTAGAATGCGGCAATTGCCGGAGATTAGCAAGCGCCGCGCGGGCGCGCGTGATCATGCGAATGGTGATGCATGTCCTCACGTCCGTCGCTTGGTGCGATTCGTCGGTTGAGCGGTCAGCGGATCGTCGGGCCAGTGGTGTCTGGGGTAGCGGCCCCGGAGTTCTTTCTTCACCTCTTGATAGGCCGAGCGCCAGAAGCTCGCCAAGTCCTTCGTGACCTGCACGGGCCGTCCCGCCGGTGAGAGCAGGTGGACGATGACCGGCACCTTGCCCCCCGCGATCCGCGGCGTCTCCTGACAGCCGAACATTTCCTGCAGCCGCACGGCCAGCACCGGCGTCTCACCCTGTTCGTAGTCCACTCGCACATGGCTGCCACTCGGCACAGTAAGGTGTGTGGGCATGAGGCGATCCAATGCGTGCCGTTGTTGCCCGGTCAACAGGCCCTCGAGTGGCGGTCGGAGATCGATGCGGCGAACCTGCGCAAGACTTGTCAGCCCATTGAGGAAGGGGCCCAGCCAGCGTGCGAGGTCTTTAGCAAGCGCCTCGTCTGAAAGATCAGGCCAGGTGGGGTCGACGCGATGGAGGAAGGCGACACGTCCCCGCCATTGCTGCAATTCTTTGGTCCAGGGCAGGCAGGCCAGTCCCGTCTGCTGGATGCCGAATATCAGTGCGGCGGTGACTTGCGTCTGATCGGGGTCGTGGAGGGCACGATCGTCGAGGATGAGTTGTCCGAGCCGCCGCTGCCGTCTGGCGCGGACGCTGTGCGAACGTTCGTCCCACTCCAGTAGGTCGACAGCCTGAATCTGTTGAGTACAATATTTTTCCAGATCCACGAGGCGCACCGGCGCTGCCAGAAGAATGCGCGCCCAGTCTCCGGTGCCGTCGAACTGCGCCACAACCAGATACTCGTCCTGAGACAGCCCTTGGACGGTTTGAAAGGAGGCGCCGCGGCCGTTGGCTAATCGATAACGGCCGTCGCTGCCTGCGATTCGCTGCGCGATACGGTCGGGGTAGGCGAAGGCGAGCAGGATGCCGATGTGCTCAGTGCTGTCGCCGGACGATGGTTTGAGTTGCAGTTGCCGCCGCCATTGCTCGGATGTGCGTCGCACCCGCTCACAGCCCGCTCGGTTGATCGTCGCTCCGGCGAGATGTTCCCTGGTGCCCCGCAAGGCTTCGACCCTGATGCGCAGATCCGCATTCCGCCAGCCTGGCCCGCCCTGAAGAATGTCGCGCTCACTAAGTAGGGCGGCCAAGTCGCAGGCCCATGGACCCAGGCCGAGCGAAACAGCCGTCACCATCATATGAGCGAGTCGTGGATGCACGGTCACGTGGGCCAGTCGGCGACCGTGCGGCGTGAGGGTCCCTTGCGCGTTGAGTGCACCGAGTTGGCGCAGTAGCTCGCGCGCTTGGGCCAACGCGCCGGACGGTGGGGGATCCAGCCACGAGAGGTCGGTCGCTTCCACGACGCCCCATTCCGCCAGATCAAACGCCAGGGGCGCGAGGTCCGCCTCGAGAATTTCAGGAGGGCGACGCGGGAGGAGCGCTTGTTGTTCGGCCACCGTCCAGAGGCGGTAACAGCTGCCCGGTTCCAATCGGCCGGCGCGGCCGCGTCGTTGATCGGCGGCATCTTGCGTGACGCGAATGGTATCGAGCCTGGTCAGTCCTGAGCGAGGATCGAAGCGCGGGATGCGCATGAGCCCGGCATCGATGACGACTCTCACGCCTTCAATGGTCAAACTGGTTTCGGCAATGGACGTGGCGAGCACAATTTTTCGCCGGCCCGGCGGGGCGGGCAGAATGGCCTGTTCCTGTTCGTCCTGCGGCAAGTCTCCATGGAGGGGCGCGATGAGGATGTCAGGATCAAGCGGGGATTCTCGAAGTTGGCGTTCGACGCGACGGATTTCCGCCATACCGGGCAGAAAGACCAACAGGCTGCCCTGGTCACGGGCCAGCGCCTGACGGATGCTCCGCACGACCGCCGGCTCGAGATGGCCTTCGATCGGCCGGTCGAGATAGTGCGTGGTGACGGGAAAGAGGCGGCCTTCGCATGAGATGGTGTTGGCATCCTGAAGGAGGCGCGTCACGGCGGCACAGTCCAGCGTCGCCGACATGACGAGCAGACGAAGATCCGGTCTGAACAGCCGCTGCGATTCCCTCGCGAAGGCCAGGCCCAGATCCGCCTGCAGGCTGCGTTCGTGAAACTCGTCGAAGATGACGAGGCCATATCCGGCCAGCGATGGGTCTTGTTGCAGTAGCCGTGTGAGGATACCTTCCGTCACCACTTCGATGCGCGTGTCCGGCCCGACTTTCGTATCGTGGCGAATGCGATAGCCGACGGTTCGGCCTACCGGCTCCCGTAAGCTCGCTGCCATATAGGCTGCGGCGGCACGCGCGGCAAGACGCCGGGGTTCCAGCATGACCAGCTTCTGCCCCGCCAACCAGGGTTGATCGAGCAGCGCAAGCGGCACCCGCGTGGTCTTCCCCGCTCCCGGTTGCGCCGTCAGGAGCGCAGCACGTCCGGTAGCCAGCGTCTCCCGCAGAGTTGGTATCACCTCTTCTATTGGCAATCGGTCCATGATAGGGTGCGCGGTGCGAGTGAATGTGGACAGGACTGTATCAGAAACGGCGCCCACCCGACGAGCGCCGAATGGTTCAGAAAGAACGCGCAGGAGACTAGCTGACGATGGAGCCATTGGTATGGGCGAGCGACAAGCCGAAGGCGGCGGGGTGGTATTGGTGGCGGGGGCTCGAACAGGACACGGAGCCCTTGATTCTCTTTGTCGATGAAGTCGGCTATTTTCAATGGCCGGATGGCACTTCACAAGAAGTGGGATTGACCAAGGGTCACTGGGCTGGTCCGCTTGAGCCACCGAGTGAGACCTGATTCCGTCATGATCTCCCTTCCACAGGCCTGCGAGCGGGCCTTGCTCGAACGGTTTCTGCGCGCCGAGGCGATGGCACTATGGGCCGTGCGCGCCGCCCAGATGCAGAATCTCCCCCGCCATGTGCAGGTTTTTCTCCAACGCCATGAAACCGACGAGCAGGATCATCTGCGTCAATTTGAAGGCATGCTCGGTACGACTTCGCAACGGCCACCGACCTTGCCGGCTGTTCCTTCGCAGTGGGAGGCGTTGGCTGTGTCGCTGTTTGGCTATGAAGCGCTTGGATTGGAGTTCGCGATGCTCTTAGCTCGGTTGCGGCCGGATCTGTCGGAGATTCTCGCTGATGAGCTGGTGCACGTCGGATTCTTCGAGAAGGAGCTGTCCGTGATTCTGGCGGGTGGGGAGCCGGGAGCCCTGCAAGCGCGAGAGGCCGCCCGCACTTGGTGGAAGAAACTTCCACGGACCTTGGATCGCTATCTGCGCGATGACTCCCTGGCTCCCTACCGATCCGAGTTGCGCTGCCATATCGTATCCGCCATCCAAACCCGGTTTACCGCGCTTGGGTTGCTTCTCCAGCCGCTGGCCGGCAACAGTCGTTGATCTTCCTCACATGATCGTTGGTCAGAGAAATGGCGAATGAGGAGGTCTGCCTGCAGGCTTGATGGGAAATGGAGAAGGATGATTAGGACGGCGGATGCATGCAACGCCAGTCTACTAGGCCCATGAGACACGACCCAGCAGGATGCTCAAAAAGGCTGTCCAGCAAGGCCGCAGCGAGAGAAGGGACGAGGCGTACCCTTGAGGTACGTTGAGGCTCTGAACGATGCGAGAATGCAGCCGGCGGACTTTTTCAACATCCTGCCGGGCTTAGGCCGGAACGAGCCCGCCCACCACACCCATTTTGCGGAACTTCTGATCGCGCTGGGCGATGAGTTGATCGGTGGGAAGATCAACTAAACCATACAGCTGATTGGTAAGCGCTTTGGCCACGCGGTCGGAGATCGCCCTGGCATCACGGTGCGCACCGCCGAGCGGTTCCGGGATGACTTCATCCACGATACCAAGCCGGACCAGGTCTTGCGCCGTCATCTTCAGCGAGGCCGCCGCGTCCGGTACTTTCGTGGGATCGTCGTAGAGAATCGCGGCGCAGCCTTCGGGCGATATGACCGAGTAGACAGAATGTTCCAACATGAGGATGCGGTCGCTCACACCCAAGGCCAGGGCGCCGCCGCTGCCGCCTTCTCCGATCACCACGGAAATGATGGGGACGGCCAACCGTGACATGACGAACAGGTTTCTGGCGATCGCTTCGGCTTGTCCACGCTCTTCCGCGCCGATGCCGGGATAGGCGCCTGGGGTATCGATCAACGTGATGATCGGCCGGCCGAATTTCTCCGCCAACCGCATGAGCCGTAGCGCCTTGCGATAGCCTTCCGGATTGGGCATGCCGAAGTTCCGCTGCATGCGCTCCTTGAGCGTCTTCCCCTTTTGATGTCCGATGATCATCACCGTCCGGTCGTTGAACCGGGCGAATCCTCCCACGATGGCGCGGTCGTCGCCGAAATTGCGATCGCCATGCAGTTCGAGAAAGTCGCGGCAGAGTTCATTGATATAGTCGAGCGTCGTCGGGCGCTGGGGATGACGGGCCAGCTGAGTGCGCTGCCAGGGGGTCAGGCCGTTGTACAGCTGGTGTTCGACCTGCGCGAGTTTCGTCCGCAACTTCCGGATTTCTTCCTGGGTGCCGGACTTGGGCGATTCGGCGGAGGCGAGCTTCTCGATTTTCTCTTCGAGTTCGCGGATGGGCTTTTCAAAGTCGAGGTAGTCTCTCATACTGCTGAACCCCCTTAAGGGTGTTGCCTAGGTCCGCCTAGGTTATCAAAGTGATGGCACCTTTGCCCAGCACTTCCTCAATATCGGCGACGAAATGCTCGCTGGGAGTGATCTTGACGTTGGGGAGGGGCGAGGTCCGTGCTTCTATGGTTTCTCCAAGGGCCATGACCAGGGATACGGACGAGGAGCCGGGATATTTTTGAAACACCTGCCGGAGCATTGGGAGTCGAGTTGAGGCGGTCGGACCGTCGTGTAGGCGAATCATCACCCGTGAGATTCCCGTGCTCTGCAATTCGGCCAGTGGTTCGATCTTGGTCCCGCGCAACTTGGTGCCTTTGTCTCCGCGATCCACGGTGCCCGTCAATCGCACGACTCGTTCCGGCACAATCATCTCGGCATGATCGCGATAGAGATCAGGGAAGGCTATCACTTCTACCACCCCATGTAAATCCTCCAGCGTCACGTAGGCCATCCGATCGCCTTTTTTCGTGAGCATCGATTTCACGGCAGTGATGATGCCGCAGAGTTTTACTTCGCGCCCGTCGGGCACGTCGGGGATTTGCATGGTCGTCGTATTGGCAAACAGCTGGATGGCCGCCTCGTACCGGGCCAAAGGATGGGCGCTGATGTAGAAGCCGGTCAGCTCGCGTTCGTATTTCAACATCTCGCCCTGACTCCACTCGGGGACATCGGGCAGCGTTGGCTCCGCCAACGTCTGTGGCGTGCCGTCCATGTCGTCGCCGAAGATGCTGGTTTGGCCGAGGGCGCGCTCTTTCTGAATGCTCGTGCCTTCATCCATCGCTTGATCCAATACGGCCAGATACTGGGAGCGACGCCCGCCCATGGAATCGAAGGCGCCGGCCTTGATCAGACCTTCCATCATCCGCTTATTCAACTTGCGCAGATCAACCCGGCGAAAGAGATCGAAGAAGGAACGGAACGGTCCCGTCTCGTTGCGCACTTCGATGATGGCCTCGACGGCGCCTTCGCCCACGTTCTTGATCGCGGCCATGCCGAAGCGAATGCCATTGTCGACGACGGCGAAATGTTTGTGGCTTTGATTCACGTCCGGCGGCAGCACCGGAATGCCGAGCCCGCGACATTCGGTGAAGTAGCCGACGATCTTGTCGGCATTGCCCATGTCGGTCGTCATCAGCGACGCCATGAACTCCGTCGGGTAATGGGCCTTGAGGTAGGCCGTCTGGTAACAGACCACCGCGTAGGCCGCGGCATGGGACTTGTTGAATCCGTACCCGGCGAATTTCTGGATCAACTCGTAAAGCTTGTCGGCCTTCTTCTCCGGTATTTTTTTCTGCTTCGCCCCTTCCAAGAACTGCACCCGGAGCTTTTCCATTTCCTCCGGCTTCTTTTTGCCCATGGCGCGGCGAAGAATATCCGCCTGCCCGAGCGAGAACCCGGCCACCTTGTTGGCGATGGCCATGACCTGTTCCTGGTAGACGATGACGCCGTAGGTATCCTTCAGGATCGGCTCGAGTTCGGGTGTCTCATAGGCGATCGGAATCTTGCCCTGCTTGCGCTTGATGAAATCCGGAATGAGATCCATCGGGCCGGGGCGATAGAGCGCGATGATGGCGATGATGTCTTCGAACCGGTCGGGCTTGAGTCCCATGAGCAGGTCGCGCATGCCGGAACTTTCCAGCTGGAACACGCCGGTGGTTTTTCCTGAAGACAGCAGCGCAAAGGTCTCGGGATCGTCGAAAGACAGTTGTTCGACGCACAAGGGTGGTCGGTCGGGATGTCCCTGGTTCACCAGCATTTCTGCACGGTGAATCATGGTCAGGGTCTTCAAGCCGAGGAAGTCGAACTTCACCAGGCCGATTTTTTCGACGTCCCCCATGGAATATTGGGTGACGATTTCGTCCTTGGGACCTTTATAGAGCGGCACGTGTTCGGTGAGTGGCTGATCGGAAATGACGATACCGGCTGCGTGGGTGGATGCATGGCGGGCGAGGCCTTCGAGTGACTGCGCCACCGACATCAGTTCCTTGACCTTGGCATCTTTCTCGACCAGTTCCTTCAGGCGCGGTTCCTGTTCGAGCGCCTTGTCGAGCGTCATCTTCAGATCGTCGGGGACGAGCTTCGCGATCCGGTCCACTTCGGCGTAGGGCATCTCCAGCACGCGGCCCACATCGCGAATGGCCGCCTTGGCCTTCATGGTTCCGAAGGTGATGATCTGCGCGACGTGGTCTTCGCCGTATTTGTGAATCACATAGTTGATGACCTCGTCCCGGCGATCCATGCAGAAGTCCATGTCGATGTCGGGGAGGGACACACGTTCGGGATTGAGGAAGCGCTCGAACAGCAATGAGTAGACCAGCGGATCGAGGTCGGTAATGCGCAGGGCATAGGCGACGAGACTGCCGGCGGCGGAACCGCGGCCCGGTCCCACGGGAATGCCGCGCGAGCGCGCGAACTTGATGATGTCCCACACGATGAGGAAGTACCCGGCGAATCCCATCGAGCAGATCACCGCCAGCTCTTCCTTCAACCGAATCTGATAGGCCAATTCAGGGATGGAACTCGGGCGTTCCTTCAGGCGCGCCGCCAGCCCTTCCTTCGCGAGTTGCTCCACGTAGGTTTCACGCGTGAATCCTTCCGGTACCTTGAACTGGGGCAGGTACGTCTTGTTGAGCGCGAGGTCGAGAGTGCAAGCTTCGGCGATCTTGACGGTGTTGGAGACGGCCGTCGGCATTTCCTTGAACTCGGCCAGCGCCTGCTCCGTCGATTTGACGTAGAGCTGATCGGTATCGAACTTCATCCGATTGGGATCGTTGATCGTCTTCCCGGTCTGCAGGCACAGCATGAGGTCATGCGGCCGCGAATCTTCTTTCTTCAGGTAGTGACAATCGTTGGTGCCGACGAGCGGGATGCCGAGCTTCTTGTGAATCTCCAGCAGTCCGTCATTGGCGATTCGCTGGTGTTCTAGACCGTTGGCCTGCAACTCCAGATAATAATTATCCTTGCCGAAGATCTCGCGATACTCGCCTGCGGCCTGCGTTGCGCCGGCCAAATCCTTTTGCCCGATGAGATAGGCGACTTCACCACTGAGACAGCCTGATAGACCAATGAGTCCTTCATGGTGCTGCCGCAATAACTCCTTATCCATCCGTGGCTTATAGTAGAAGCCTTCAAGGTAGGCTTTGCTCACGAGCTTGATAAGGTTCTGGTATCCCTTGAGGTTTGTCGCGAGCAAAATGAGGTGGTAGTAGTCGTTGTGGGCAAGGTGCGAATTTTTCTCAAGCCGGCTGCCGGGCGCCATGTAGGCTTCGCACCCGATGATGGGTTTGACGCCCGCGTCTTTCGCCTTGCGGTAGAACTCCACCGCTCCGAACATGTTGCCGTGATCGGTCATCGCGACGGCCGGCTGACCGAACGACTTCACCTGTTGCATCAGGGGATCGATCTGGTTGGCGCCGTCGAGCAGGCTATATTGGGTGTGGAGATGCAGATGAACGAATTGAGATGCCACGGCAAGATTGTAGTGAGGGGAAAAGTTGAAGTCAAACGGAGGAAGAGGGGGAAGGTGGGACGGGGTGTCTGGTCGGCCCCTTGCTCGCAGACCGCGCACTCGGATCACTCTTGATTTCTACACCAAGGGCTGTGCTCGGCCGATGCGCGCAGTGGGCGACCAGACACCTCGTCCACCTTTAGGGAGTGGGAGGTCAGCAAGCTTGGAAGGAATATTGTGATGGTGCTCGCCCCAGGCGCGCAGTGGGAGACCAA